>JAWKRT010000001.1:902015-1202687 GCA_041389495.1 Myxococcota bacterium | reverse complement strand
CAGAAGTTGATCGAGAGCCAGACGAGCGCCGCGGCCGCAGCCCGTCGCCAGCGAGCGGGCGCGACGAGCGCGGCCGCTTCGCGCAGCGCCCGTGCGGGCGTGCGCGGCTCGAGGCGGTGGAACGCCGGCGGCTCGCGCAGCCACGCGACGTAGAGCGGGAGGAGCGCGATCGGCGCGGCGCCGAGGGCGTAGAGCCCGCGCCACCCGAAGCCGAGCTCGACGCTCGTCGAGAGCAGCGCCGCGGGAACGATCGCGCCGACGCTCGCGAATGCGCCCATCGACGCGTTGAGCCTCCCGCGCCGCGCAGCGGGCATCTCCTCCGAGAGGAGCACGTAGGCGAGCGCGAGCTCCGTCACCATGAACATCCGCGCGACGACCTGGCAGGCGGTGAACTCGCCGAGCGTGCGCGTGGCCGCGGTGGCGAGACACGCGAGCGTGTAGCCGGCGAGCGCGAACAGGAAGGTCGGCCTGCGTCCGACGCGGTCGGCGAGCGCGAGCGGAACGAATCCGAGCAGCGCGCCGACGTTGATGACCGAGAGCATCGAGAAGAGCGCCTCGTTCGCGACGCCGAGCTCGGCTCCGAGCTGGTGGAGCACGGTCGTCGTGACGAGCGTGTCGAAGCCCTCGAAGAAGGTCGCGATCGACACGAGTCCGAAGAGCCGCCGTTGGTAGGTGTCGAGCGCGCCGGCGGCCATCGCGGCGATTCTACGCGGCGCCCGCGGAGGCCACGAGCGGTCGCTTGCCGAACGTCGCGCGGCGAGCGCATACTCGCGCGACCGTCCACGAGGCGGCGCGCCCGCACCGAGCCGCAAGGCGGACGCGCCGGAGGAGCCCGCGATGCCCGATCGAGCCACCGCCGCGCGCCGCGCACCGCAGCCGTCCGCCGCGCGCGCGGGCGGCGCGAGCGACGCGAGCCGCGACGCCGTCGCCGGCGAGCAGGCGCGCTGGGAGCGCGACGTGCGCGCGCCCTGGGTGCGCGCGAACGGCGAGCGCCTCGGCGAGTTCCTCACGCAGGCGATGCGCTGGCCGGTGAAGGCGCTGTACACGCCGGCCGACCTCGCGGAGATCGGCTTCGACTACCTGCGCGACGCCGGCTTCCCGGGCGAGCCGCCGTTCACGCGCGGCACGTCGCCGAACGGGTACCGCAGCGATCTGTGGCGGATGCTCCAGGTGAGCGGCTTCGGAACGGGCGACGAGTGGGCGAAGCGCGGCCGCGCGATGCTCGACGCGGGGCTCGACGGCCTGATCCTCGAGTACGACCTGCCGACCACGAACGGGCTCGACTCCGACCACCCGCTCGCCTCCGGCGAGGTCTGTCGCGCCGGCACCGCGATCGACACGCTCGCCGACATGGAGGACGTGCTCGACCTCCCCTTCGACAAGCTCCGCTACCTCACGTCGGTGTGCAACGGGCCGCAGCCCGTCAACCTCGCGATGATCATCGCCGCGCTCGAGAAGCGGGGCGTCGACCCGTCCTGCTTCACGCTGCAGATGCCGAACGCGATCCTGATCGAGTACACGTGCGTCGGCCGCTACATCTTCCCGCCGAAGCACGGGCTGCGGATCGCCACGGACGTCATCGAGCACACGATCCGCAACCATCCCTACTGGGTGCCGATCTCCGTCGTCAGCGCGCAGCTCTACGCCGCGCGCGCGAACCCCGTCCAGGAGCTCGGCTTCTCGTTCGCGATCGCGCTGCAGTACCTCGACAGCGTGCTCGCGCGCGGCTTCGACATCGACGAGGTGGCGCCCTACTTCAGCTTCATCACCGGCGTCGACATGGACTTCTTCGAGGCCGTCGCGAAGCTGCGCGCCTATCGGAAGGTGTGGGCGCGGCTGATGAAGGAGCGCTACGGCGCGCGCAAGCCGGAGTCGCTGCAGCTGCGGCTCATGTCGTCGCCGGGAACGATGTCGCTCACGCTGCAGCAGCCGCTCAACAACATCGCGCGGCTCGGCATCCAGATGCTCGCCTGCGCGATCGGCGGCGGCGCGCACGCGATGACGACGCCCCTCCACGACGAGGCGCACGCGCTCCCGACGCAGGAGGCCATCGAGGTCGGCGCCGCGATCCAGAGCATCGTCGCGCACGAGACGGGCGTCGCCGACACGATCGACCCGCTCGGCGGCTCGTACTACGTCGAGGTGCTCACGCGCCGGATGGAGGACGCGGTGATGCAGACGATCGCCGACGTCGACGCGATGGGCGGCGCGCTCGCGGCGATCGAGCGCGGCTACTTCCAGAAGGAGCTCGCGAAGCAGCAGTTCGAGCGGCAGCGCCAGATCGAGGACGGGTCGCGCAAGCTCGTCGGCGTGAACCACCTCGCGAAGGCCGGCGAGAAGCGCGGCATCGAGATCTTCGAGCTCGACCCGGGAGCGGAGCGGCGGCAGATCGAGCGCCTTCGCCGCGTGCGAGCCGGCCGGGACGACGGCCGGGTCGAGCGCGCGCTCGCACGCGTGCGCGACGCCGCCCGCGGCAGCGACAACCTCGTGCCGCCGATCCTCGAGGCCGTGAAGGAGTACGCGAGCGAGGGCGAGATCTGCGACGTCCTGCGCGAGACGTACGGCACCTACCATCCCGATTCGCTGACGTCGGGGGTCTGAGCGCGTCGTGAGCCGCCGCATCCGCGTCCTGCTCGCGAAGCTCGGGCTCGACAGCCACACGATCGGCGTCACCGTGATCGCGCGCGCGCTGCGCGACGCGGGCATCGAGGTCGTCTACACGGGGCTCAAGCAGACGCCCGAGTCGGTCGTCGCCGCCGCGATCCAGGAGGACGTCGACGTCGTCGGCCTGTCGAGCCTGTCGGCCGCGCACATGCAGCACTTCCCGCGCGTCGTCGAGCTGCTGCGCGCGCAGGGCGGCGGCGACAAGCTGCTGATCGCGGGCGGCGTCATCCCGGACGAGGACGCCGAGCGCCTGCGCGAGATCGGCTTCGCGCGCATCTTCACGATGGGCGCCGACTCGCGCGAGATCGTCGACTACATCCGCGGCTGGGCGGAGTCGCAGGCGTCGCGCGCGTCGTGAGCGGCGCGGGCCGCGCGCCCGGCCCGCCCGGCGCACCCGCCGAGGACGGCTCCGCCGCCGAGCGCGAGGCCCGCGCGTTCGCCGAGCGCGCCGCGCGCGGCGACGTCGCGGCGGGCGCGCGCGTGATCCGCTGGCTCGACGACGGCGACGCGCGCGGCAGCGCCGCGCTGCGCGCGCTGCTCGCGCGCACCGGCCGCGCCTACCTGCTCGGCATCACCGGGCCGCCGGGTGCCGGCAAGTCGACGCTCGTCGACGCGCTCGTCCACGCGCTCCGCGCCCGCGGCCTGCGCGTCGCGGTCGTCGCGATCGATCCGACGAGCCCGTTCTCGGGCGGCGCCATCCTCGGCGACCGCGTCCGCATGCAGCGGCACGCCGCCGACCCCGGCGTGTTCATCCGCTCGATGGCGACGCGCGGCCAGCTCGGCGGCCTCGGACGCGCCACGTACGAGGCCACGTGCGTGCTCGACGCCATGGGCTACGAGGTCGTCGTCGTCGAGACCGTCGGCGTCGGCCAGGACGAGCTCGACGTCGCGCGGCTCGCGCACACGACGGCGGTCGTGAGCGTTCCCGGGCTCGGCGACGAGATCCAGGCGATCAAGGCGGGCGTGCTCGAGATCGGCGACGTCCACGTGCTCAACAAGGCCGACCGCGACGGCGCCGACGACACGGAGCGGCAGCTGCGCACGATGCTCCACCTCGCGCGCGACGACGAGGCCGCGCGCGCGCGGCGCCGCGGCTGGGAGCCGCGGCTCGTGCGCACCGTCGCCGCGCGCGGCGAGGGGCTCGCGGAGCTCGTCGACGCGCTGTTCGCGCACCGCGACCACCTCGCCGAGAGCGGCCTGCTCGACGAGCGCGTGCGCGATCGCGACGAGCGGTTCGCGCTCGAGCTGCTGCGCACGCGCGCCGCCGAGCGCGCGCTCGCGCGCGCGGGTGCGGCCGCCGCTGCGCCGGGCCGCGACCCGTACGCCTGGGTCGAGGGCGTGCTCGCCGCGGCCGGCCTCGGCGACGAGCGGAGCCCCGCGTGATCCGCACGATCGCGTTCATCGCGCGGCGACCCGACCTCGCGCGCGCGAGCTTCAGGGCGCACTACGAGGAGCGGCACGCGCCGCTCGCGCGGCCGCTGCTCGACGGCCTCCGCCACTACGTGCGAAACCACCTCGCGGGCGCCGGCGACGACGATCTCGGCTTCGACGCGATCAGCGAGTTCGAGTACGCGAGCGACGCGGAGTTCGAGGCGATGCGGGCGCGGCTCGCGTCCGCCGAGGGCGACGCGGTGCGAGCGGACGAGCTCGCGTTCATGCACAAGCCGGGAAACTCGTTCTTCGCCTCGACGCTCGCGGGCGCGGGCGGCGCCGCGCGCCCGCCTCCGGGCGACGCCGGCAAGGCGATCGCGCTCGTGCGCGCGCGGCGCGGCGAGACGCGCGCGGCACTGCGCGCGCGCTGTCTGGCGGCTGCGCGCGCGCTCGAGGACGCGGGCTTCGCGCGCGCGACGCGGGTCGACGTCGCGTGCGACGGCGACCCGCTCGGCGCTCCGCGCTTCGACGCGCTGCTCCACGCGTGGTCGCCGGACGGCGGGAGCGACGCGCTCCGCGCCGCGCTCGACGACGCGCTCGACGACGCGCTCGAGGGCGCGCGCGTCGTCGCGGTCGAGGAGCGGGGCGAGGCGCGCGCGGACTGAGCGGCGCGCGGTCAGGACGTGGCGAGCCCGGCCAGGCGATCCTTCTCGAACACACCGCCCTTCAGCACCGCGAGCACGTTGTCCCGCGACTCGAGGCACTGGATGTCGGCGACGGGGTCGCCGTCGACGACGACGAGGTCGGCGAGCCGCCCGACCTCGATCGTTCCGAGCTCGTCCGCGCGGCCCATCGCCTCGGCGCCCGCACGCGTCGCCCAGCGCAGCGCGTCGAGCGGCGCGATGCCGCACTCCTTCACGTAGTAGGTCAGCTCGACGCCGTACTCGCCGTGGAAGAGATAGCCGGTTCCGTAGTCGTCGCCCGTCACGATGCGGACGCCCGCCGCGTTCGCGGGCGCGAGCATGGCCGAGATGTTCGCGACGTCCTCGCGCATCTGGTCCATCACCTCGAGGAAGATCGGGGGGACCGGATCGGGCAGGAAGGGCGCCATCATCCCCGCGTCGAAGACCTGCAGCGTCCGCACGCAGTACATCAGGCTCGGGACGATCGTCAGGTCGCGCTCGGCGATGGCGTCGATGCACTCGGTGTCGAGCTGGTCGACGTGGTCGAGCAGGTCGACGCCGGCGCGCACGCAGGCGAGGATGCCCGCCTTCGACACGGTGTGCGCGCGCACGCGCTTGCCGCGCGCGTGCGCGGCGCGGACGATCGCGTCGAGCTCGTCCTCGTCGAGCGACAGCTCGTCGTCGCACACGGACGCGGCGTGGCCCTTCGTGACCGACACCTTGACGACGTCGGCGCCCTTGCGGATCTCGTCGCGCACGAGGCCCTGGAAGCCGACCGGGCCGTCGGCGGTGCGGATGACGCCGAGGTTCCCGAGGTCCATGTGCCAGTTCACCATCGAGCCGGTCGGCACGTCGCCCGTCGCGCACAGCTCGCTGCTGCCGGCGAGCATGCGCGGGCCGGGCTGCAGCCCGTCCTCGATCGCCTGCTTGAGCGACGCGTCGATCGAGTAGGCCGTGCTCGACCCGATCACGGAGGTGACGCCGCACTCGAGGGCCGTGCGCGCGTTCTTGCCGGCGACGAGGGCGAGGTAGGCGGGCGGGAGGTGGAGCCCGGTCGCGGGCGCCGCGATGGGCGTCACGCCCTCGAACACCGAGTGGAAGTGGCAGGAGAACATCCCGGGCATGAGCGTCCGGCCGGCGAGGTCGACGACGCGGTCGCCCGGCCGCGCGCGCACGCCGGCGTCGGGCTCGACGGCGGCGATGCGCTCGCCCTCGACGACGACGGCCATCGCGTCGCGCGGAGCGGCGAGCCCGTCGAGGAGCCGCGCATTGCGGAGCACGAGGCGTTGCGGGGAGCGCGGGAGCTCGGACATCGACGGCGACTCCGGGAGTGGGGTGCGCGGTGCGCGGCGTGTGAGCGGGCGGCGAGTCTACCGCATCGCCTCGCGCGCTCCTGCTAGGCTGCGCGCCCGCGCACGAGCGCGCGCCGCTGCGGCGCGCCGCTCCCGAGCGCCTCGGAGGTGTCGTGAAGCTCTCCTGCGGACTGGCTCCGAACGTCGACGTCGTCGCCCACGCGAAGCTCGCCGAATCGCTCGGCTACGAACGCGTGTGGGTCTTCGATTCGCCCGCCCTGTACGGCGACCTGTGGATCGCGCTCGCGCGCGTCGCCGAGCACACCCGGCGCATCGGGCTCGGCACGGGCGTGCTCGTGCCGCACACGCGGCATCCGCTCGTCACGGCGAGCGCGATCGCGACGATCGAGGCGCTCTCGCCGGGCCGCCTCGCGCTCGCCGTCGGCACGGGCTTCACGGCGCGCATGACGATGGGCCAGCGCCCGCTCGCGTGGAGCTACGTCGAGCGCTACGTGCGCGCGCTCCGCGCGCTGCTGCGCGGAGAGACCGCCGAGTGGGACGGCGAGCTCGTGCAGATGCTGCACGCCGCCGGGCAGGCGCCGCCCCGCCCGATCGACGTTCCGATCCTCATCGGTGCGAACGGCCCGAAGGGCCTCGCGATCGCGCGCGAGATCGGCGACGGCGTGATGGCGGCGGGCGCGCCGCAGCCGGGCTTCGCATGGAGCGCGCTGCTGCAGATGGGCACCGTGCTCGAGGCGGGCGAGACGCTGCACTCCGCGCGCGTCGTCGACGCGATCGGGCCCGCCATCGCCGCCATGTACCACGGCGCATACGAAGCGGGCGGCGCGGGCGTCGACCAGCTTCCGGGCGGCAAGGGCTGGCGCGAGGAGATCGAGGCGTTCCCCGAGGCCGAGCGCCACCTGCGCATCCACGAGGGGCACGTCACCGACCTCACCGAGCGCGACCGGCGACACCTCTCGCCCGACCTCGGCGCGGCCTTCCTCGTCGGCGAGGCGCGCCAGGTGCGCGAGCGTCTCGACGGGCTCGCGGCCGCGGGCGCGACCGAGCTCATGTACGTGCCGATCGGCGACGTCGAGCGCGAGCTGCGCGCGATGGCGGGCGCGGCCGCCGCCTAACGAGGCTCGGGCGCGTCGGCGTCGGGCGCGTCGGCCGCCTCGTCCTCCGCCGCGCGGATCGCGTCGCGCAGCGCGAGTGCGGGCGGCGCGGAGTCGCCCGCCTCGATCGCCCACGCGATCGCGTCCGCGGCCGCCGCGCGCTCGCCCGCGACGAGGTGGAGGCCGGCCTCGAGGAAGTGCACCTCGGCCTCGTCGACGGGCTCGCCGGCGTCCGTCGGGTGCACGCGCCGGGCGAGATCCGAGAGCCGCGCGCGCAGCGCGCCGTCGACGGGCGCGCGAGAGAAGACGCTCGCATCGGCGAGCGCGGCGTGCCGCATCGCCCACACGGCGCGTGCGAGGTCTCCGAGCGCGGCCGACGCGACCGCATAGCCGAGCTGGGCCTGCGCATCGTCGGCGTCCCGCCGCGCCTGCTTCGCGAACACCGCGAGCGCGCGCTTCGCGTCGCCCGCGGCGAGGAGCGCCCAACCGCGCTCGGTCGCCGACGGTCGCTCGCTCGCCCCCCACCACGGTGCGGGCCGACGCGCGGGAGGGCCGTCGTACCAGTACGGGTCGTACCAGAACGGGTCGTACCAGAACGGGTCGTACCAGGGGCCATAGGGATAGGGCGAGCGATACGGGCCCCAATAGGGATAGGGCGCCGGACGGGGATGCGGGCGCGGCCTCGGGCGCTCGACGCGCGGTCGTTCGACGCGCGCGCGGTCGCGCGCCGACGCGGCCGACGGAACGAGTGCCGCGATCGAGAGCGCGGCGACGAGCCACGCGAGCGCCCTCTGCACGCGGGCTCCCGCTCGCGCGCCCGGTCGTCGAGAGAGCGTGCGCATCGGACGCCTCCTGCCCTCCCCCACCCGGACTTCGAGTGTAGGGCGTGGGCGCAGCGCGAGAAGCTCGGCGAATATCCAATGGGAGGTGGCGTCGCAGCGCGCCACGCGAGCCGGTCGGTGTGGATGCGCCGCCCGGCTCGTTCGTGCGAGGAGCCCTCGCACGCCCTAGGAGGAGGCCCGTCATGCAACGCCGATCGCCCTCGAACGTTCCGCCTTCCGCGCGCGCGCCGCGCCCCACCACCTCGCTCCAGTCCGTCGCCACCGCCCTCACCGCCCTCGCCGTCGTCCTCGCCCCGCTCGCGGCGAGCGCGCACGATCCGAGCCCGCGCGAAGACCGCCGCGCGCCGCGCGAGCGCGACTACCGCGTTCCCGGCGACGAGCGCTATCGAGGATGGGAGGATCCGTACGCGCACGAGCGCGAGTGGTCGACACACCTCGGCCTCGGCGGCGGCTTCTTCGCTCCGTGGCAGGGCGACGCGAAGCACCAGGAGCAGCTCGAGGTGATGGCGGTGTCGCCGAGCGGGCACTTCCGCATCGGGGGCGAGTTCGTCTTCCGCGAGTTCGAGACGCGCATGTTCGACGTCGACGACGTGGACGTCGACGCCTACCAGCTCAACCTCGTGATGCACTGGGTGTTCATCCCGGGCCACTTCACGCCCTACGTCGGCGGCGGCCTCGGTCTGCACGCGAACGACGTCAGCAAGGTCGACATCGAGCGCGGCAACCCGGCGCTCGACGTGCGCGACGACCTCGGCCTCGGCTACGGCATCTTCGGCGTGCTCGGCCTCGAGCTCCCGATCGACGAGCACCTCGCGATCTTCGCGGAGGGCCGACTCGCCCTCTCCTACCAGGTGACGGGCATCGACGAAGACGACTCCGACACGTACACCGACTACTACAACGACGGTGTCGACGACGTGGACGCGGAGGACACGGGCGGCGCGAGCGCCGTGTTCGGGCTGCGCTTCACGTTCTAGGGAGCGGCGCGGCCGGCGAGCCGGCGGCGCTCGTCGCGCTCGACCAGCGCGCGCAGCTGGTCGGGCTCGAGCCACATGCTCGTCGCGAACGGCCCTTCCGGGTGGTCGAGCAGCCAGACGTGCAGCATCTCGGGGCTGCGATTCCGCGGCTCGCCGCGCGCGCAGCCGCCATCGGCCTCCGCGGTCGCGACCGAGAGCATCCCGCGCAGCAGGCAGTTCGGCGTCGACCACACGTGGTAGTGCCAGACGGTGAGCGGCCCCGCGAACTGCGCGCCGCGTCCGTCGGGATGCGCGACGTAGAACATCATGCCCGCGAGCTTCTGTCCGCTCGGGGTCCCGTAGTACATCAGGAACTCCGGCCGGTCGGGGTCGAGCACGGCATCGTCGAACACGTTCTGCTCGTTGTAGTAGTGGCGGCGGTCGCCGTGCATGAGGTGGAACCCGTCGGCGAGACCGCGCTCGAACTCGTACCAGCCGTGTCGCTCGGCGGCCTCCGCCGCGCGCGCGACGAACTCGGCGGCCGCGGCGCGCTGCGCGTCCGTCGGCGGACGCCCCGCGAACGCGCTCAGCTCCCAGATCACCATGTGCGGATGGTGCTGCGGCTCGCTCGGCACCTCGGCCTCCGGGATCCAGCGCGAGCCGACCGGCAGGAAGCTGCGCGCCATCCGCGGCGGCGCGTCGGACGGCGGCGCGCTCGCGTCGCACGCGGCCGCCGCGATCGCGCCGCACGCGAGCGCGACGGAAGCCAGACGGGCGTGCGCACGCGCGCGCGTCACCGCGCCGCCCGCGCCGTCCAGCGCGGAAGCGTGCGCCGCGCGCGCACGAGCTCGAAGCCCGCGTCCGCGAGCGCGGCGCGCAGCCCGCGCGCGCCCGTCGACGGATCCCACTCGAGGTCGAGGTCGTAGCGCGCGTCGAGCCCGGTCTCGTCGACCACCGGCAGCGGCGACATCGGCGCGAGGAAGGCGACGAGCTCGGAGATCGGCGCGGCGCGCACGCGGAACGCGCCCGCGCGCGCGACGCGATCGCTCGCCGCCGCGGCGTCGCGCGCCTCGACGGGCGTCGGCACGAGGCCGCGCGCGCGCAGCCGGAGCGCGAGCACCGGACCCGTCCGCTTCCCGTGCCGCACCTCGACGCCGAGCCGCCGCTCGAGCGCCGCGCGGATCATCGCCTCCGCGGTCGCCGTCCTCGCGTCGTCCGGGCGCGCGCACACGTCGAACACGCCCGGCTCGAGCGCGGCAGCGACGTCGAGCTCGTCGGAAGCGAGGCCCCAGGCGATGGCGAGATGCTCGTCGAGCGTCAGGCCGAGCCGCGCGAGCGTGCCGGTGCGCGCTTCCGCGCGGACGAGCCCGCGCGCCGCCGACGTCGCCGACGTCGAGCCGCCGATGCGTTCGATCCGCACCTCGCCCCGGGCGAGCGCGGCCGCCGCGTCGCGAGCGCAGACGCCCCCTTCCCGGGCGTCCGAGGACCCGCAGGCAGCGGCGGCGAAGAAGCTCGCGAAGGCGAGGGCGCGGACGCCCACGAGCGATCTCCGCTCCGCCATGACGGCTGCGGAGTCTACGCCCGGGCCGCGGGCTCCGAGAAGCGGGAAGGCGCGACGTTCGCGCGCGGTGCTAGGCGGGACGCGCCGAGCGCGGGTCTCGCGCCGCTTCCACGAGTGCGCCCGGGGGGCGGACGGTCACGCTCCGCCGCCCGCCCGCACCTTCTCGTGCCGCTCGAAGGCCGCCCGGTGGGCGCGGTAGGGCGCGACCATCGCGTCGGGCGAGTCGCGCTGCGAGAGCAGCTCGAGCGCGCGATCGACGTGCTTGATCGCGCGCTGGAAGTTCCCGACTTCGGCGAACGCGCACGCGAGCGTGTCGAGGAAGTCGGGCCGCTCGAACTCCGCGTCGCGCACGACGGCGCGCGCGACGTCGAGCGCGCGCGTGCCGTCGCGCACCGCGTCGTCCGGCGCGGTCGCGAGCAGGTACGCGAGGTCGTTGCGCAGGTTGATCTCGCCGTCGCACGCCTCGACGCCGCGCTCGAGCAGCTCGAGCTGCTCGCGGTAGCGCGCGCGCGCGTTCAGGTGGTTCGCGAGCACCACGCGCGCCGGTGCGTGGCACGGGTCGAGCTCGAGCGCGGTCCGCAGCGCACGCTCGCCCTCCTCCTCGCGACCGAGCTCGATCAACGCCTCCCCGCGCGACACGTGGAAGCCCGGGTTCTGGTCGTCGATCGCGATCGCGCGGTCGAGGATCGGCAGCGAGCGCTCGGCCTTGTCGTCGCCTTCGATCGACGACAGCACCGCGCGCACGATCGGCAGGCTCTGCGGATTGCGATCGAGCAGCTTCATTCCCGCCGCGAACGCCTTGTCGTACTGCTTCGACTTGATGTCGCCCCACACGAGCGAGTAGGTGAGCATGTCGTCGATGCGCGCCGCCGGGTCGGGATCGTGCAGCTGGAGCAGGTCGGCCATCTCCTCGAACGTGCGCGGCGCGCCCTCCCCCACGTACCCGAGCGCGTTCAGCTGCGCGAGCGTCTCGTCGTCGAGCGTCACGCGGTTGTCGTCGCGCGCGACGTGCTCCCGCTCGACGAAGGCCTCGAGGCTCGCGCGCATCTCCGCGACGCGGCCTTCGTCCTCGGACGCGAGGTTCACCGTCTCGCCGGGGTCGGCCTCGACGTCGAAGAGCTCGGGCTCGAGCTTGTGGACGTACTTCCACCTCCCCTGTCGCAGGAAGCGCAGCGCGTTCGACCCGAACATCGAGAGCGGCTCGAACGACTCGCCGTACACGTCGAGCACGCGCGCCGCGCTCTCGCCGCGCAGCAGCGGCGCGAGCGAGACGCCCTGCGCGCCCGCGAGCGGCGGCAGCCCTGCGAGATCGAGCACGGTCGGCGCGATGTCGGCGGTGCGCACCGGCGACGCGATGCGCACGCCGGCGGGCACGCGCCCGGGCGCGACCACGAGGAGCGGCACGTGCATCGTCGCGTCGTAGACGAAGTACGAGTGCGTGAGCTCGCGGTGCTCGCCGAGCGACTCGCCGTGATCGGCCGTGATGACGACGAGCGTGCGTTCGAGCAGCCCGAGCTGGCGCAGCTCGGTGAGCACGCGGCCGACCTGGTAGTCGGTGTAGTGCACCTCGGAGTAGTACGGCGCATCCGAGAACCGCTCGTTGAACGGCGCAGGCGGCGCGTAGAACGCGTGCGGATCGAAGTAGTGGAGCCAGAGGAAGAACGGCTCCTCCGTGTGGCGCCGCAGGAATTCGAGCCCGCGACGCGTGATGTCGCTGCCCTCGCGCTCGACGAGCTCGTAGCCGCGCGGGTCGCCGCCGCCCTCCGCCACGTACACGCGCTTGCGCCGCGAGTCGAACGAGTCGAGGTCGCGGAAGTGCGCGAAGCCCTGGTCGATCTTCGTGCGCCGCCCGATCACGGGCGCCGCGATCTCGGCCGCCGTGACGTAGCCGTGCCGCGCGAACACCTCCGCCAGCGTCTCGTTGTCCTCGGACAGCACGTAGCCCGCATTGGCGCGCGCGCCGTGCGCGAACGGGAGCCGCCCGGTCAGGATCGTCGAGTGCGACGGCAGCGTGCTCGGCTGCGAGGCATAGGCGCGATCGAAGATCGCGCCGCGCTCCGCGAAGCGGTCGAGGTTGGGCGTCGTCGGCCGCTCCTGCCCGTAGAGCCCGAGCGCGTCGGCGCGCGTCGTGTCCATCGTGATCAGGAGGACGTCGAGCGGCTTGTCGGCGGCGGACGGCGCGGAGGCCTGCGAAGCCGCGGGCGCGACGGACGGCGCGACGGCCTCGTCGGGCGCGCCGCAGGCGATCGCGACCAGGCCCGCGCACACGGCCGCGAGCGCGACGCGCGCCGGCGCGGGAGCGCGCCGGCTGCGATGCGCGTCCGTGCGCGCGCGCGTGCACGCGCCCCGCGCGCGGTCGCCGCGCACCGCCTCGATCGATCCCGCCCCCGGCACCGCTGCTCCCGCGACCCTCGCCGCTCGTGCGCGCGCGAGACGACGGCGCGCGACCCGGCGCGCGAGTGTATCAGCCGCGCGGCGGTGCGCGGCCGCGCCGCGCCCCGTGCGCGTGCTCCTCGAGGCCCGCGGCGTCACGGCGCGCGCAGCGGGCGCGCGATGCCGAGCAGCGGGCAGAGCCCGTCGCTCGCGACGAGCGCGAGCACGTCCGGCCCCTCGTGGCGGTACTCGAGCGACGCGACGCCCTGCGCGAGCACGCGGTCGCAGCGCTCGCTGCGCGCGAACGCGGCCACGGTGTCCGCACCGCCGACCCAGCCGAGCTCGCCGGCGAGCCCGAAGCGGCCGCGCGCGAGCGACACGTCGTCGTCGCGATACACGACGCGGAACGTCGCGCGCGAGCGCGGCACGGGCTCGCGGCTCCCGCGCGGACGGCGGTCGCGCCACGTCTCGAGCGAGAGCACGCCGACGATCTCACAGCGCGCATCGCCGGCGTCGAGCCGCCCGAGCAGACCGTCGTGCACGTACCGCACGTCCGCCCCCGGCTCGAGCACCGCCGCACACGCGTCGGCGCCCGCCGGCGGCGCGCCCAGCGGCGGCGCCCCCACCGGCAGGAAGAAGCGCAGCGACGCCCCGCCCGTCTCGACCGCGACGTCGCGGTAGTCGCCGCGCACGCCGAGCAGCTCGACGCGCGCGGGCGTCGACGTCGACGGGAGACGCGCCTCGAGGATCGCCTCGTCCGCCGCGCACGCGGAAGCGAGCACGGCTGCGAGGGCGAACGCGGTCGTGCACATCGACCTGCGCGCCCGCGCGACGCGGCGCGCGCGGGCCCGAGCGGTCGCGCGCGCTCGCGCCGTCACGCGGCGAACCGTTCCTTCAGATAGGCGACGATGTCGCGGGACTCGTGCATCCAGCGCACGCCGCCGTCCGGCAGCGCGATGCGCAGGCACGGCACCGTCTGCCGACCGGTCGCCTCGACGAGCTCGCGCATGCGCTCGGGCTCGCCGAGCACGTCGCGCAGCTCGAGCTCGAGGTCGAGCTCGCGCGCCGCACTGCGCACGAAGCGGCAGTACGGGCACGAGTCGAAGTGATAGAGCGAGAGGTCTGCGGGCTTCGTCATCGAGCGCTCGTCTCCGCCTTGGTCGCCGCGCCGGCGCGGCAGGATCGCGCACCGCCACGGGGTGGTCGAGCGCCCGGCCCGCGCACCGCGGCGCCGCCGGACCGGCGCGGGCGCGACGGCCGGAGCGACGAGCGTCGGCGAGCCGACGCGCCGCGACGGCGCACCGACGCATTCGCGCCTGCGCGGAGCGCGACGCCGCGCCTCGCAGCCGCCGGCCCGTGGCACGCGGCGTGCACTCGTCCCGGGGCGCGCGGCGCACTCGCCGCGGGGAGGTGCCGGTGGCCGCTGCGACCCCGATCGAGATCGATCCGCTCGAGTCCGTCGAGACGACGCTCGTCGAGCTCGTGCTCGCCGCCTGCGAGTGGAGCGAGGACCAGGGCGAGATCGCCGACCTCGTCGACTGGCTGGTCGCGGAACGCGCGGTACGGCTCGTCCCCGAGCGCAGCGGCGCGAACGACGCGTTCCGCGGGCGCGAGCCGGAGATCGTCGTCGCCGTCCGCGGCTAGCCCTCGCGCGGCGCGCTCGCGGCGCGCCCTCGCGCGGCGCCGTCGCGGCTCGGCGCGCGCCGCCCGATTCCGGCGCGCGTCGCGCCCTTCGCCGCCGCGTTCGCAGGTATGCTGCGCGCGATGATCCCGCGCCCCTCCGCCCTGCTCCCGATCGCCATCGCCGCCGCCCTCGCCTCGTCCGCCGCATCCGCCGGCGCGGCGGACGCGCCCGTCGCCTTCGCGGAGCGCATCGGCGACGCGACGCCCGCGGCGCGCATCGCGCGCGGCCCCGACGCGGTCGGCGGCCTCGACGACTGGGCGCTCGGCAACGGCACGCTGTGCGCCGTCGTCGCCGACCCGGGCCACGAGGGCTACCTGCTCGCGACCGGCGGCTCGCTCGTCGACCTCGGCTTCTGCGGACGCGCCGACGACCAGTGGGCCAACTTCGAGCAGCTCGCGAACCTCTCGCGGACGGGGACGCTGCGCTTCGGCACCGTGCGCGCGGAGGCCGACGGCGCGAGCGCGCGCGTGGTCGTCGAGGGCGAGCGCGACGGCGTCGCGGTCGAGACGACGTACGAGGTCGACGTCGCGCGGCCGCGCGTGCTGCGCGTGCGCACGCGCGCCGAGCGGCGCGGCGACGGCGCGCGCCTGTTCGCGCTCGGCGACGTGACGGTGCACAACGACGGCACGCTGCGGCCGTTCACGCTCGCGCGGCGCGGCCCGTCCGAGGGCTTCGCGCACGCGGGCATCGGCAAGGCGAGCATCGGCGAGCTGATCGACGCCGTGACGCCGATCGAGAGCGTGACGCTCGTCGGGCCGAGCGCCGACGACGCGAGCGGCGCCGCGATCGCGCCCATCAGCTACACGCTGCGCGTGACGGGCGCGAAGCTCGTCGCCGCCGACGGGAGCGAGCGCGAGCTCCCGACGATCGGCCTGTCGACCGAGACCGTGACCATGCTCGCGACGTTCGCGCGGCCCTACTGGGTCGGGCGCCGCGACGCCGTCGGGCTGATCCAGCTCGCGCAGTCGCTGTTCATGGACGTCGAGGCCGGCGAGGCGGTCGTGTTCGAGCGCGAGATCGAGATCGAGCCGCGCATCGACGGACGCGCCGCGACCGACGCGCTCTACGCCGAGGGCGTGCTCGTCGAGGGACGCGTCGACACGCCCGCCGCGCGCGTGCACGCGTTCGACGCCGACGGGTCGGCGCTCGCCTTCGCGGCGCCCGACGCGAACGGCCGCTTCGCGCTGCGCCTCCCGCGCGCGCCCGCGCGGCTGCGCGTGCTCGCCCCGGGCGGTCGCGCGGCGGAGCGCGAGGTCGACCTCTCGCAGGGCGAGCGCGTCGAGCTCGGCGACGTCTCGCCGCCGCCGGCGGCGTGGGTGGCACTCCCGGCCGACGTCGCCCCCGCGCGGCTCGTCTTCCTCGGCGTCGGCGACACCCCCGACCCCGTCTTCGGCGACGACCTCACCGGCTTCCGCATCGGCGGCGCGCCGTTCCCTTCCTTCCTCGGCTCGAACGACGTGGTGCTCGGCGGCTTCGGCACCGACCCCGCGCGCGTCGCCGTCCGGCCCGGTCGCTATGCCGTGCTCGCGACGCGCGGCCCCGAGTTCTCCGTCGCGACGGCGTCGCTCGAGGCCGTCGCGGGCGAGACGGTGACGCTCGCGATCGAGGCGCCGCAGCGCGCGGTCGCGTCGCCCGGCTGGATCGCGGCCGACCTCCACGTCCACGCCGCGCCGAGCGACGACTCGACCGTGCCGATGGCGACGCGGCTCGCGACGTTCGTCGCCGAGGGCGGCGAGGTGATCGTCTCGACCGACCACGACCACGTGAGCGACTACGCGCCGCTCGTCGCGCGCTTCGGGCTGCGCGACCGCGTGCGCAGCATCGTGGGTCTCGAGGTGACGGGCGTCGTGCGCACCGAGGTGGTGCCGGCGAGCGTCGGCCACCACAACGTGTTCCCGCTGCCGCTGCGCCCGGCGCTCCACCGCGCCGGCGCACTGCGGAGCGAGGACCAGCGCCTGCGCGACATCGTCGCGCAGGCGCGCGCGCTGCCGGGCGAGCGGCTCGTGCAGGTCAACCACCCGCGCTCGCTCGTCGACGTCGACGCGGCCTCGGACGGCGGCGCCTTCCTCGAGCACCTGTCGGTCGGGCGCGCCTTCGACCCGCAGCAGCCGATCGACGCCGCGCAGAACGCCTCGCTGGTCGAGCGCGACGCGACGACCGGGCTGCGCGACGTCGACTTCGACGCGATCGAGCTGCTCAACGGGCCGTCGATGGACCGCTACCGCGCGATCCGCGCGGACTGGCACTCGCTGCTGCGCCAGGGCTTCCGCCGCACCGCGACCGCGAACAGCGACACCCACTCGCGCCACGTCGTCGCGGCCGTCCCGCGCACGTACGTGCGCATGGCGGACGACGACCCGGCCCGGTTCGACGAGGGCGCGTTCATCGCGAGCGCGCGCGGCGGCGCGGCCTTCGGCTCGACGGGCCCGCTGCTCGACGTCCGCATCGGCGACGCGGGTCCGGGCGACACGGCGACGCTCGCCGCGGGCGGAGACGCGACGCTTCGGATCGCGGTGCGCGCCGCCGAGTGGGTGCCCGTGTCGCAGCTGCGCGTCTACGTGGACGGCGCCCTCGCGACGGCGCGCCCGATCGAGGGGCCGCTCGAGACGGACGTCGTGCTCCCGATCGCGCGGGACGCCTTCGTGACGGTCGAGGTCGAGGGCGCCGCGGACGCGACCTACGCGGCGCTCCTGCCCGGCTTCACGCCGTTCGCCTTCACGAACCCGATCTTCGTCGACGCGGACGGCGACGGCGTCTGGACGCCGCCCGGGCTCGACTAGCGAGCGCGCGGGGCGCGCTCACCCGAGCCCGAGACCGCGCGCGATGATCACCTTCATGATCTCGTTCGTGCCCGCGTAGATGGACTGCACCGCGGCGTCCGCGTAGTCGCCCGAGATCGGGTACTCGCGCATGAAGCCATAGCCCCCGAAGAGCTGCAGGCACTCGGCGGCGACGCGCTTCTGCAGGTCGCTCGCCCACCACTTCGCCATGCTCGCCTCGGCGACGAGCGACTCGCCGCGCGCGTGCGCGGCGACCACGCGATCGACGAACGCCTGGCCGACCTCGATCTGCGTCGCGAGGTCGGCGAGCGTGAACTGCGTGTTCTGGAAGCTCCCGATCGGCTTCCCGAACGCGGTGCGCTCCTTCACGTAGGCGAGCGTGTCGTCGAACGACCGGCGGCACGACGCGATCGACGAGACGGCGATCGTGAGCCGCTCCTGCTGCAGCTTGTTCATCAGCATGCCGAAGCCCGCGCCCTCGGCGCCGAGCCGCTGGCGCTCGTGCACGCGACAGCCCTCGAAGAAGAGCTCGCTCGTGTCCTGGCCGGGAAGGCCGAGCTTGTCGAGCTTCTGGCCGCGCCGGAACCCCTCCGTCGCCGCCTCGACGAGGAAGAGCGAGAGCCCCTTGTGCCCGGGCACGCCCTCGTCCGTCTTCGCGACCACGACGAACAGGTCCGCGATCTGGCCGTTCGAGATGAACGTCTTCGAGCCGTCGATCACGTAGTGGTCGCCGTCGCGGCGCGCGCGCGTCTTCACGTTCTGGAGGTCGGAGCCCGTGCCGGGCTCGGTCATGCAGATGCCGAGCAGGACGTCGCCCGAGATCGCGCCCGGCAGGTAGCGCTCCTTCTGCTCGTCGCTGCCGTACTCGGTGATGTAGGGCATGCACACGTCGGCGTGGAGCGAGACCATGATCGCGTGCGCGCGCAGGTAGGCGAGCTCCTCCATCACGATCGCCGAGTAGAGGAAGTCCGCCCCCGCGCCGCCGTACTGCTCGGGCGCGTTCGGGCCGAGGAAGCCCTCCTCGCCGAGGCGCTTCCAGGTCGCGCGGTCGCTGCGCCCCGCGGCGTTCCAGCCGGCGATCTTCGGCTCGATCTCGTCGCGCGCGAAGCGGCGGAACTGCTCGCGGAAGAGCTCGTGCTCCTCGCCGAAGAGGTCGCGGTGCATGGGGCCTCCGGGTGCGGGGCCGCCGCGAGCGGTGCGCGGCGGACGCGTGTGCGGGTGCGGCGCCGGGCGGACCGGCGCGCCGAGTGTGTCCCGGGCGGCGCGGAGCGTAAAGGCCGCGCGTCGCCGCGCGCGCCGTTCGGCGGAGGCCGCCGATCGGCTACACCACGGGCGATGGCGAACGAGGCGCGCGACGAGCCGAGCCCGACCGCGAGCCGCGTGCACTTCGGCGGGCCGGGCTCCGCCGACTTCGCGCTGCGCGACCTGCTCGCCGCGCGCATCGCCGACGCCCCGCCCGGCAGCGCGATCGACGTCGTGACCTACTACCTCCGCGACCGCAGGCTCGCGCGCGACCTCGCGGCCGCGCGCGCGCGCGGCGTCGACGTGCGCGTCACGCTCGAGGCGCGACCTCGCCGCGCGGACGCGAACGCGGCCGTCGCCGCGCTGCTCGCGGCGCCCGAAGGCGACGGCGGCATCGGCGCGCGGTTCCGCGCGCTCGCGCACGCGCCGCTCGTCCCGGGCACGCGATTGCGCGCGCGCCTGCACGCGAAGCTCTACGTGTTCTCGCGGCCCGACGCGGCCTTCCTCGGCTCGTTCAACCCGTCGGGCGACGCGCCGGAGCTCGCGCCCGACGTGGTCGCCGAGATCGGCGACCACGACCGCGGCTACAACGCGCTCGTCGAGCTGCGCGACCCGGCACTCGTCGCCGCGCTGCGCGACCACGCGCGCGGGGTCGCGGCCGGCGCGCACGGGCGGCTCGAGCGGTGCGCGCGCGCGCAGCGCGCGCGCGTCGCGTCGGGCGACACCGAGCTCGCGTTCTGGCCGCGCGCCGCGCGCCACCCGCTGCTCGCGCTGCTGCGCGCGCTCGGGCGAGGCGACGCGGCGCGCGTCGTCGCCTCGCACGTGAGCGGGCGCCACGGGCCGGGCGCGCTCGCGCGCGCGGCCCGGCGCGGCGCGCGCGTCGAGCTGCTCTCGCACGCGAACGAGCGGCGCTTCCCGCGCGCCACGGAGGCCGCGCTGCGCGCGGCCGGCGTCGCCGTCGCGCGCGTCGGCAGCGAGGTCGCCCGGCCGATGCACGACAAGTTCGCGCTCGTCGATCGCGCGGGCGAGCGCTGCGTCGCGTTCGGGAGCTTCAACCTGAACGCGCAGTCGATCTGGCTCAACCACGAGGTCGGCGCGGTGTCGCGCGAGCGCGGGCTCGTGCTCGCGTTCGAGGGCCGCTGGCGCGCGCTGCGCGCCGCGGCGGGCCTTCAGTAGGCGAGCCGCTTCTCGACGGAGAGCGGCACGTCGACGAGCAGGTCGGCGATGCGCCGCCCCGCGTCGCCGTCGCCGTAGAGCGCGTCCTTCGGCGCCGGGCCGCGCGCGAGCTGCGCGGCGATGGCGTCGCCGATCTCCTTGCGGTCGTAGCCGACGTCGATCACGTTGGCGCCGCGCTCGCGCCCCTGCTGCCGGCTCCCGACGTTGACGGCGGGCACGCCGAGATAGGCGCACTCGCGGATCGCGACGCTCGAGTTGCCGACGATGCAGCGGCTCTGCGCGAGCAGCTGCAGGAACTCCTCGGGCGGCAGGTTCTTGAAGAAGTGGATGGGCAGCTCGGGCCGCTTCTCGCGGAAGTTGCGGATGCCCTTCGAGGTGCCGTCCGACCCTGCGTCGACGTTCGGCCAGAACCACAGCGCGGGCACGCCCGCCTCCGCCACCGCGTGCAGCGTCTCGAGGATGTGCGACTTCGCCTCGCGGTACTCCGTCGTCACCGGGTGCTGGAGCACGACGACGAAGCCGTCCGCGAGGTCGAGCTGCGGCCCCACGCCGCCGTAGTCGGTGAACAGCTTCGCGAGATCGAGCGGGCCGTCCGCGACGGCGCGCTTCGCGACGTCGATCGACGGACAGCCCGTCACGTACACGCGCTCGGGCCGCTCGCCCATGCGGATGACGCGCTCGGCCGCCTTCTCGGTGGCGACGAAGTGGACGTCGGCGAGCTTCGTGACCGCGTGGCGCACCTTCTCGTCGATCGAGCCCGTGATCTCGCCGCCCTGCACGTGCACGAGCGGGATGTTCATGTAGGCGGCGGCGACGGCGGTCGCCATCGTCTCGAAGCGGTCCGCGACGCTGATGACGAGGTCGGGCGCGAGGTTGTCGAAGACCGTCGCGAGCTCGGCGAGCCCGAGGCCCGTCGACTTCGCGGACGTCACGAGGTTCTCGCCCTCGAGGATCATGTAGACCTGACGCGCGACCTCGAAGCCTTCCTTCTTGATCACGGAGATCGCGTTGCCGTAGCGGTCGAGCAGCGCGGAGGCGGCGACGACGAGCTGCAGCTCGAGCCCGGGGTGGGCGCGCACGGCCTCGAGCACGGAGCGGATGCGCGAGTAGCTCGGTCGCGCGGTCACGACGACGCACACCTTGCGCGGCATTCGGCTCATCCCTCCAGGTCGTCCCACGCGATCAGCGCGTCGCGCGCGACGTCGCGGCGCACCCGGCGCCCGACCAGCTTCGGCAGCTCGTTCGCGGGAATGCCGCTCCCGGGCTTCTTCGACCCGAGGTGCTCCGCCGCGAGCACCGTACCGGCCGCGAGGTCGCGGGCGGCGACGACGCTCTTCATGAAGATGCCGCGCAGCGACGTCACCGACTCGGGGAGCCGGGCCTTGTCGAGCGGGTGGCGACGCATCGCCTCGACGAAGCGGATGCCCTCGACCAGCTGCCGCAGCTCGGCGGTGGTCACCGAGGCGACGACGTCGGGCCCGAACATCTCGCGCGACAGCGTGACGTGCACCTCGACGAGCTCGCAGCCGACCTGCGCGGCGGCGATGCTCGGATAGATCGTCGCCGAGTGGTCGGAGAGCCCGACCGCGCATCCGTAGCGCGCGCGGAACTCGGGGAGCAGGTTCAGGCCGACGAGCTCGGGCGGGCACGGGTAGATCGACGTGCACTGCATCACCGCGAGCGGCACGCCCGCGGCCTGCACGCGCGCGACGGCCGCGTCGATCTCCTCGGGCGGGCTCATTCCGGTCGACAGCACGACGGGCTGCCCCGTCGCCGTCATCGCGTCGAGCAGCGCGAAGTTGTTGATCTCGCCGGACGCCACCTTCCAGCCGGCGACGCCGACGCGGACGAGCAGCTCGAGCGCCTCCATCGAGAAGGGCGAGCTCAGGAACAGGAGGCCTCGCTCGTCGGCGTGCGCGCGCAGCTCGCGCCACACGCTCTCGCTCCACTCCATGCGCCGCCAGTAGTCGAGCCGCGTCGCGTCCTGGCTGCTGAACGCCTTGCGCCACGGCTCGGCGGGCGTGCTCTCGGCGCTCGCGATGTGCGTCTGGAACTTGATCGCGTCGGCGCCCGCGTTCGCGGCCGCGTCGACGAAGGCGTGCGCCATGCCCGCGCTGCCGTCGTGCGTCTGGCTCACTTCGGCGATCACGGTGCACGCGCGCTCGCCCGGCCGCGGCGACGCGACCGGCGCGTGCAGCCACGTGGGCACGGGCGCTTCGGACGTGGACGGGACGGCGCTCATCGACCGCGGGACTCCGTCGCGAGGCGCGCGCTCCGCCGTGCGCGTGCGGGCCTCGCCCCGATCGGAAGGGATCGCGCGAACGTAGCGAAGCGGCCGGCGCTCACGAGGCGCCGCCCTCGCCGGCGCGCCGCGCGCGCTCCCAGAGGAGGTTGCAGAGCTCGAGATCGAACGGCTCGTCGATGCTCACGACCGTCCCCGCCACCGGGACGCCCGCCGCGCGCAGCGCGACGGTCTGCCCGAGCTCGACGACCGTCTCGCGCGTGGCCGCATAACAGACGCCGTTCCGGTACCAGGTCGCCGGGATCTCCTGGCGGTTCGCGATGCCGCGGCCGGCGGGCAGGTAGAAGCCGAGCTCGCCGTCCGGCCCGAGCGTCATCGCGCGCTCGGGGCGCAGGTGCGCGGGGATCTCGCTGACGCTCGCCGCGCTCCCGAAGCCGCCCTCGACCATCGCCGCGAGCGTGCGCTCGACGTCGCGCGGGTCGCGCAGGGGCGTCGTCGGCTGGAGCCAGAGGCCGACGTCGAAGGTGCGACCGAAGTGCGCCTCGCTCGCGAGCCACGCGTGGCGCCAGGCGTCGGCCGCCGACGCCGTGTCGCTCGCGAGCTCGGGCGGGCGCCGGAACGGGGCGGCGAGCCCGCCGCGCTCGCCCTCGGCCGCCATCGCGTCGTCGTCCGTGCTGATCGCGCTCGCGTCGATCCACGGCAGCGCGGCGATCGTCGCCGCCGCGTGCGCGATGAGCGAGCGGTCGCCGACGACCGCGAGGTTCTTGCGCGGGATGCCCTTGCTGCCGCCGCGCGCGGGCACGATCGCGAGCACCGACCTTCCGCGATACGCCACGCGCTCCTCCTCCCCGCGCCCCGGACGCGGGCGGCGGCGGAGCGTACCAGCGCCGACGCCCGGCGCTCGATCGACGCGGCCCCATGGGGCCGACGCGCGGCGGCGCGCGCGATCGCGGCGCGGGCCGTAGTCAGCACGCGGGCCTCGCGCTACTCACTGTCCGGCGCATCGGCACGGGGGGAGGTCGCGCTTGCTCCACATCGGCCCGGTTCGGATCGGCGGCGGCGCGCCGCTCGCCCTGATCGCGGGGCTCAACGTGCTGGAGTCGAGTCGCGACGCGATCGAGTTCGCGCTCGCGCTGCAGGCGCTGGCCGAGCGCCGCGCCATCCCGCTCGTCTTCAAGGCGTCCTGGGACAAGGCGAACCGCACGAGCCACGCCTCCTACCGCGGGCCGGGGCTCGACGAGGGCATCGAGATCCTGCGCGACGTGAAGCGCGCGACCGACCTCCCGCTCCTCACCGACGTCCACGAGCCGCACCAGGCCAAGCCGCTCGCCGCGGTCGTCGACTGCCTCCAGATCCCGGCCTTCCTCTGCCGCCAGACCGACCTGATCAAGGCGTGCGCGGCGACCGACCTGCCCCTCAACGTGAAGAAGGGGCAGTTCCTCGGGCCGCGCGACGTGCCCTACATCGTCGAGAAGATCCGGGCGTGGGGCCGCGGCGGCGTGATGCTGACCGAGCGAGGCACCTCGTTCGGGTACGACGACCTCGTCGTCGACATGCGCGCGCTCGCGCAGATGCGCGAGCACGCCCCGGTGTGCTTCGACGCGACGCACGCCGCGCAGCTCCCGAACGCGGGAACGGGCGTGTCGGGCGGCGACCGGCGCTTCGTGCCGCCGCTCGCGCGCGCGGCCGTCGCGGCGGGCGTCGACGCGGTCTTCCTCGAGGCGCATCCCGACCCGACGGCCGCGCCGTGCGACGGCCCGTGCCAGCTCGACCTGTCGGCGCTCGACGTGCTGCTCGGCCAGCTGCTCGCGATCGACGCGGCGCTGCGCGAGGGCCGCGCCTAGCTTCGCCCGGGCTCGCCGGCGGGCGCGCCCGGAGTCGCCTGCGGCAGCGCCGCGCGCAGCACGCGCTGCGCGTTGCGACCCATGACGCCGCGCACCTCCGCCTCCGAGAACCCCGCGCGCAGGAGCGCGTCCGTCACGTACACGAGCTCGCCCGGGCCGACGACGACGCTCGTCGCGCCGTCCCAGTCCGACCCGAGCGCCACGTGCTCGACGCCGACGACGTCGGCCGCGTGCCGGATCGCACGTGCGATGCCGTCGGGCGACGGGTCGCACACCGCGCCCTCGAAGAAGCCGATGCCGACGAGCCCGCCCGTCGCGGCGATCGCGCGCAGGTGCGCGTCCGACAGGTTGCGCGGCCCCGCGCACGTCGCCTGCACGCCCGTGTGCGACACGATCACGGGCGACTTCGCGCGCGCGAGCACGTCGTCGATGGTGGCCGGCGACGCGTGCGCGAGATCGATCACGAAGCCGATCTCCTGCATGCGGTCGACGACGCGCACGCCGAACGGCGTGAGCCCGCCCTTCTCCTCGCCGTGCGCGGAGCCCGCGACCTCGTTGTCGAAGAAGTGCGTGGGCGCGAGCATGCGATAGCCGTGGTCCCACAGCTCCTCGAGCGTCTCGAGCCGGCCCTCGAGCATGTGCAGGCCCTCGGCCGAGAGCATCACGCCCATCCCGCGCGCGCCCTTGCGGCGCGCGTAGAAGGCGGCGTCGACGTCCATGCCCGTGCGCACGGGCGTGACCGCGCCGACGCTGCGGGGCCCGAGGGCCTGGAAGCGCCTTCCGATGTAGAGCGCGCGCTCGCGCAGGCTCCACCACGTCGCGGGCGGCCAGCGCTGCACGATCGCGAGAGCGGTGATCATGTCGAACGCGTCCGCCGAGTTGCTCTCGAAGTTGAGGCCGCTCGGCGTCTTCGTGACGGCGCCGAGCACCTGCAGCGCGACGCGCGCATCGACGAGGCGCGGCACGTCGGTGTGGCCGCGGCTCGAGCGCACGAGCGGGTCGCGCCCCCACAGCAGCAGGTCGTCGTGGAGGTCGGCGATCCACAGCCGCTCGTGCAGCGCGCGCGCGGCCTCGGACGGCTCGGGCAGGTCGACCTCGAGCTTCTGGTTGAGGCCCGCCTCGATGCGCTCGGGGGCCACGACGAGGACGGTGGCGACGACGCCGGCGAGGACGACGACCAGCGCGGTGAGGGGAGCGAAGCGACGCATGCGGACCTCCGCGGCGGGCGCGCGGTGCGCCGCGCGCGTTCAGAACGACTGGCCGAAGCCGCGCAGCCGCAGCCCGAGCGCGAGCAGCAGCCCGCCGAGAGCCGCCGTCGCGAGCCATCCCGCGGCGGCGGGCGGCAGCGCGCCACCGTATCCCAGGCTCGTGCCGACGCCCGTGAGCAGCATGTAGGCGACGAAGGCCGCGACGCTGGCGACGAGCGTCGTCGTCGAGCTCGGGAACGGCGGGCCGGCGACGGCGAAGAGCAGCGCGAGCGCCGGCAGCAGGATGCACGCGAGCGGCGCGGCGAGCTTCGCGTGCAGGTCGGTGCGCAGCGCGCTCGCGTCGCGCCCGCCCTGCTCGAGCTCCGCGATGCGGCGGCGCAGCTCGCCGACGGGGTAGTGCATGGTGTCGACGTCCGAGCCGGCGTCCTCGCCGAGCTGCACGAAGGGCGTGGCGCCGCGGCGCTCGAGGCCGCCGTCGGTCACCTCGACGCGCGTCGCGTTCACGAGCCGCCAGACGCCGCCGCCGATGTGCTCCGCCTCGTCCGCGTCGATGCGCGCGCGCGGCGCGAAGCCGTCGCCGACCTCGTAGATCACGACGTCGCTCGCGTGCCCGATGTCGGCGTCGAGCTCGCCGAGCTCGTAGATCGCGGTGCCGACGCGGTACCAGACGGCGCTGCGCACGCCGCCGAGGTCCTTGATCTCGGTGGTCTTCAGGTAGTCGGCGAGCGCGTTCGTGCGGGGCACGACCTCGTTGTTGAGCACGAAGAAGAGCGGCGCGACGAGCACGCACAGCACGAGCACGGGACGCAGCGCGCGCGGCGCGGGGATGCCGCACGCGCGCATGCCCATGAGCTCGCCCTGCGCGGCGACGAGGCTCACGGTGAGCGCGGTCGCGACGAGCAGCGCCATCGGGACGACGCGCGACGCGAGCAGCGGCACGCGGGCGAGGTAGAAGCGCGCGATCTCGCCCGCGGTCGCGCCGTACCGGAAGAGCCACTGCAGGCGGTCGAGCACGTCGACGAGCAGGTAGGCGACGAGCAGCACGCCGAAGCACATCGCCGCCACCTGCACGAAGCGCGACGCGACGTAGCGCGCGAGCGCGAACCGCTTCGTGCGCAGCTCGCCGCGCGCCTCCGCACGCCGCACGCTGCGCTTCACGCGCTGCGTCGGACGGTCGGCGTCGCGCCCGAACGCGCTCTTGCCCGCGAGCCGCGCGAACATCGCGAGGCCGAGGGCGGCCATCACGAGGTTCGGGAGCCACGCTCCGAGCGCGATGCCGACGAGCCCGCGCTGGATCAGGCCGTCGCCGAGCTGCACGAGGCCGTAGTAGACGACCGTCGCGACGAGGCCGACGACGCCGCCGCCCGAGCGCGAGAACTGCGCGCGGCTCATGAAGAGCGGCATCACGAGGAAGCCGAACACGAGCGTCGCGAGCGGCAGCGCGAAGCGGCGGTGGATCTGGATCGCCGCCTGCTGCGCCATGTACGCGTCGTCGTGGCCCTCCATCGCGGCCATCGAGCCGAGCTCGCGCAGCGTGAGGCTCGCGAGCCGGTCCTCGCGGTCGCGCTGCAGCGGGAGGTCGGTCTCGGGCAGGAGCGTCGTCATCGTCTCGAACTCGAGCTTGCGCGGGGACGTGCGCGGATCGAGCAGGACGGTCGCGTTCTCGAGCGTGATGCGGACGCCGCCGCCCGGCTCGGGGTCGAGCGCGGCGCGCTGCGCGAAGACCGTCTCGCCGACGTCGGGCATCCAGAGCAGCACGCTCTCGAGCCGGTCGCCGCGCGGGTTCGCGACCTGCGCCTCGAGCTTCCAGTCGCCGAAGCGGTTCACGACGCCCGCCCGCACCTCGGCGCCCGGGTTCTCGAGCGAGATGCGCTCGAGCGACGCGTCGAGCGAGCGGCTCGCCCACGGCCCGAGCGCGAGCGACACGACGAGCCCGGCGCCCGTGAGCGCGGCCGCGAAGAGCGTCACCGGGAGCACGAGCGAGCGCGCCGAGACACCGCACGCCTCGAGCACGAGCAGCTCGAGGTCGGCACCGAGCCGCCCGAGAGCGACGAGCGCGCCCACCATCGTCGCGAACGGCAGCGTCGTCCCGATCAGCGGAACGGTCTGATAGAACGCCATCATCGCGACGACGCCGGCGCCGAAGCCGCGGTTGACGACCAGCTCCGTGTACCCGAGCAGGTCCTTCGTCAGGATCACGAGCGTGAGGCCGAGCAGCGCGAACAGCGTCGGGACCGCCATCTCGCGCAGCAGGTACCGGTAGAGCGTTCCCCGAGGGCGGCGGGGAGTCGTCTCGGTCACGCGCATCGACCGGGGCTTCCTCGGCGGGCCGCGACGGCCCGGGGCGTGGTGCAGAAATCACCCGAAGGGAGGGCGGATTGCTTGTCGGCCCGGGGCCATGGAGTACAGTCCGGCCCGCCTCCCCCCGTACCGTTCCGAATCGAGCATCCTAGGCTCGCACGCGCGGCCTCGGCAACGCCAAGGCCGGATGCGACGCGGGCGACGACGAACGGCGCGGAAGCGAGCGGGCCGGCGAGCACCACCCCGGGTGGCGCCCCGGGCGGCGGAATCGGAGTTCCATGAAGGCGATCATCCTGAGCGCGGGCCAGGGCCGGCGGCTGCTTCCCCTGACGGAGAGCCGCCCGAAGTGCCTGCTGCCCGTGCGCGGCTCCCAGCCGGTCCTCGAGGTCCAGCTGCGGGCCCTCGCGGCATGCGGCGTCGAGGAGGCGGTCGTGATGGTCGGCTTCGGCGCCGACCAGGTCGAGGCGTTCCTCGCCGGGACCCCGATCCCCGGCATCCGCGTCCGCACCTTCTACAACCCGTTCTTCGCGCAGAGCGACAACCTGGTCACCGTCTGGCTCGCGCGCCCCGAGATGGCCGACGAGTTCCTGATCCTGAACGGCGACACGCTGTTCGAGCCGGCCGTGCTCGAGAAGCTGCTCGCGTCGCCGCCCGCGCCGCTCACCGTCACGATCAACGAGAAGGCGCGCTACGACGACGACGACATGAAGGTGAAGCTCGCGGGCGGGCGGCGCCTGCAGGCGGTCGGCAAGAAGCTCACCGGCCCGATCGACGGCGAGTCGATCGGGCTCATGCGCTTCCAGGGCGAGGGCGGCGAGCGCTTCCGCGAAGCCCTCGACGCGGCCGTGCGCCGCAGCGCCGGCATGTCGGCCTGGTACCTGTCGGTCGTCGACGCGCTCGCGCCGTCGATGCGCATCGAGACCGCCTCGATCACGGGCTCGTGGTGGGGCGAGGTCGACTCGCCCGAGGATCTCACCGTCGTGCGCGAGGGGCTCGAGCGGCTCGACAAGCAGCGCCCCGCGCGCGCGCACGCGTCGCCGCGCGAGGAGCGCATCGGCCGCGCCTAACGCGCGCCGCCCCGGCTCCAGAACCGCACCAGTCTGTCGACGTGGAACGCGAGGCAGGCCGCCTGCCACGCGACGATCGCGTAGAAGCACGCACGCGCGGCCGCGAACGTCGCGTCGCCTCGCACGGCGTCGGCGGCGAGCGCGAGCGTGAAGAACGGCAGGTTCACGTTGCGTCGCGAGATGAACGTGCGCATGCGCTCGTCGAAGGGCGTGTAGCCGTGGATCGACTTGCCGTGCCGCGCCTTGAACACGCCGGCGACGATGCGATCGACGACGTAGAGCCCGAGCATCCACAGCGAGGCGCGCCACGCGAGCGGCGCCTGGCTCGCCTGCGCGAGCGCGTGGCCCCAGGCGAGGTACCAGATCGGCGGGTGCACGATGTCGAGCCCGTGGTCCATCACCTCGCCGAGCTTCGACGACGTGAACGTGACGCGCGCGAGCTTCCCGTCGACCGAGTCGAGCACGCTCATCAGGTACGCGAGCGCGAGGCCCGCGACCCACTCGCCGCGCGCGAAGTACGGAACGGCCGCGAACGTGGCCAGGATGTCGACCAGCGTGACCCAGTTCGGGTGCACGCGGAGCCGCGCGAGCGGCCGCACGAGCAGCCACACGAACGGCGGGTACACGTAGCGGGTCATGAAGTCGGTCGAGCCCTTGTAGTTCGACCAGAAGAGGAAGCGCTCGACGCGGCGGCGCTCGCCCTCGTCGCGCACCGGAACGACGTAGGGGGCGAGGTCGCGGCGCAGCATCGCGATGTAGCCGCGGAACTCGTCCTCGCGGAGCACGGCGGCGTCGCCGCTCGCGACGAGCGCGTCGAGCGCCGCGTCGATGCTCTCCCCGCGCAGCCCCACGCCCGGCTGGAGCAGCGCGAGCCGGCGGCGATCGGCGCCTTCGCCGGCGGCGAACACGCGCGAGCCGGAACCCTCCGCGAGCTGCGCGAGGATGCGCGCGTCGGCGACGGCGTCGCCGGGGGCGACGAGCACGGGCGCGCCCGTCCCGTCGGCGAGCAGCGCGGCGAGCTGCGCGACGGCCGCGGCGCTCGCGTCCTCGCTCTCGCCGGGAGTCGCGATCGAGATGCGGACGCGCGCGCGGAGGCTCGCCGGCAGCGCGAGGCCGGCGTCGTCGTGCGCGACCGCGACGACGACGGTGTCGACGTCGAGGCCCGCCTCGAGGGCGCCGAGTGCGTGGCGCTCCGCGAGCGGCATCCCGAAGACGCGTACGGCGCCCGCGCCCGCCGCGCGCGAGGACGCACCCGTCGCATCGATGAACAGCCGCACGCGCCCCCCCGCCCCGGCCGACGCGCGAGCGGCCGCCGGCGTCGACGCGGGCGGGCGAGCATAGGCGAGATCGCAGACGGTCGCGTCGTGCGCGCGCGGCGGGCGACTGCGGTACCACTCGGCGCGTGACACCCGCCGCCGATCCGCAGCCGTACGACGCCATCGTGCTCGCCGGCCGCCGCGCGGGCGAGGATCCGTTCGCCGAGAGTCACGGCGCCGCGCACCGCGCACTCGTGCCCGTCGCGGGCGAGCCGATGCTCGAGCGCGTGCTGCGCACGCTGCGCGCGCACCCGCGCATCGGCGCGATCCGCGTCAGCATCGACCGGCCCGAGCTCGTCGCCGCGGGCGACGCCGCGATCCTGCGCGCCGCGTCGTCGCCGAGCGAGAGCGTGCTGCAGGCGCTCGATGCGCGCGCGCGCGCGACGGCGCCGCGGCCCGTCCTGCTGACGACCGCGGACCACGCGCTGCTCGACGCCGACATCCTCGACGCGTTCCTCGCCGGGGCGGACGCGGCGGGCGCGGACGTGGCGGTCGGCGTCGTCCGCGAGGCGACGATCCGCGCGCGCTTCCCCGACACGCGGCGCACGTACCTGCGCTTCCGCGACGGCGGCGTCTCGGGCGCGAACCTCTTCGCGTTGCGCACGCCCGCGGCGCGGCGTGCCGTCGAGTTCTGGCGCCGCGTCGAGCGCGACCGCAAGCAGCCGTGGAAGCTCGCGCGCGCCTTCGGGCTCGGAACGCTCGCGCTGTTCGCGCTGCGCGTGCTCTCGCTCGAGGCCGCCTTCGCGCGCGCGTCGCGCGCGATCGGCGCCGAGGCCGCGCCCGTCGTGCTGCCGTTCGCCGACGCGGCGGTCGACGTCGACACGCCGGCCGACCTCGCGCTCGTCGAGCGCGTGATCGGCGAGCGCGGGCGCGCGGGCGCGCGCGTCGACGCCGCCGCGCCGCCCTCGCGCGCGCCTCGTTAGGCGCGGAGAGGCACGGGTACCGGCGCGGGGACGGACGCGAACGCGTGCTCGCGCTCGGGTGCCATGCAGCGGCGCGCGCGATCCCAGCCGCGGACCTCGACGCGAATCCGCACCTGCGCGCCGTCGCGCTCGATCCGGTAGAGGTGGTACTGCGCGCGCGCGGCGTCCTTCACGCCGACGTCGGACGCGGAGCGGGTGCCGCCGACGGCGATGGGCGCCCCGCGTCCCGGGATCTCGCCCAGCCACGTGCGATGGCGGTGACCGTGCACGACGAGCTCGGCACCCGCGCGCGCGAGCACGTGCTGGAGCGCGCGCCAGTCGCGCAGGCGTCGACGCCACGACACGCCCTCGTCGGTCGGCGGATGGTGCAATGCGACGACGCGCACGAGCCCGCGCTCGCCGAGCGCGCGCAGGCGCGCCTCGAGCCGCGCGAGCTGGCCCGCGCCGACTTCGCCGCTCGCGAGGAGCCACGCCGTCGGCCGCGCCGTGCACACGCCCACGATCGCGACGCCGTCGCGCACGCGCAGCGTCGGATACTCGCTCGCGCGCGGCGCGCGCGCGTCCGCCGCCGCCCCGTCCCCGCACAGATACGGCGCCCACGCGTCGACACCGACGTCGGAGGGAACGCGCACGTACGCGTCGTGGTTGCCGGGCACGACCGTGACCCACGTGGGGTCGCCGAGCTCGCGCAGCTGCGCGGCGGCCTCCGCGAACTCCTGGGGAAGACCGACGTTCGTGAGGTCGCCGGTGACGACGACGTGGTCGGGCGCGCACGCGCGCACGTCGTCGAACACGGCGCGGAGCACCTCGGGGCGGTGACGCTTGCGCCGCTTGCGAAGCCACGACTGCCACCCGAAGAAGCGCTTGTTCGCGAGTGCCGCGAGCGGTGCGCCCTCGAGCGTCGTCGCGTGCCAGTCGGAGATGTGCGCCAGGGTGAACACGTCGCGTCGTTCGCTCGCGCGCGAGCCTATCTCAGCCCCAGCGCGTGTGATAGGTTCCGCGCCGCCCTCCCCCGCACGAGCTCCGATGACACCCGACGAGTCCCACGCGCGGCCCCGACCGCGAGAGACGTCGCCCGCGAGCGGCGGGAGCGCGAGCGGTCTGCTCGCCGTGCTCGTCGACGCCGACGCCGCGCGCGCGCGCGCGTTCGGCCTCACGGCGAGCGAGCGGCTCGAGCGCGGACTCGCTCGCGCCGGCGTCGTGCACGTCGCGCGCGATCGCGACGGCGTCGTCCCCTCGCCTAGCGACGACCGCGTGCTGCTCGTCCGCGCGGACACGTTCTACGACGAGCGGCTCCTGCACGCGCTCGCCGCGGCGCCGGCCGGCACGCTGCTCGCGGGCGACGACGGGCGCCCGCTCGCCGTCGTCGCCGGGCCCGACCGCGCCGCCGCCGCGCGCGACGCGCTCGCCGGTGGCGCGCGCGCGGGCTTCGCGACGCTCGCCCCGGGCGATCTCGTTCCCGCCTACGACGAACGACTCCGCAAGCACCAGCCGCCCTTCGCGCTGCCCGCCGTCGACTCGAACGTGCGCGGCGTCGAGAACGAGATCTTCGCGGCGTCCTACAAGGGCGTCACCGATCTCGTCACGAAGTGGGTCTGGCCCGTGCCCGCGCGCGCCGCGGTGCGGGCATGCGTGCGACGCGGCATCACCCCCAACACCGTGACGGCGGTGAGCTACGCGCTCGCCATCGCCGTGATCGCGCTGTGGGCGGGCGGCGGACGCGGCTTCGCGCCCGGCCTCGCGCTCGCGTGGATCATGACGTTCCTCGACACCGTCGACGGCAAGCTCGCGCGCTGCACGCTCACGTCGTCGCGCTTCGGGCACGTGCTCGATCACGGGCTCGACCTCGTCCACCCCCCGCTGTGGTGGGCCGCGTGGGCGTGGGGGCTCGCGCAGGGCGAGCCCGGCTTCGGAGCGCAGCTCGCGACCGTGTGGATCGTCGTCGGTGGCTACGTCGTCGGCCGTCTCCTCGAAGGCGTCTTCCTGCTGCTCTTCGAGATGGAGATGTTCACGTGGCGGCCGTTCGACGGGTGGTTCCGGCAGGTGATCGCACGGCGCAACCCGAACCTGCTGCTGCTCTCCGCCGGGCTCGCTTTCGCGTCACCGCAAGCGGGCCTCCGCGCGATCGCGCTGTGGACGCTCGGGAGCATCGCCATCCAGCTCGTCCGCATCGCGCAGGCGCTCGCGCTGCGCGCGCGGGGCACGCGGATCCGTCCGTGGTACGAAGAGGGCGCGAGCGTCGCGACGGCGGCGCGCTGAATCGGGTGCGCGTGCGCCCGTCGGAGGCCGCCATGCCCGCGCCCCGCGAGACCACAGGCCGGCGATCGCGCCGGCGCGCCGCCGCGCCCACCCGCCTGCTCGCACTGCTCCTGACCGCACTCCCCGCGTTCGCGAACGGCGACCCGAGCGGCGCCGACGCGCTTCCGCAGCCCGACCCCGCCGTGCGCCGCGGCGGCGACCAGGCGAGCGACGAGTACCAGCTCATCGCGAGCTTCGACGACGGCGGCCTGCTGCTCGCGCGCATCCTCGTGACGAACGCGGGCCCGGGCGAGCGCAACGCCGTCGCGTCCGGGCTCTGGGTCGACCGCGACGAGCGCGTGCACGCGTTCGACAACGTGCGCAGGAGCGACGAGTGGGAGCTCTCCGCCGATCGCCGCCGGCTCGACATCGGGACGACGCATCTCGACCTCTCGCGCGACTACGCGCGCTATCGCATCGACAAGAGCCGCATCCGCGTCGATCTGCAGCTCCCGCTCGAGGCGCGCGCCGCACTGCCGGCCGACTTCGAGCCGCCCGGCGCGCAGAGCGAGCTGCTCGCGACGCTGGTTCCGATCGTGGGGACGATCCAGCTGCGCGAGTGGGCGACGCCGCGCACGGTCGCGGGAACGGCGAGCCTGCTCCACGCGTGGTCGCCGGACGCGGCGTTCGGCGGCGCGCGGCGCGTGTCGGCCGTCGGCGTCGACCGCGACGGCCGCGCTTCCGCGCTCGTGCTCCAGTGGCAGCGCCCCGGCGGGGAAGGCCGCGCCTGGATGGCCATCGCGCGCGAGGACGACGCCCCCACTGCGTACGCGAACCTCGAAGCGACGGCGGAGGGCGCGCTCTCGGGCGCCTCCACGCGCGGCTATCCCGTCCCCGCCGTGCTCGCGCTGCGCGGGCCCGACGTCGAAGGCTCGGTGAAGGCGTCTTCACCGCTCTTCGAGCAGGACTTCCTGAAGGCTTTTCCCCAACCCCTCCGCACCGTCATGTCGATGGCGCTCGACGTCCGCCCCTACCGGGTGTGGGCGAGATCGGTGATCGACGTTACGCTGCGCGCCAGCTCTGGAGGGGGCCCCCACCGGTTCCAGGGTGAGGGATCCACGGCTACCTCGTTCTCCGACACCTTTTCCGGCCGCTGACCCGGGAACCAACGCCGCGCACCACGCCTTCGGCGTCCGCGCATCGCGCTCGTTTCCGCATCCGTCCGCGCCGCTGGTCACAGCAGGGTCGAGCTTTGGCTTTGCGTATCGGCTTGCTCAACAACCTCCGCGCGGGTCGCAGCGACAAGCAGGTCTGGCGCCTCCTCCAGCTGATCCGCAACTACCCGGAGGTCGTGCACGTCGAGACCGACCACGCGAGCGCCGTGCCCGAGGCCCTCTCCGACCTCTCGCGCCAGGAAGTCGACCTGCTCGTCGTCAACGGCGGCGACGGCACCCTCGCCCACGCGCTGACCGAGATCCTCGAGCACGGCGTCTTCGACGGCCGCGTCCCGATGATCGCCGTGCTGCGCGGCGGCCGGACCAACACCACGGCGCTCGACATCGGCGCCCACCGCGACCCGGTCCGCAGCCTCGAGACGGTGATCCAGGCCGCCCGCCAGGGTCGGCTCGAGGAGCGCATCCGGCGCCGCGACGTCCTGCGCGTCGAGTCCGACGGCGAGGTGCGCTGCGGAATGTTCTTCGGCGGCGGCGTCATCTACCGCGGGATCGAGCTCGTGCACTCGTCGTTCCCGCAGGGCCGGGCGCGCGGCGTCTTCGGCTCGACGACGGTGATCGGCGCGCTCGTCGGCAAGCTCCTGCTCGGCGGCACGGACGGCATGGTCGCGCCCGACAAGGCGCAGGTGCACCTCGACGGCGAGCTGATCGCCCCGGGCGAGTTCACGCTCTTCATGGCGTCGACGCTGCCGCAGCTCTTCGCGCGGCTGCGCCCCTTCTGGGGCGAGGGCCCGGGCGGCGTGCGCTTCACGGGCCTCGCGAGCGATGCCCGCCACCGCGCGCGCACGGTGCCCGGACTGCTCTTCGGGCACCCGAACGTCCACGCGACCGAGGACAACGGCTATCTGAGCCGCAACTGCAAGCGCGCCGAGCTGCGCTTCGACTGCGGCTTCACGATCGACGGCGAGCAGTGCGCTCCGCGTGTCGGCCGCACGCTCTCGATCACCGCCGAGAACAACGTCCGCTTCGTCCGGGCCTAGGAACGCGCGCTCCGTGGCCGGCGCGCGCGACGCGCTCGTCGAGCTCGTCCGCCCGGAGCTCGCGCGGCCCGCGCCTCCCGCGGCCGCGGCGCTCGCACGCGCGATCGTCGAGCGTCACGGCGCGTGCGTCGCCGCCGTCCTCTTCTACGGCTCGTGCCTCCGCAAGGCGACGCACGAGGGCGTCCTCGACTTCTACGTCGTCGTCGACGACTACCGCTCGACCTACGGCGCGGGCTGGCTCGCGTTCGCGAACGCGTGCCTGCCGCCGAACGTGTTCTACCTCGAGACGCGCGCCGCCCTCGCGCCCGGCGAGGAGCCCGTCGACGTGCGCTGCAAGTACGCGGTCCTCTCGGCGGCGGCATTCGAGCGGCTCGCGGGCGAGCGAGCGCTCCATCCCTACATCTGGGCGCGCTTCGCGCAGCCGGCGCTGATCGCCTGGGCGCGCGACGCGCGCGCGCGCGAGCGCGCGACGGCGGCCGTCGCCGAAGCGGTGCGGACGTTCGCGCTGCGTATGGCGCCGCTCATGCCGGCGGCCGCGGGCAGCCCGCGCCTGCAGCGCTTCTCGCTCGCCGCGTTCTGGCAGCAGGCCTTCGCGCGCACGTACTCGACCGAGTTCCGCAGCGAGTCGCCCGAGACGATCCGCTCGCACTGGGAGGCCGCGCCGGAGCGCTACGAGCGCGCCGCGCACGCCGCGCTCGCGTCGCTCGCCGAGGACGGGCGCATCGCGCGCTTCACGGCGTTCGCGGGGGCGGTCGAGGTGGAGAGCCGGCCCGCGGCGCGCCGCGCGGCGCGGCTCCGCTGGCAGGCGATGCGCCCCGTCTGCAAAGCGCTCGCCGCGCTGCGACTGCTGAAGACGGCGACGACGTTCGGGGACTGGCTGCCCTACGCGCTCTGGAAGGTGGAGCGCCACTCGGGCGTGCGCACCGAGCTCACGGAGCGCCAGCGGCGCCACCCGCTGCTGTTCGGATGGCCCGTGATCTTCCGGCTGCTCGGACGCCGCGCGCTGCGCTGAGGGCGCGGCGCTCGCTAGGCCGGCGCCTTCGACCAGAGGTGCTTCACGGCCGCGAGCACGCCCTCGGCCTCGGTCCGGTGGTAGGGCGCCTCCTGCGGCAGCTCGCGAACGAGCTTTCGGTGGAGCGTGCCGAGCGCGTGGTAGGGAACCGCGGGCAGGAAGTGGTGCAGCGCGTGGTAGCGGAGCCCGACGGGCGCGACGAGCGCCGTCAGGATCGGGAGCCCGCGCAGATTGATCGAGTCGAGCACCTGATCGACCGTCCCGCACTGGCTGCCGTCGCGCTCGTAGCGATGCGCGGCGAGCGTGCGGACCTGGTTGATGAGCAGGATGCCGCCCGTCATGCACACCCACGTCGCCCAGAACGGAAGACCGATCCAGCCCATCGCCCACGCGCCGACGGCGAGCCAGAACACGACGCCGAGCGCCGTCTCCTGGCGCACCCAGCGCCGCGCGGCCGAGCCCTTCGGCATCGGGCGGCGGTACTGCGGGTTGATGCCGAGCGTCGACAGCCGCTCGACGACGAGCCGGCGGAGCGGCGGGAACAGGTAGGAGAGCGGCGCGAGCACGCCCCAGCGCAGCGGCAGGACGAGCGGCACGAACGCGACGCTCACGACGAAGCGCACGATGCGCCAGCGGCTGTAGCTCGCGATGAACGCGTACTCGGGGTCGTCGACGGTTCCGAACGCCGTTCGCTTGTGGTGGTCGTTGTGCGAGCCCACGTACATCAGGCTCGGCACCTGGAGCGGCGCACCGACGAGCGCGTGCCACGCGACCTCGAAGCCCGGGAGCGCATCGGGAGCGAGGTGTGTGAGCTCGTGGATGAACAGGACGGAGCGCAGATGCGCGAAGATCGCGATGCCGAGGCAGAGGCCCCAGGCCGCCGAGCCGAGCGGCTGGGCGAGCGCCTCCGCGAAGGCCGCCCACCCGACCGCCGCCGAGGCGAGCATGTCGGTCCAGTAGATCCAGGGTCGGGGACGGAACGCGTTCCCGTAGCGCCGACGGATGTCGGCCGCATCGAAACCCTGCGTCGACGAATGCGCCGACGTCTCGACGACGCCCTGCATCAGGTTCCAAGCCCTCTCTTCACGAGACCGTCGCTGTCGGATTGGCCGCCGGGCTCCACCATCATCCGCTCCGGCGGCCGCGAACCATAACGGACGGCCGCACCATCGACTACTGGCGGAAAAACCTTTTGGGGGCGATCGCCTACGCTCCGGATTGCTGCATCCCGGCGGGCGCGCGCCTCAGCCCTCGTCCTCGACCTCGCCGATCATCGGCCGCAGCCCGCGCGCCTTCCAGTCGACCCAGCGCCCGTGCGGGTGGGCCTCGGCGAGCAGCTCGTCGCGCCGCCCGGCGGCATCCCAGCTGCGCAGCCGCAGGCGGAACACGAGCTCCTCCTGCTCGAGCCGCAGCCACGCGAGCGGCATGGCCATGCGCGCCTCGCGTCCCGCGGCGTCGAGCATCGCCTCGAGCTCGGCGCGATCCGCGGCGGACAGGTACTGCTGGAACACGGAGTGGAACACGACGGTCGCGCGGCCGGGCCGCCGGTCCGCGAGCCGGTCGGCGAGCCAGTCGAGCGCATCGTCGCGGTCGATCGCGACCGGGTGTGCGCGCGCAACGTCGATGGCCGCGCGCAGACGATCGAAGCGATCGCGATCGTCCGGCCACACGTACGAGCACAGGCGCACGGCCTGCTCCGGGTCTGCGACGTCGATGGGCGCGAGGTCGCAACCCGCGCGCTCGGCGATCTCGAAGTCCCGCGCGGCGGGTGTCAGGAAGTCGCCCACCCAGCGCGGGTGCACGAAGACGGGCGAGCGCGCGTCGCCCCACTCGAAGATCCCGAGCCGGTAGCGATAGCGGTCGAAGCGCAGGTTGAGGCCGGCGCTCGCCCCGAGCTCGAGCAGCTGCAGCGGGAGGTTCGCGCGCTTCCAGACCGTCAGGAAGCCGCCGAACAGCGCGCCCGACCGCGCCACCTCGTTGGTCTGCGGATCGACCGCGAGCTGGGGGCGAAGCCGCGCCGACTTCTCCGCGACGAGCGCGAGCATGCAGTCGCCCGCGGCGTCCGCATCGCGCGAGCCGGGTGCGGCGTCGAAGCGGCCCCCGACGCTCGCACAGTAGGCCGCGAGGTCGTGCGCCTCGTCGGTCAGGACGAGCCGGTGCAGCCCCGCGAGCAGCCGCAGCGGCAGTGCGGCGCGCAGCGGATCGTCGACGACGTCGCCCAGGAGCGCGGCGACCGGGCCGCCGTCGCGGATGTCCTCGCGCGCGCGATCGAGCAGCGCGGCGGCGAGCGGCGCGCCGAGGCCGCGGCACGCCTGCGCCTGGAAGTGGAAGGCTTCGAGGAGGGCTCCGGTGCGTGCCGCGGCCACGGCGTCGGTGTAGCGCGCGCGCGTGGTAGCGTCGCGCGCGAGCCGCGCGCGGAGGGGACATGCAGGCAGCGGAGAACGTCCTCGTCACGGGGGCCTCGTCGGGCATCGGCGCGGAGACGGCGCGCTTCCTCGCGCGGCGCGGCCTCCGCGTCTTCGGCACGAGCCGCCGCGAGCGCGCGCCGTCGCCCGACGCCGACGGCGTCGAGTGGCTCGCGCTCGACGTGACGGACGACGCGTCGGTTTCCCGCGCCGTCGCCGCGATGCGCGCCGCGACGGGCGCGATCGACGCGGTCGTCTGCAACGCCGGCATGAGCATCTTCGGGAGCGTCGAGGAGACCGACGTCGACGCCGCGCGCCGCCAGCTCGACACGAACTACTTCGGCGTGCTGCGCGTCCTGCGCGCCGTCCTGCCCGCGATGCGCGAGCGCGGCCGCGGGCGCGTCGTGCTCGTCGGCTCGCTCGCCGGGCGCGCGCCGATCCCGTTCCAGTCGCACTACTCGTCGAGCAAGGCCGCGATCGACGCGCTCGCGCTCGCGCTGCGCAACGAGGTCGGGCCGCTCGGCATCGGCGTCACGCTCGTCGAGCCGGGCGACATCGCGACGCCCTTCAACGACGCGATGGACTGGGGCGACCCATCCTCCTCCGTGTACGGCGCGCGCATCCGCGCCTGCGAGGAGCACATCCGCACGAGCCTGCCGAAGGCGCCGCCGCCGATCGTCGTCGCGCGCGCGATCCACCGCGCGCTCGTCGCGCGGCGCCCGCGCGTCCGCCACGCGGTCGGCGACGCGTCGTGGCTCGTGCCGATCGGACGACGGCTGCTCCCCGACGGCATCAGCGTCGAGCTCATCCGGCGCACGTTCGGCGTCTAGGTCGGCGGTCCGGGAGGCGGCATGCGCTCGAGCTTCTGGGACGCCATGCACGAGGACTTCGAGGACGAGGTCTTCGACCCGGTCGGCAGCGACGTGCGCGGCGCATTCCGGCGCGCGCTCCGCGCCCATGCGGGACGCGCGCGCCTCGCGTGCGACTACGGCTGCGGCACGGGGCGCCAGCTGCCGCGGCTCGCGCGGCGCTTCGAGCGCGTCGTCGGGCTCGACTTCGCGCCGAAGCTGCTCGCCGTCGCGCGCGAGCGCGCGAAGCGCCTGCCGAACGTCGAGCTGCGGCGCGCCGACCTGCGGCGGCCCGTCGCCGGGCTGCGCGGCGTCGAGCTCGGCATCTGCGTGAACGCGTGGATCATGCCCTCGCACGAGGATCGCGCGCGCATGCTCCGCCACGTGCGCGCGACGCTCGCGCCGCGCGCGCCGCTCCTGCTCGTCGTCCCGTCGCTCGAAGCGGCGCTGTGGGTGAACGAGCGGCTCGTCGCCTGGAACCGCCGCTCCGGGCTGCGCGGCGCCGCCCTGCTGCGGGAGGGCATCGCGCCGACGGCCGCCGCCGCGCGCGACCTGCTGCACGGCGTGATCGACCTCGACGGCTCCCGCACGAAGCACTTCCTGCGCGGCGAGGCGCTCGGCGCGCTCGACGACGCGGGCTTCGACGTCGTCGAGGAGGCGCGCGTCGAGTATCCGTGGAGCGCGTACTTCGAGCTGCCGGGCGGGCGGGCGCCGCGCCTGCTGCGCGACCCCCTCCCCTGGGACTGGCTGTTCGTCGCGCGCCGCCGCGCGCGGCGACGCTAGGCGAGCCCGCGCGCGGCGCGCGGCGCCGACGCCCTCACTTCGCGACGCTGTCGGGGCGGTCGAAGCCGTACGGGCGGTAGATTCCCGCGATCAGGTTCTCGTGCATGCCGTAGCCGACGTCGCCGTCGCTCGCGTCGAAGCGCGAGAGCGTCTCGTTCAGGCCGAACGTCCGGGCGCGCGCCTGCGGCGTCGACGCGTCGTACTCGAAGCCCTGGACGACGAGCGGGCCCTGGTACATCCCGTGCGCCCAGTCGGGCTGCGGCATGTAGCCGCTTCCCATGCCGAGGTTCACGGTGCGCAGCGGCGTCGTCTTCACGGTGAGCGGCGAGTGCGCGAAGCCGATGGTCGCGCCGGCGACCTCGCGCGTGCCTGGGTGATAGGTCATGCGGTGCGTCGGCGAGCCGAGCAGCTCGTGCGGCGCGTCGATGCCGAAGTTCGGGACCTTCACGGCCTCCTCGAGCGTGCGCTCTCCGTCCGGTCCCTCCTCGATGTAGACCTTGAGCAGGTAGTCGTCGAACTGCATGGGCAGCCAGTTGTGGAAGAAGCCCGCCGCGCGGGGCTCGTTCGCGCGGATGCCGGGCGCCTCGGGCTCGCCGACCGGACGCACGCCCCACGAGCGATCGCGCGCGCCCTTCCAGCGGTCGGGCTGCACGTCGTAGGTGCGGCCCGCCACCGTGAGCGTCCCGCCGTAGCCGCCCACCTGTGCGAAGCGCGTCGTCTCGTACGTCGTGCGCACGAACGACTTCTTCACGGTCTTCGGCTCGAGCAGCGCTTCGTGCACGCCGTCGAAGACGACGTCGAACGCGACGCCCCACTCGTTCTCCTCGCAGACGAGCCGCAGCCGGCGCAGCCCCTCGAGCACCTCGAACCGGAACGGCCCGACCGAGGTGTCCATGCGATCGCTGCCGAGCTCGCGCGACGCGCGCACCGTGTACTGCCGGTCGCCGTGCGAGACGCACACGAAGGCGTCGGTGACCCCGAGGTTCGGGTACTGCCCGAGCCCGGTCACGAGGAACAGCTCGTCGCTCGACGCGTGGAGGTTGAAGTAGTAGCGGTCGTAGAAGTTGCGATCGCTCGTGAAGACGTGATCGACGGGGTCGGTGGTCTGGTGCACGAGGTAGTCGTCGAGCGGTCCGAGCGGCATCGTTCCTCCTGGGCTCGCGCGGCGGCGCGGCCGCGTGCAGCGGGCGATCCTACGCGCGCGGGCGCGGCGACGGGAGCCTTTACCCGCCTGCGCGCCGCGGGCATGATCGCGCGATGCGCCGCATCTCCGTCGCGCTCGCCGTGCTCGCCGTGCTCGCGGCCGCCGGCGTCGTCGCCGTCCTCTGGGCCGCCGAGCACGCGCTCTACCCCGAGTGGTACGTGCACAGCACGCCCGAGGAGGGCCTCGTCGACGCGAGCGACCGCGCGGAGTGGTGGGGCACGGGCCTGCACGACCCGCGCATCGACTACGGCATCCCGTTCGAGGACGTCGAGTTCGCCGGGCCGGGCGGCTCGACGCTGCGCGGGTGGTGGGTGCCGGGGAGGCCGCTCGCGCGCATCGGCGTCGTCACCGTCCACGGCGCGGGCGGCGACCGCCGCGACTTCCTCCGCCACCTTCCCCTCCTGCGCGGCGCCGGCTATCCGGTCCTGATGTTCGACTGCCGCGAGCACGGCACGAGCGACGGCGCCGCGCGCGGCGTGTCGTTCGGCGTGCGCGAGCACGAGGACGTGTCGGCCGCCGTTCGCCACGCGAAGGAGGTGCGCGGCCTCGAGCGCGTGGTCGTGATCGGGACGTCGCAGGGCGCGGCGAGCGCGCTGCTCGCGGCGGCGAGCGACCCGGCGATCGACGGCGTCGTCGCGATCAACGCGTTCACCGACATCCCGGCGATGGTCGAGTCGGGCGGTCGCACCTACGGCATGACGGGGCCGCTCGGCCGCGCGTTCCTGCGCGCCGTCGGGCACGCCGTCGTCTGGCGGCTCGGCGCGAGCGCGCTGCCGACACCGCTCGAGGCGGTGCAGCGGATCGCGCCGCGCCCGCTGCTGCTCGCGCACGGCACCGACGACGCGCTGATCGACGTCGCGCACACGCGCGCGCTCGCCGCCGCCGCCCCCGGCGCCGAGCTCTGGATCCTCGACGGCGCGACGCACTCCGCGCTCGTCGACCGCGACCCCGCGGAGTGGTCGCGCCGCGTGCTCGGCTTCATCGCGCGCAACGTCGGGCGGCCGCTCGTCGAGAGCGAGGCGCTCTCGGACGCGGGCTGACCGGCGGGCGCCCGGCCCTTCTCAGCGCGGCGCCCCGTGTGACAGACTCCGCGCGCGCTCGAGGGAGGACGCCGATGCTTCGCTTCAACCACATGGAGCTGACCGTGCCGAAGGGCGCGCTCGACGCCTCGCGCGACGAGATCAAGCGCTTCTACGGCGAGGTGTTCGGGTTCGAGTCGCTCGACGTCCCGATCCTCAAGCAGACGGGCCTGCTGCTGCGCACCGACCCCGACACGAGCCAGTTCCTCCTCGTGACCGAGCAGCGCCAGCACCTGCAATGCCCGGGCTTCGACCACCTGGGCTTCCTCTACGAGACGCGCGCCGAGGTCGACGCGCTGCTCGAGGAGTGCAGGAAGCGCCGCGAGCGCGACCCGCGCGTCGAGATCAAGGAGTACGACGACCTCGTCACCGGCGGGACGACCGTGCGCGCCTTCTACGTGCGCTTCCTGCTCCCCATCTGGTTCGACGTGCAGTGCATCGAGCACGACGCCGGGAGCGAGCCCGCGCGGCGCTGGCGGCTCGCCTAGCGTGGCCACCGACCCGCTCGATCCGACGATCGGGATCGTCGTGTTCCCGAACGCCGAGGAGCTCGACTTCGTCGGGCCCTGGGAGGCGTTCTCCATGGCGAAGCGCGCCCACCGCGGCGGCGCCGAGAGCCCGGACCCCGCCGCGCCCGCTCCCGACCTCGGCGTCCACCTCGTCGCGCAGACGCGCGACGTCGTGCGCTGCGCGAAGGGCCTCCGCGTGGTGCCGGACTGCGCGTTCGAGGACGCGCCGCCGCTCGACGTCGTGCTCGTGCCGGGCGGCATCGGCACGCGCCGCGAGGTCGGGAACGAGGCGCTGCTCGCGTGGCTGCGCGAGGTCGCACCGCGCTGCACGTGGGTGACGAGCGTCTGCACGGGCTCGCTCGTGCTCGCGGGCGCGGGCCTCGCGCGCGGACGCCGCGTCACGACGCACTGGGCGTTCGTGCCGACGCTGCGCGAACGCTATCCGGACACGACGGTGCTCGACGGCGTGCGCTACGTGCGCGACGGCAACCTGGTGACGGCGGCCGGCGTCTCGGCCGGCATCGACATGGCGCTCTGGGTGGTCGGGCAGATCTGGGGCGTCGCGCACGCGCGCCTCGCGCAGCGCATGATGGAGTACGACCCGGCGCCGCCCTACACGGCCGACGTGTGAGCGAGGCCGCCTCCGAGATCGCGCCGACCGGGGCGCCGCCCGCGCCGGCGCCCCACCTCGGCCCGCTGCGCAAGCTCGTGTTCGGCCTGGGCGACCACACCGTCAACCTGTCGCTGTCCGCGCTCTCGCTCCTGTTCTTCTACTTCCTCACCGACGTCGCCGGGCTGCGGCCGGCGCTCGCGTCCGCGGTCGTCTGGGGCGCGCGCATCGTCGATGCGATCACCGACCCGCTGGTCGGACGCTATTCGGACTCGCGGACGTGGCGCAGCGGCCGGCGGCGGCCCTTCTTCCTGATCGGGATGCTGCCGTTCGCCGTCTGCTTCGCCCTCGTCTGGCGCACGCCCTTCGCGTCGCAGGGCGCGATGTTCGCGTACTACCTCGCCGTCTACGTCGCGCTCTCGCTCGCGACGACGATCCTCTCGGTGCCCTACCTCGCGCTGCTGCCCGAGATGGCGCGCGACTACGACGAGCGCACGTCGCTGAACGCGTTCCGCGCGGGCTGCGCGGTGGTGGGGACGATCTTCGCGATGGGCATGCGCGTGCTCGCCGACGCCTGGGGCAGCGACGCGGACGCCTACGCCGCGGCGGGCGCCCTCTTCGGCGTCTGGCTGCTCCTGCCCTGGCTCGCCGTCCACCGCGTGAGCTTCGAGAGGCCGGGCGCGCCGCGCCGCGTGTCGCCGCCGCTGCGCGAGGGGCTCCGCCAGCTGCGCTCGCACCGCAACTTCGTGCGGCTGTGCGCATTGTTCATCGCGGCGCGGATCGCGGTCGACCTCGCCGGCGCGTCGCTCGCCTACTACACGGCGTCGTGGCTGCGCGAGGAGCAGATGACGTTCGCGTTCTACATCCTGACGCTGCTCGTCTCGTCGATCGCGGCGCTCCCGCTGTGGCTTCGCTTCGCGACGCGCTTCGACAAGCACCGGCTGTTCGCGTTCGGCGCGGGCTGGTGGGCGCTGCTGCTCGTCCCGATGTTCCTGTTCGTCGGGCCCGGGACGCCGCGCGCGGCGGTCTACGCGCTGATCGCGCTGATCGGCATCGGCTACTGCGCGGCCGACCTCATGCCGTGGGCGATGATCGGCGAGGTCATCGACGAGGACGAGCTCGCGACCGGGCAGCGCCGCGAGGGCGTGTACAACGGCGTGTTCACGTTCCTGCGCAAGATCGGCGGCGCGACCGGCGTGCTGCTGATGGGCCTCGCCTTCGAGCTGACGGGCTACGTCGCGCGGCAGCCCGAGCAGCCCGAGAGCGCGCTGCTCGCGATCCGCGTCGCGGCGACGCTCGCTCCCGCGTTCTTCCTCGCCGTCGCGATCGCGATCGCGTCGCGCTACGCGCTCTCGCGCGAGGCGCACGCGCAGGTGCGCGCGGCGCTCGACGGCGCCGCGCGGAGCGCGTCGCCCGACGCCGGACGCTAGGCGTCCGCGACCCGCCGCGGCGCCGCAGCCCCCGCGCCGCTCGCCGCGGGGGCGAGCCGCGCGGCGAGCACGCCGCGCACGAGCCGCTCGACCTCCGGATCGAGCCGGAACGTGACGTGCCCGCCCTGGTACCAGCATCGCGCGGGCGGGTCCCAGTGCGCGATCAGGTCGCGCTGGTGCTCGGGCGGAACGATGCGATCGCCCGTCCCCGCGAAGACGGCGCGCCCCTCGCGCGGCACCCTGGGATCGAGCGCGAGCGGCGCGACCGGGGCGAGCAGCGACGCGATCTCCTCGCGCGGCAGGCCGGCCTTCTCGTACGCGCGCATGAGCCACGGCGGCCCGTGCGTCCACAGGATGCGCGAGAAGTCGGCGACCGGGATGCCCGCGATCGCGCACGCGAGCCCCTCCTCGACGGAGGCGAGCAGCGCGCAGTTGTAGCCGCCGAGCGAGAGGCCGAGCACGCCGATCCGCTCGCCGCCCTGCGCGCGGATCCACGACACGATGCGGCGGAGGTCCCAGATCGCCTGGCACTCGGCGTGGAAGAACGCGACCGGGTCGCCGTCGAGGTAGCCGTCGCCCGAGAAGCGCCCGATGCGCCGCGGCCCGTGCAGGGGCAGCACGGGGATCGCGAGGTTGAGCCCCATGCGGTCGACGTAGAGGCGCGGGTCGAACAGGCGCAGGTCGATCGGCGCGAGCCCCATGCGATAGCCGTTGATCGCGACGAGCCACGGCGCGGACGGGTCGCTGCGCACGACGTAGGCGTGTGCGGTGCGGTTCGCCGTGTGCGACAGCCAGCGCTCGCGCCCGGGCTCGCCGACCTGCGGCTCCCACTCGCTCTCGAACGCGAGGTGCTCGAAGTCGCGCCCGGCCGCGCGCGCGGGTGCGAGCCGAGGCGCGTCGAGCGGCGGCGGCGTCCGGTGCACGGCGAGCGGGTTCTCGCGCGAGCCGAGCGCCGCGTGCCGCTCGCGCAGCGCGAGCGTCTCGCGGACGATCTGCTCGAGGCGCGCGCCGGTCGGGAAGTCGAGCCGCAGGTGGAAGCTCGCGAGCAGCGCCTCGTCCATCGCCACCTTCGAGGCGAGCCGAAGCGAATCCTCGCGCTCGGGAACACCCGGCGTCGGCGACGTCCAGGCGAGCGACGCACGCCCCGACGCGAGCCAGCCCACCACGGCGAGCGCGACGAGACCGAGCGACGTCGCGAAGCCGAACGCGACGGCGCCGAGCGCGGCGACCGCGAGGCCGGCCAGCGACGCGAGCGCGCCGAACGAGACGATGCGCAGGTCGCCCGGGTAGAGCAGCACGCCGATCCCGGCGCCGAGCGTGACGCAGCCGACGCCGCCCGCCGCGAGCCCGCGCACGACGCCGCCGTCGCTCGCGAACGCGAGCCACGCGAGGCCCGCCGCGACCAGCGCCCAGCCCTCGACCGACGCCAGCCCGACGCCGCGGAGCCCGCGCGGGTGCAGCGGGGCGACGTCCGCGGCGCGCTTCGCACCGGGGGCCCGGGTGGCCGCTCGCGCGCCGTTCGCGCCCTCCGCCTCACCGGCCCGCCGCGCGACGCGCGCCCCGTCCGCGGCCCCAGCGCTCCTCGCGTCCATCGCGTCTCCCACGCGCACCTCCGTCGCTAGGCGACCGGCGTCGCAGGGTCGGCGCCGCTTCGGTAGACGACGACGAACAGGTCGGCGGTGGCCGTGTCCGCGACGAGCTCCTTCGCGCCGGTGAGCACCGTCGCGTCGCCGTCGCGCGCGCCCGTAGCGCGGGCGGCCGCGGCGGCGCGCGCCGCGCCGGTCGCCTGCGCGCGCGCGCGGAGGAGTAGGATGGGAGCATGGCCCGCGCCGACGCGCCGCTCTACCTCCTCGACGCGTCGAGTCGCTTCGAGCAGCGCCTGCTCGAGCGCTTCGTGCGCGAGCACGAGGACGCGGCCGCGCGCGACGACGAGCTCGTCCCGATCCCCCCGTCGCGGCGGCGCCGGCGGCGCGTCGCGCTCGGCGCGCTCGAGGTGGCGATCGCCGCGGACGGCGACCCGGAGCTCGTGCCGCTGCGCGTCGTGTGGAAGGCGCCGCTGCGCGACGGCGAGCGGAGTGCACGCCTCTCCGACCTGCTCCGGCTCGGCGACCCGCGCGACCCCGGCGCGCTGCGCCAGCGCGCCATCGCGCGGCGCGCGCCGGACCGCTGCCACGTCGTGCGCGCGGAGCCCGCGCGCCTCTCCGCGCTGCGCGCGCGCTGGAGCGCGGCCGGCGGCATCGAGACGGCGGGGCTCGCGGAGTACGTCGCGCGACAGGCGATGCTCGCGCTCGAGCGCGCCGAACGGCGCGTGCGCGGCACGCGCTACAAGGTGCCGCGCTTCGTGCGCGACGAGATCCTCCGGCGGCCCGCGTTCCGCGCGACCGTCGCGCGCCTCGCCGGCGACGTCGGACGCGCGCCCGCGCGCGCGCAGCGCGATGCCGCGCGCATGCTGCGCGAGATCGCCGCCTCGCACAGCCCGTTCGTGATCGACCTCGTCGCGCACGCGATCCGCGGGCTCTACACGCGCGGCTACGGGAAGCTGCGATACGACCGCGAGCAGATGGCGGGCATCGCGCGCATCGCCGCCCAGCACCCGGTCGTGTTCCTGCCTTCGCACAAGTCGAACCTCGACCACCTCGTGCTGCAGTCCGCGCTCCACGAGAACGGGCTCCCGCCGAACCACACGGCCGGCGGCATCAACATGAACTTCTTCCCGGTCGGGCCGCTCGTGCGCCGCAGCGGCGTGTTCTTCATCCGCCGCACGTTCAAGGACGACGCGCTCTACAAGCAGGTGCTGCGGAGCTACGTCGAGTACCTGGTCGAGAAGCGCTTCCCGCTCGAGTGGTACATCGAGGGCGGCCGCTCGCGGTCGGGCAAGCTGCTGCCGCCGCGCCTCGGGATGCTCGCCTACGTCGTCGACGCGTGGCGGCGCGGCTGCGCGGACGACGTCGTGCTCGTGCCGGTCTCGATCGCCTACGACCAGATCGTCGACGTCGGCGCGTACAGCCACGAGCAGCGCGGCGGGGCGAAGCGCGCCGAGGGCTTCGGCTGGTTCGTCGGCGTGCTGCGCTCGCTCGGCGGCGCGTACGGCGACATCCACATCCGCTTCGGCGAAGCCGTGTCGCTGCGCGATTCGCTCGGCCGCCGCCCGGAGACTGCGGGCACGCCGGCCTCCGCCGACGCCGCGCACGACGCGCGCGGGCCCGACCTCGAGCTCGACGACGAGCACGACCCCGGGCTCGCGCTGCACAAGCTCGCATTCGAGGTGTCGGTCGCGATCAACCGGGCGACGCCCTTCACCCCGACGTCGCTCGTGTCGCTCGCCCTGCTCGGCGTCGGCGACCGCGCGCTCGGCGTCGCCGAGACGCGCGAGGCCGTGCGGAACGTCGTCGGCTACGTGCGCGAGCGGAAGCTCCCCGTCGCGTTCGACCTCGACGCCTTCGACACCGACGAGGGCGTGTGCGCGGCGCTCGACGCGCTCGTCGGAACGGGCGTGCTGACGCGCTTCGACGCGGGCGACGAGCCCGTCTACTCGATCGGCGAGGACCAGGAGCTCACCGCCGCCTACTATCGCAACTCGGTGGTGCACTACTTCACGACGGGCGCGATCGCCGAGCTCGCCGTGCTCGCGGCCGCCGAGGCCGACCCCGACCGCGCGCTCGACGCCTTCTGGAGCGAGGCCATGCGCCTGCGCGACCTGCTCAAGTTCGAGTTCTTCTTCCCGGACAAGGCGCGCTTCCGCGCCGAGCTGCGCGCCGAGCTCGATCACCAGGAGCCCGCCTGGGAAGCGCGCATCGCCGCCGGCGGCGAGAGCGCGCAGCGGCTCGTGCAGTCGTTCCGGCCGTTCATGGCGCACCGCGCGCTGCGGCCCTTCCTCGAGAGCTACCAGGTGGTCGCCGACCGCCTGGCACGCCAGGAGCCCACGGCTCCCGTCGACGCGGCGAAGCTCGTCGACGAGTGCCTCGGCCTCGGACGGCAGTACCGCCTGCAGCGGCGCATCCACAGCGCCGACTCGATCTCGAAGGTGTTGTTCCAGAGCGCGCTCGAGCTCGCGCGCAACCGCGGGCTCGTCGCGCCGGCGCCCGATGCGACCGGCGCGGACGCGCTCGCCGAGCGACGGCGCGAGCTCGCGGCCGAGATCCGGCGCGCGCTGCGGCGGGTGGAGACGATCGCCGCGCTCGGCGCGGCGCGCCGCGCGGGCTGGCTGCGCTAGGCGCGGCGCGCGCGGGCGCTAGAAGAGCGCGACGACCTTCGCGACCGTGTCGTCGATCGACACCGCGAGCACGGTCAGCAGCACGACCGGCACGACGAAGCGCAGGAGCGGCATCCACGCCCACGTCCAGCGCCCGCCCCGCGAGCCCGAGAGCGCCTCGGCGCGCGCGTCGCGCATCGCGTAGCCGCAGAAGAGCGACAGGCCGAGGCCGCCCCCGACGAGGAACAGGTTGTTCGCGACCGTGTCCATCGCGTCGAGCACGTCGATGCGCCACGCGGCGAGGCCGCCGAGAGCGGTGATCAGCGCGCCCGCGACGACGGCCGCGCGGGGGCGCGAAGCGCCGAGCCCGTCCATCGCCGCCGCGACGACGACCTCGAGCAGCGAGATCGCCGACGTCAGCGCGCCGACGATCAGCGCGACGAAGAACGCGAAGCCGACGACGCGGCCGGCCGCGCCCATCTCGGCGAACGCCTTCGGCAGCGCGATGAAGAGCGCGCCCACCGTGCCGGTGTCCTGCCCCATCACGTCGCCCTGCAGCCCGAGCGCGAAGATCAGCGGGAAGACCATGAAGCCCGCGAGGAAGGCGACACCGAAGTCCGCGGACGCGATCATGAGCGACTCGCTCGGCAGGTCGTGGTCGCGCCCGAGGTAGCTCGCGAAGGTGAGCATCGCGCCCATTCCGAGGCTCAGGCTGAAGAACGCCTGCCCCGCCGCCGCGGCGACGACGTCCCAGTCGAGCACGTTCGCGAAGTCGACGTTCAGGTAGTAGGCGTAGCCGGCCGAGGCGCCGTCGAGCGTGGCGGCGTAGATCGCGATGCCGGCGACGATCGCGAAGAGCGCGGGCATCATCACCTCGGCCGCGCGCTCGATGCCCGCCTTCACGCCTCCGCTCACGACGAGCGTCGTCGCGGCCATGAAGGCGACGTGGAACCCGAAGGCGGGCCAGCCCTGGCTGATGCGCTCGAAGTAGGCGCCCGGCGCGTCGGGGAGCGCGCCGACGAGCGCGAGGCCCGCATAGCGGACCGTCCAGCCGGCGATCACGCCGTAGTAGGCGAGGATGACGAAGCCCGACGCGACGAACAGCGCGCCGAGCGGACGCCACGCCGGGCCGCCGTAGTGCGCGAGCGCCGCGATCGGGCTCCGCTGCGAGCCGCGCCCGATGGCGAGCTCGGCGAGCATCACGGGGACGCCGACGGCGGCGGTGAAGAGCAGGTACAGCACCACGAAGGCCGCCCCGCCCTTCTCCGCGGTGAGGTACGAGAACCGCCACATGTTGCCGAGGCCGACGGCCGAGCCGATCGCCGCGAGCACGAAGCCCGTGCGACTCGTCCACTGCTCCCGCGGTGCGTTGGCCATCGATTCCCCCCAGCCGATCGATGATCGAGCACGTGCGCGCGTTCGAGGCGCGAATGCGGCGGCGGAAGGTATCGCGCTCGCCGCGGCCGCGCGCGATCGCGAAGGCGGAAGCGGACGCGCCTAGCGCGAGAGGGCGCGCGCGAGCTCGGGCCCGAGCTCCTTCGCGCGCGCCTCGCGACGCGCGCGCTCGTCCGCGTCGGGCCCGAGCGCGAGCTCGGCGGCGCGCGCCGCGCGCCAGCGGTCGAGCACGGCGATGGCCTCGTCGGCCGCGCGCGCGGGCAGCGAGTCGAGCAGCGCGAGCACGATGTGACCGCGCACGAGCTCGTCGGAGGAGCTCGGGTTGGCGGCGTAGTGACTGGCGAAGAAGGCGGCGGCCGCGGCGTTCGGAACGAAGCGCCCGTCGGGCGCGACGCGCAGCGTCGACGCCGCGAGCGGCGGCGGCACGTCCGCCGGCGCCGAGACCGCGCGCGAAGGCGCGTCGATCGCGGGCGCCCCGGAAATCGCGCGCGCATCGGCGAGCGCGGCCTCGACCTCGGGCGTCGCGCCACCGGCCGGAGGCGTCGCGGGCGCCGCGAGCCCGGGGCGCGCGTCGCTCGATCCACCGCTCTCGGACGCCGGCACGCCGACCTCCTCGAGCGGGAGCACCTCCCACTCGGCGGGCGCCTCGACCAGCTCGCTCGCCGCGAGCACGGCGCCGATCGCGACGGCGACGCCGATTCCCCACCACATCTTCGCTCGCTCGCTCATCCCGTCGCTCCGGTCCGGCGTCGATCGCGCGCCCGTCGCGCGCTCCCCGCGCGCGCAGCTCGCGCCGCGACACCATCCTACGCGCTCGCTCGCGCCGCCGGACCGCCGCGACGCGCGAAATCGCACGCGCGCGCAGCGCGCGTCCCTTGCTCGCGGCGCGCACCCGGGCCACGCTCGCGCGCGCGGCGCGCGTGGGCCGATCGCCGGCCGCGTGTGAATGCCTGCGGAGGGCGCGCGCGGCGAGCGTCCTCGCGCGCCGGCGCGGACGGGAGAGGAGGCGCGTGTCGGTCCGAGGCGAGTTCCAGCGCGTGCTCGGCGACTGCCTCGCGCTGCTCGACGCGGCGCCCTCCTCGGGCACGTGGCGCGCGGCGCTCGCGCGCGCGGGAGAGCGGGTCGCCGAGGGCGCGTCGCCGCGCTCGCTCGTGGCCGCGGCCGAGGAGGTGCTCGCGCTCGGCGACGCCGCACCGCCGCACGCGTTCGCGACGGAGGCCGACTCGCGCGCCTTCGCCGAGCGGCTCGAGCACCTGCGCGCGATCTGCCGGGTGGTCGTCGGACGCTAGTCGCACCGCGATGGCGGCGCGAGCGAGGAGGAAGGGCCGTGACCGCGAAGCGAACCAAGGATGGACGGCGCCGCCCCACGGCGCCCGCCGGCGCGCGCCGGCGCGCCGGTGCGACGCGACGTGCGAACGGCGCGGGCGCGGCGAAGGAGCGCAGCGCGCGCGCGGACGGCGACGCCGGGCCGCGGCGCGGCGCGAGCGCATCGCGCAAGAAGGCGCCCAAGCGAAAGGCCGCGGGCAAGGCCGGCGCGAAGTCGCGATCGAAGCGCGCCGCGCGCGCGACGACGGGCGCATCGCGCAAGAAGGCGCCCAAGCGAAAGGCCGCGGGCGGCGCGCGCACGAGCCGCGCGAGCCGCGCGAAGCGCGCGGCGACGCCCGGTGGCGGCGGCGGCAGCAAGGGGGCTCGCCGGCCCGCGCGCGCGACGCGCCCGCGCAGCGGCGGCGCGGCGACGCGCACGAAGCCGTTCCGGCTCTCGCCCGACGTCGTTCCCGTCGAAGTCGACCTCCATCTCGAGCTCGACCCCTCGCGCAGCGATCGCTACCGCGGCGAGGTCGCGATCGAGGTCGACGTCGCGCGCGCACGCCGCCGCATCGAGCTCCACGCCGTCGACCTCCGCGTCGCGCGCGCGCGCGTCGTCGCGGGAGAGCGCGCGCTGCGCGCGCGCGTCGTCGCGCATCCCGAGCGGCAGGCGATCGCACTCGAGCTCCCGGCGACGCTGCCGCGCGGCCGCGCCCGCATCGAGCTCGCGTTCCAGGGACGCCTGCGACGCGACCTCTCGGGGCTCTACGGGGCGACCGCGGGCGAGCGCCGCTATGCGTTCACGCAGCTCGAGCCGGCGGACGCGCGCAAGCTCGCACCGTGCTTCGACGAGCCGGCGATGAAGGCGCGCTGGCAGATCGCGGTGTCCACGGGCGTCGGCAACGCCGTCGTCTCGAACGCGCCCGTCGAGCACGTCGAGCTCCCGGGCGACGGCACGAAGACGGTGCGCTTCGCGCGCACGCCGAGGCTCTCGTCGTACCTCGTCGCGCTCGCGGTCGGCGAGCTCGCGTGCTCGCGCGCGGAGCGCGCCGGCGACACCGAGATCCGCGTCTGGCACCTGCCCGGCAAGGAGGCGCTCGTCGACTTCGGGCTCGAGGCCGCGCGCGAGACGCTCGTGCGACTCGAGCGCTACTTCGACCTCCCCTATCCCTACGCGAAGCTCGACCTCGTCGCCGTGCCGGACTTCGAGTTCGGCGCGATGGAGAACGCGGGCGCGGTGTTCTTCCGCGAGACGCTGCTGCTGCTCGATCCGAAGACCGCGACGCTCGCCGAGAAGAAGCGCGCGGCGGAGGTCATCTGCCACGAGCTCGCGCACATGTGGTACGGCGATCTCGTCACGATGGCGTGGTGGGACGACCTGTGGCTGAACGAGGCGTTCGCGACCTGGATGGCGTTCCAGATCGTCGACGAGTGGCAGCCCGCGTGGCGCATGTGGCACGACTTCTTCCACCACCGCGCGGGCGCGCTCGACCTCGACGCCCTCGCGAACACGCACCCGATCTACGCGCCCGTCCGGACGCCGGAAGAGGCGAACGAGAACTTCGACCTCATCACCTACGAGAAGGGCGCGTCGGTCGTGCGCATGCTCGAGCGCTACCTCGGCCCGGCGACGTTCCGCGAAGGCGTGCGCACCTACATCCGGCGCCACGCCGAGGGCAACGCGGTCGCGGCCGATCTGTGGCGCGCGCTCGGCGAGGCCGCGGGCGAGCCCGTCGAGCCGATCGCGCGCGCGTGGATCGAGCAGAGCGGCTACCCGGTCGTGCGCGTGCGCCGCGCGCCGCGCCGCGAGGAGACGGCGCTCGAGCTGCGCCAGGAGCGCTTCTTCGAGGCCCGCCCGCGCGGCGCGCGCGCCGGCGCCGAGACGCGCGCGGTGCGCTGGCCCGTGCCGTGGGTGGGACGCGTCGGGACGGACGCGGGCGCCGTCGAGGTGCGCCACCTGCTCGCGAAGCGCAGCGACGTCGTGGCGCTCCCGGCCGGCGCGACGGGCTTCGTGTACGGCAACGCCGACGAGGGCGGCTTCTTCCGCCCGCTGCACGGCGAGGGCGAGCTCGACGCGCTCGTCGACGCCCTTCCCGCGCTGTCGCCCGCGGAGCGCATGGGGCTCGTCGACCACCAGTGGGCGCTCACGCGCGCGGGCGAGGCCCGCATCGACTCGCTGCTCGACATCGTCAACGCGCTCGGCGCCGAGACGGACCCCGACGTGCTGACGGCGGCGAAGCGACCGCTCGCGTCGCTCGCGACGCGGCTCGCTCCGGACGTGTCGCGCGAGTGCGAGCGGCGGCTGCGCGCGTGGGTCGAGGTCGCGTTCGGCGCGCAGGTCGACGAGCTCGGCTTCGACGCCGGCGCCGACGAGGACGACGCGACGCGCGTGCGCCGCGGCGCGATCGTCGAGCTCGTCGGGCAGATCGGCCAGGCCACGCGCGTCGTCGACGAGGCGTCCGAGCGCTGCCGGCGCTACCTCGCCGATCGCGCCTCCCTCGAGCCGAACCTCGCCGACCCGGTCGTCTCGATCGCGGCCGCGCACGGCGACGCCTGGCTCTACGACGCGCTCGAACGCGCGATGCGCGAGGCGCGCACGCCGCAGGAGCAGCGGCGCTTCCTGTTCGCGCTGTGCGACTTCGAGAGCGCGGAGCTCGTCGAGCGCACGCTCGCACTCGCGCTGACCGACGCCGTGCCCTCGCAGGACGTCGCGTTCGTGATCGTGCGCCTGCTCGGGAACCGCGCCGCGCGCGAGCGCACGTGGGACTTCGCGCGCGCGCGCTGGTCGCGACTGCGCGAGCGGATGGGCGCGCTGCTCGCGTCGCGCGTGCTGCAGGCGACGCCGCTGCTCGGGACGCGCGCGCACCGCCTCGAGGTGGCGCGCTTCTTCCGCGCGAACCCCGTGCCGTCGGGCGCGCGCACGCTCCGGCAGGCGCTCGAGCGCTTCGAGTCGTACGAGGCGCTGCTCGCGCGCGAGGGCCCGCGGCTCGAGGGCTACCTGCGCGACCCGGCGGAGGCCTGAGGGCGCGGCACTCCGCCCGGGCGAGGCCTGGCGCCCGCGCATATTCGCCCTACTTTCGCCCTCGCGCGTCCCGCGCGCGAGGGCCCGTCGCCATGCCGCCTCCCCCTTCCGCACCGCCCGCCGCGCCCCCGGCGGCGTCGCCGTCGCCGGACGGCGCGGCGCGCGTCCGCGCCGGAAGCCCGGCCGCCGCTCCGGGGCTCGCCCCGCGCGGCGCCGAGGCGGCCGCGCCGCGCGGCCGCGGCGCCGCCTCGAACCCGGCCGGCCGCTTCGAGCGCCTCGCCTACGAGGCCGACCCGGACGCCCTCGACGACGCGCTGCGCGCGGCCGAGGCGGACGGCGAGGCGGCGCCTCCCGCGCCGCGCACCCTCTACCTGCGCGACCCGTCGCGCACGATCGTCGCCACGAACCAGAGTCCGGACGTCGGCTTCGACGCGAGCGTGAACCCCTACCGCGGCTGCGAGCACGGCTGCGCCTATTGCTATGCGCGGCCGACGCACGAGTACCTGGGCTTCTCGGCGGGGCTCGACTTCGAGACGCGCATCCTCGTGAAGGAGGAGGCGCCCGCGCTGCTGCGCCGCGAGCTCGAGCGCAAGGCGTGGCGCCCGCGCGTCGTCGCGATGAGCGGCGTGACGGACGCCTACCAGCCGATCGAGCGGCGGCTGCGCCTCACGCGCCGCTGCCTCGAGGTGCTCGCCGAGTTCCGCAACCCCGTCGGCATCGTCACGAAGAGCGCGCTCGTCGCGCGCGACGCCGACGTGCTCGGCGCGCTCGCGCGCGTCGGGGCCGCGCGCGTCGACGTGTCCATCACGACGCTCGACGCCGCGCTCGCGCGCTCGCTCGAGCCGCGCGCCTCGCACCCCGCCCGGCGGCTCGGCGCGATCGAGGCGCTCGCGCGCGCGGGCGTCCCCGTCGGCGTGATGGTCGCGCCCGTGATCCCCGGGCTCAACGACGCGGAGATCCCGCGCATCCTGCGGGCGGCGAAGGACGCGGGTGCGAGCAGCGCGGGGTCGATCGTGCTGCGGCTCCCGCACGGCGTGAAGGAGCTCTTCGCCGAGTGGCTCGAGCGCTGCGTGCCCGAGCGGCGCGCGCGCGTGCTCGCGCGCATCCGCGACGTGCGCGGCGGCGCGCTCTCGGACCCGCGCTTCGGCACGCGCATGCGCGGCGAGGGCCTGTACGCCGAGCAGATCCGCGCGCTCTTCGAGCTCCACCGGCGCCGCGCCGGGCTCGACGCGCCGCCGCCCGCGCTCTCGGCCGCGCACTTCCGCCGGCCGGCCGACCGCCAGCTCTCGCTCGGCCTCGGGCCGGGCGGCGGTCGTTAGGCGGCGCTCAGCCCTCGCCGCTCCAGCCCGCGAGCGCCGCCGCGCGGGCGCGGTGCACCTCGGGCGTGCCGAGGAACGCGCGGTCGAACATCGCGCGCTTGAACCAGACCTGGACCTCGCACTCCCACGTGAAGCCGTAGCCGCCGTGCACCTCGACGGCCTCGCGCGCGACGTGCTGGAAGCGGTCGGTGACGTGCGCCTTCGCGAGCGCGGCGGCGCGCGGCGCCTGGTCGGGAATGCGGTCGAGCGCGTGCGCGGCGTACCAGTAGAGCGCGCGCGACGGCTCGACCTCGAGCGCCATGTCCGCGAGCTGGTGCTTCACGGCCTGGAAGTGCCCGATCGGCACGCCGAACTGCTCGCGCGTCTTCGCGTACGCGACCGACGCCTCGACGAGCCGCGTGGCGCCGCCGAACGCGTCGGCGGCGAGCAGCACGAGGCCGAGGTCGCGCACGGCGGGTGCGGCGGCCGCGCCGCCGGGGAGCGGCTCGCAGGCGGCACCGTCGAGCTCGAGCGCGTCGAGGAGCCGTGTGCGGTCGACGGTCGCCTCGGGCGTCGCGCGCAGGCCGCCGCCCGGCGTGGCGAGCGCGAGGCCGCCGCCGGCCGTGCCGACGACCACGACGTCGGCGCTCGCCGCGTAGGGCACGTGGAGCTTGCGCCCGTGCAGCGCCGCGCCGGGCGCGAGCGCCCAGTCCTCGGGCTGCCAGCCCGCGGGCTCGGCGAGCGCGACCGTGCCGAGCGCATCGCCGCTCGCGAGGCGCGGCAGCCACGCGCGCCGCTGCGCGTCGCTGCCCGCGAGCTCGATCGCGCGCGCCGCGAGGGCGTGGCCGAGGAACGGCCCGGGAGCCGCGCCGTGGCCGAGCACCTCGGCGACGACGGCGAGGTCGAGCGCGCCGAGGCCCGCGCCGCCGTGCTCCTCGCCGACGTGGAGGCCCGCCAGGCCGAGCTCGACCATCCCCTTCCACAGCGCGGGGTCGAAGGGCGCGTCCGCGTCGTAGATCGCGCGCAGCCGCGCGACCGGGCACTCGGCCTCGAGGAAGCCGCGCACCGACTCCTGCACCAGCTCCTGCTCGTCGCTGAGCTCGAACCTCATCGCGCCCCTCCCGCGCGCGCGGCGCTGCGATCGGCCGCGGCGTCGCGCGGCAGGCCGAGCCCGCGCTCGGCGATGACGTTGCGCTGGATGTTCGCGGCGCCGCCCGCGATCGCGATCCCGAGCGAGTACATGTACTGCGCGATCCACGCGCCGCGGTCGGCGGGCGGGCGCTGGCCGACGCGCTCACCGGCGACGAGCAGCCCGTCGTCGCCGAGCAGGTCGAGCGCCGCGCGCGCGAGCATGTCGCCGATGTTCGTCGAGTGGAGCTTGTTCATCATCTGCACGATGCCCGCGCTGCGGCCGTGCGCGTCGGCGGAGAGCTGGCGGTAGCCCGTCCACTGGTGCGCGAGCACGTAGCCCTCGATCTCGGCGAGCCGCTGCTGCACGGTCGGGTCGCCGAGGCGCCCGACGTCGCGCGCGAGCCGCACGAGCGCGTCGAACTGCATGCGCGTCAGCGCCGCGTTCCCGATCGAGTTGCGCTCGTGCTTGAGGGTCGTGCGCGACACCGTCCAGCCCTCGCCGCGCCGACCGACGATCCAGTGTGCGGGCGTGCGCGCGCCGTCGAGGAACACCTCGTTGAAGTCGGCCGCGCCCGTCATCATGCGCAGCGGCCGCACCTCGATGCCCGGCTGCCGCATGTCGAGGAGCAGGTAGGAGATGCCGGCGTGCTTGCCGGCGTCCGGCTCGGTGCGCACGAGCGCGAACATGTAGTCGGCGAGGTGCGCGCCGCTCGTCCAGATCTTCTGACCGTGGATCACCCACTCGTCGCCGACGAGCTCGCCGCGCGTCTCGAGCGACGCGAGGTCGCTCCCGGCGTTCGGCTCGCTGTAGCCCTGGCACCAGAGCACCTCGCCGACGAGCGTCGCCTCGACCCACTTCTCCTTCATCCACTCCTCGCCGCGCTCGAGCAGCGTGGGCACGAGCATCATCGTGCCGATGCCCGCCTGCTCCATCGGCGCGTGCGCGCGCGTGAACTCCTCGCGGATCACCTGTGCGGCGAGCGGGTCGAACGGCTGCTCGGAGCCGCCGTAGGCGCGCGGGATGTTGCGCGCGAGGAAGCCCTGCGCGATCGCCTCGCGCCGGAACGCGATGGCCTGCGCCTTCGCGTCGCCCCCCGCCGCGTCCGGCGGAGGCGGCCAGCTCGCGGCGAGGAACTCGCGCACGCGCTCGCGCAGCGCTTCGTACTCGGGTCCGAACTCGAGGTCCATCGGCAGCTCCCGGTGCGGGCGTCGCCTTCGCGCGGCGACGCCGGTGGAAGGGGACGTCGCGCTAGCGCGCGCGCGCCGCGCGCACCTCGTCGCGCACGACGCGGCGGTAGATCTTGCCGTTCTCGAGGCGCGGCAGCGCCGCGCGGAAGACGATCTCGCGCGGGCACTTGAACGCGGCGAGCTCGGCGCGGCAGAGCGCGGCGAGCTCGTCCGCGAGCGCCGCGCTCGCGACGTGGCCGTCCGCGAGCTCGACGACGCCGACGACGCGCTCGCCGCCCGCGTCGTCGGGCACGCCGACGGTCGCGGCGTCGCGCACGGCCGGGTGCGTGACGAGCACGGCGTCGACCTCGGCCGGATACACGTTCATGCCGCCCGCCTCGACGACGTCGGCGCTGCGCTCGCGCACGTAGAGGTAGCCGCCGGCGTCGAGCACGCCGACGTCGCCGAGCGTGAAGAGATCGCCCGCGTAGGCGGCGCGCGTCATCGGCTCGTCGCCGTGGTAGGCGAAGCGGCCGCCCTCGGGCGCGCGCAGGAAGATCACGCCCTCCTGCCCGGGCGGCAGCGACTTGCCCTCGCCGTCGCGGATCTCGACGTCGCCGGGCGCGGGGCGGCCGACCGTGCCCGGCCGCGCGAGCCACTCCTCGCTCGTCGCCAGGCAGCCGAAGCCCTCGGCCGCGGCGTAGTACTCGCACAGCACGGGGCCCAGCCACTCGATCATGCGCCGCTTGATGCTCGGCGGGCACGGCGCCGCGCCGTGCAGCACGACGCGCAGCGACGACACGTCGCGGCACGCGCGCTCCTCGTCGGGCAGCTCGAGCAGGCGCCGGAACATCACCGGCACCATGTGCGTGTGCGTGACGCGATAGGCGTCGACGAGCCGCAGCGCGCGCTCGGCGTCGAAGCCGTCCATCAGCACGACGGGCACGCCGCAGCCGAGCGGCATGGCGAGCGAGAACACGAGCGGCGCGGTGTGGTGGAGCGGGCCGGTGCAGAGGTGGACGTCGCCGCGCGCGCCGTAGCCGAAGCGGCGCATCGCATCGGCGAGCGCGGGCTGCCGCAGCGCGCCGGCCGGAGGGCGGAAGACGCCCTTCGGCCGGCCCGTCGTGCCCGACGTGTACGGCATCTGCGAGCCGAGCACGGGATCGTCGAGGTCGTCGCCGCTCTCGGCATCGACGGCGTCGTCGAACGCCTCGAAGCCGTGCACGGGGTCGCCGATGCCGATGCGCACGTCGATGCGCGCGAGGCCGCGCGCGGCGCCGGCGGCCGCGTCGGCGAAGCGCCCGTCCGCGAGCAGCGCCCTCGCGCCGCAGTCCTCGACGACGTAGCGGATCTCGCCGGTGCGAAGGCCGGTGTGGATGGGCACGAGCCGCATGCCCGCGCGCAGCGTCGCGAGGAACGCGACGACGAACTCCGGGCGGTTCGCGCAGAGGAGCGCGACGCCGTCGCCCTCGCCGAGCCCGCGCGCGCGGAGCGCGCGGGCGAGCTGGTTCGCGCGCGCGTTCAGCAGGTCGAAGCTGCGGTCGCCGTGCGACGACGCGAGCGCGAGCCGGTCGGGATGCTCGCGCGCCGACACGGCGAGGCCCATGCCGCACAACGCGGCCTGCGCCGCCGAGAGGGCGGTCCGCCTGCGTGCGGGCGCCGCGCCGCGCCCCGTGACCGGAGAAGCCGAGCGCACCGCCGCATTGTACGCCCGCGCGCGATCGCCATGGGGCGCGGCTCGCGAGGTTCAGCGCTGCGGTGTTTCGGCCGAGGACCGCGCCGCGCGGCGCGCGTCTGCCGGCCGCGCGGAGCCCGAGGACGCGATGCCCCGCCTTCGCCTCGACGACCGGCCCGACGCCGTCGCGCGCGCGCTCCGCGCGCGCGGCGTCGAGCGCGCGTGGATCGCGTGGGACGGGGAGTCGCGCTCCGCCCGCGCGTCGCTCCCGGAGCTCGACGGCGCCGCCGGCGCGCTCGCGCGCCGCGAGCGCGACTACCGTCGCCACGAGGCGATCTTCCTCGCTCCGGCCGCCACGAGCGACGCGCTCTTCGGCGCCTTCGTGCACTCGTGCGCGCGCGGGCAGGCGCAGGGCGGCCTGCGCCACCTCGCCTACGCGAGCTTCGGATGCTTCCTGCGCGACGGGCTCCGGCTCTCGCTCGGCATGGCGCGCAAGTGCGCGCTGGCCGGCTTGTGGTGGGGCGGCGGCAAGGGCGTGATCGCGCGCGCGCCCGATGCACCCGAACCCGGGCGCGACGAGCGCCGCGCGCTCTACCGCGAGTACGCGCGCTTCGTGACCGGGCTTCGCGGCTGCTACGTGACGGCCGAGGACGCCGGCACGACGCCGCTCGACATGGCCGAGGTCGCGCGGCACACGCGCTTCGCCACGTGCATCCCGCCCGAGGTCGGCGGCTCGGGCAATCCGTCGGCGATGACCGCGCTCGGCGTCGTCGAGGCGATCGAGGCCGCGCTCGACGCGACGGGCGACGCGACGGGCGACGCGCCGCTGCGCGGCCGCGCGATCGCGATGCAGGGCGCGGGCCAGGTCGGCGCCGCGATGCTCGAGCGCCTGTTCGAGAAGGACGTGGCGCGGGTGGTGGTCGCCGAGACGTCGGCCGAGCGCTGCTGCGCGCTGCGCGACTTCTTCGCGGGCCGCCCGCTCGAGGTGCGCTGCGTGCCGCCGGGCGACGAGGCGATCCTCGCCGAGCCGTGCGACGTGCTCGTGCCGAACGCGCTCGGTGGCGTGCTGCACGCCAAGACGATCCCGCAGGTGCGCGCGCGCATCGTGTGCGGCGCGGCCAACAACCCGCTCGAGGACGACGTCGCGGACGCCGAGGCGCTGCACGCGCGCGGCATCGTGTGGGTGCCGGACTTCGTGGCGAACCGGATGGGGATCGTCGCGTGCTGCGACGAGCAGGCGGGCTCGCTCCCGCGCGACCCGGCCGTGCTCGCGCACCTCGACCGCGGCAACGCGGACTCGATCTACCGCACCGTGCGGCGCATCCTCGAGCGCGCCGCGCGCGCGGACGTGTCGCCCGTCCACGCCGCGCACGCGCTCGCCGACGAGCGCATCCTCGAGCCGCACCCGATCCACGGGGATCGCGCGCGCCGCATCGTCGCCTCGCTGCTCGCCGAGCGCGGCCCGCGCTAGCTACTCGATCGCGGCGAACGCGTCCTCGAGCAGGCGAGCCTGCTCCTGCTTGTGGATGCGCATCGAGCCCGTGGCCGGGCTCGCGGCCTCGTCGCGGCCCGCATACGCGAACGCGCGCCCCTCGCAGGCCTCGCGCAGCCGCGGCCGCACGAACGTCCACGGCCCCATGTTGCGCGGCTCCTCCTGCACCCACATCACGCGCTCGGCGTTCTTGAAGGTGCGGAGCATCTCGGCGACGCGACCCGACGGCCACGGGTACAGCTGCTCGACGCGGCAGATCGCGACGCGGTGCGCGTTCTCGCCGAGGCGTCGCTCGCGCTCGGCGATCAGGTCGTAGTAGACCTTGCCGCTGCAGAAGATCAGGCGTTCGACCTCGGCCGCGTGCCGCGCCGCCATCGCGTCGCCGATCAGCGGCTGGAAGCTGCCGTGCGTGAGCGCCTCGACGGGCGACGTCGCGTGCGGCGCGCGCAGCAGGCTCTTGGGCGTGAAGACGACGAGCGGCGCGCGGTAGCTTCGCTTCATCTGGCGCCGCAGCAGGTGGAAGTACTGCGCGGGCGTCGTGCAGTTCGCCACCTGCATGCAGTCCTCGGCGCAGATCTGCAGGAAGCGCTCGATGCGCGCACTCGAGTGCTCGGGCCCCTGGCCCTCGTAGCCGTGCGGGAGCAGCATCACGAGCCCGCTCATGCGCTGCCACTTCACGTGCGCCGACGAGATGAACTGGTCGATGATCACCTGCGCGCCGTTCACGAAGTCGCCGAACTGCGCCTCCCACAGCACGAGCGTGTACGGGTCCGCGAGGCTGTAGCCGTACTCGAAGCCGAGGACGGCCGCCTCGGAGAGGTGCGAGTCGTAGACCTCGAAGCGGGCCTGGTAGTCGGCGAGGTTCGCGAGCGCGCAGAACTCCTCGTCGGTGTTCTGGTCGACCACGACGGCGTGGCGGTGCGAGAAGGTGCCGCGCGCGCTGTCCTGGCCGGAGAGGCGCACGGGCGTGCCCTCGAGCACGAGCGTTCCGTAGGCGAGCAGCTCGCCCATCGCCCAGTCGAGCGGCTGGTTGTCGGAGACCGACTTGCGGCGCTTCTCGAGCAGCGTGCGCAGCTTCGGGTGCACCTCGAAGCCCTGCGGCACGCTGCCGAGCCCCTCGGCGACCTGCGAGAGCAGCTCGAGCGACGCGGACGTGTCGGGGTGCTCCTGCGGTCGGACGCGATCGAAGCCCGTCCAGGGCCCGCGCGGCTCGTACGGCTCGTCGGGCCCGGGCGGCCGCGACTGGATCACCTGCAGCGCCTCCTGCAGCTGCTCGCCGAGCACGTCCTCGATGCCCTGCGCCTCCTCCGCCGTGATCACGCCCGCCTCGACGAGCGCGTCGGAGTAGAGCTTGCGCACGGACGCGCGCGCGCGGATGCGCTTGTAGAGCCCGGGGCTCGTGAAGCTCGGCTCGTCGCCCTCGTTGTGGCCGTGGCGGCGGTAGCAGATGACGTCGATCACGACGTCCTGCCGGAAGCGCTGGCGGTAGGCGAGCGCGAGCTTCACGCAGTAGACGACCGACTCGGGCTCGTCGCCGTTCACGTGGAAGACGGGCACCTGGATCATCTTCGCGACGTCGCTGCAGTAGAGCGTCGAGCGCGCCTCGGCGGGCGTCGTCGTGAAGCCGATCTGGTTGTTCACGATCACGTGGATCGTGCCGCCCGTCGAGTAGCCGCGCAGGTTCGCGAGGTTGAGCGTCTCGGCGACGATGCCCTGGCCCGCGAAGGCCGCGTCGCCGTGGATCACGACCGGGATGATGCTCTCGCCGGTGAGGTCGCCCGTGCGCACCTGCTTCGCGCGGCAGCGTCCCTCGACGACCGGGTCGACGACCTCGAGGTGCGACGGGTTCGAGGTGAGCGTCAGGTGCACGTTGTCGCCCGAGCGCGTCGTGCGGTCGTTCGAGAAGCCCTTGTGGTACTTCACGTCGCCGGACCCGAAGGGCGAGTCGAGCAGCGGGCTGTCCTCGAACTCGCCGAAGATCGCGGCGTACGACTTGCCGAGGATGTTCGCGAGCACGTTGAGGCGCCCGCGGTGCGCCATGCCGAACACGATCTCGCCGATGCCGTGCGACGGCGCGTCCTCGACGATGGTGTCGAGCAGCGGGATCAGCGACTCCGCGCCCTCGAGCGAGAAGCGCTTCTGCCCCAGGAACTTCGTGTGGAGGAAGCGCTCGAAGAGCTCGGCGGCCGACAGCCGCTCGAGCACGTGCTTGCGCTCCTCGGGCGAGAGCGACGGCCGGTTCTGGCACGCCTCCATCCGCTCGCGCAGCCACTGCCGCGGGCCCGGGTCCTGGACGTGCGTGAACTCGACGGCGACCGGCCCGCAGTACGTCGCCTTCAAGCGCTCGATGATCTCGGCGAGCGTCTGGATCGGCGGCCCGGGCACCTCGTCCGCGACCTCGTACGGGTGCGCGAGGTCCTCGGTGCCGAACCCGTAGTGCGCGGGATCGAGCTCCGGGAAGTACTCGTCGACGTCCTCGACCGGGTTGTTCTGCGCGATGCGGTGGCCGCGCGCTCGATAGGCGTGGATCAGGCGGAGCACGCGCGCGTGCTTGCCGCCGAGCTTCGTCGGCGCGTCGGCGGAGGGAGCGGCGGCGGGCGCCGCAGCCGCGGCCGGCCTCGCCGCCGACGGCGCGGCGGGCGCCGCGCCCCGTGCGGCCGGCACCGCGCCCCGCGCGGCGGGCGGCGCGCCGTCGCCGAAGACGCGCGCCCAGGCCGGATCGACCGAGCGCGGGTCGACCTGGTAGCGCTCGAAGATCTCGTCGAGATAGGCGGCGTTGAGACCGAAGTCCGCGTAGCGAGACGCGCCTTCGCCGTCGGCGTCCTTCGCGGGCGGCTCGGGCAAGGCTTTCGCATCGCGAGTCATGCGCGCTGCTCCTCGGATCCTGCGACGATGTGAGTCCGCGGTGAGGCGGGACGATACCGCGTCATCGGATCGCACCCAGCACCACTCAACCGCGGCGGCGCACTGCTAGCGTCGCCCCCGTGAAGACCGGAGGTCGGCTCGATCGCGCCTTCTTCGCGCGGCCCTGCCTCGAGGTGGCCCGCGATCTCCCAGGGAAGCTCCTCCTCCACAGGCTGCCAGACGGCACGGTGGTCGGCGGCCGTCTCGTCGAGGTCGAGGCGTATCTCGGCGACGGGAGCGACCCTGCGGCGCACTCGCACCCGGGCCCCACGGCGCGCAACCGCACGATGTTCGGCCCGCCCGGGCGGCTCTACGCCTACCGCAGCTACGGCATCCACGTCTGCGTGAACGTCGTGTGCGAGCCCGCGGGCCGCGGCGCGGCCGTGCTGCTGCGCGCGCTCGAGCCGCTCGCCGGCCTCGACGCGATGCGCGCACTGCGCGGCCTGCCGCGCGATGCCGGCGCGCGCGCGCTCGCGCGCGGGCCGGGGCGGCTCGCACAGGCGCTCGGCCTCGAGCTCGCGCACGACGGCGCGAGCCTGCTGCGCGGCGCGCTCGGCCTCTACCGCGACGCGCGCGAAGCGAGCGGAGCGACGGTCCGCGTCGCCGCGGGGCCGCGCGTCGGCATCACGAAGGCCGCCGCGCTGCCGTACCGCTTCTGGGACGACGGCAGCCCGTGGGTGAGCGCGTTCCGGCCGGGGCGCTCGCGCCGCCGCGGCGAAGCGCGCTAGGCGGGCCCCGGCGCGAGGATGGCGAGGACGACGAGCCGCCCCGCCCCCGTGTTCCGGATGCCGTGCGGCACGCCGGCCGGCGCGACCAGCAGGGTGCCGGCGTCCATCGCGACCTCGCGCGACTCGAGCAGGAAGAGGCCCCTCCCCTCGAGCACCTGGTAGACCTTGTCCATCCCCTCGTGGGCGTGGAGCGCGTGCTCCTGGCCGGGCTCGAAGGCGTTCAGCCCGACGAGGAGACGCGGCGACGCGAAGAGCGTCGCCTTCCCCATCTTGTCGGGCGCGAAGACCGCGTGCGCCTCGGGCCGCACGGGAACGGGGTGCGCGAGATCGCTCGCCATCGTCGGACCTCCTTCCGCCGCCGCGCCGCGCACCGTCGGTGTCGCGAACGCGCGCGCGGCTAGCCGGGCGGTGCGCCGGCGAACGCGAGGATCGCGTCCGCCACGCGCTCGGGCTGCTCCATCGGAACCAGGTGCCCGCCCTCGATGTCGCCGAGCTCGCCGCGCGGCAGCGTCGCGACGAGCTCCTCGTACGCGGCGCGCGTGAAGTCGCCGCGCGTCGCGCGCAGCACGCGCAGCGGCAGGTCGGCGCGCGCCGCGACGGCGAGCGGGTCGAAGTCGACGCTCCCCGCGAAGATCGCGCCCTCGACGCGCCCCTCGCACTTGAGCCGCACCTCGCCCGACGCGTCGGCGCGCAGGGCCTGCTCGACGTAGAGCCGCAGCGCGCGCGGCGTGAAGTCGGCGAAGAGCGGCTTGTCGGCGAAGAAGCCGAGCGCCTCGTCGGCGCTCGGCCAGGCGTGGCGGCGCTTGCGCGCGCGCTCCGCCATCGGGTTCTCGGCGGCCGCCGCGCGCTGCGCGCGCGTGAGGCGCGGAAGGATCACCGGGTCGATCAGGATCGCCCGCGCGTAGAGACCGGCCTCCGCAGACGCCGCCGTCATCGTGAGCGTGCCGCCGAACGAGTGACCGACGCCGAGCGCGATGCGCGGCGCGCCGGCGAGGTCGCGGACGGCGCGCGCCACGGCGCCGAGATCGCGCGCCATCGCCGCCCACGCGTACGCGCCCTCGCGCGCGGGCGCGCTCGAGTCGCCGTGCCCGCGCGCGTCGACCGCGAACACGCGGAAGTGGCGCGCGAGCCGTTCGGCCACGGGCGCCCACATCGCCGCACAGAAGCCGTTCGCGTGGTGGAGGAGCGCCGGCGGCCCGTCGCCCGGCCACTCGATCGCCGCGATCTCGACGTCGGGCTCGGCGCCGCGGAAGCGGTGGCGGCGGATCGAGGCTTCGTCGAGCGCGGGCGGCGTCATGCGGCCGCATGCGTAGCGCATCCGGCTTCGCGCGGGCGACGGCCCGGCGCGCCGACTATCGTCGCCCGATGCTCGACACCGCATCGCCGCCCGGCGCGCCGGCGCGGCTCGACGACGCGCTCCGCGCCGCGCTCGCGCGCAACCTCGCGCGCTTCGAGCCGCGCGCCGCCGCGCGCCCGCGGCGGCTGCGGAGCGCCGCCGTCTCCGTCGTCGTCACCGACGACGACGCGGGGCGGCCGTGCTTCCTGATCACGCGGCGGCCGACGAAGCTCCGCCGCCACGCGGGCCAGTGGGCGCTGCCGGGCGGGCGCCTCGACGACGGCGAGAGCATCGTCGAGGCGGCGCTGCGCGAGCTCGAGGAGGAGCTCGGCCTCGCGCTCGCGCCCGACCGCGTGCTCGGCGCGCTCGACGTCTACGAGACGCGCTCGGGCTTCGCGATCACGCCGCTCGTCGTGTGGGGAGGGCCGGGCTGCCGCCTCACGCCCGACCCGCAGGAGGTGGCGGAGGTGCACCGCGTCGCGCTCGCCGAGCTCGAGAAGCCCGAGGTGCCGCGGCTCGAGCGCATTCCGGAGAGCGAGCGCCCGGTGATCGTGCTGCCGATCTTCGGGCGCGAGATCAACGCGCCCACCGCCGCCGTGCTCTACCAGTTCGTCGAGGTCGCCGTGCGCGGCAAGTCGACGCGCGTCGCGCACTACGAGCAGCCCGTCTTCGCGTGGAAGTGACGCGCGCGGAGGAGCGCGCACGATGCCCGAGCTCCCCGACCTCACCGTGTATCTCGAGGCGCTCGAGCGCGTCGCGGGCGGCGCCGTGCTCGAGCGAGCCGAGCTCACGAGCGCGTCGCTGCTGCGCACGGTCGACCCGCCGCTCGCCGCCGCCGAAGGGCGCCGCGTCGTCGACCTGCGGCGCGTCGGGAAGCGCATCGCGATCGGGCTGCGCGGCGACGGCGCCGCGGCCGACGCGCCGGGCGACGACGACCTCTACCTCGTCTTCCACCTGATGGTCGCGGGGCGCCTGCGCTGGCGGCCCGACGGCGCGCGCGCGCCGCGCGGGCGCGCGCCGCGCTCCGTGCACGCGCGGCTGCGCTTCGGGCCGGCGCCGTCGGGCGCGAGCGCGGGCGGCACGCTCGTCCTGACCGAGGCCGGCACGCGCAAGCGCGCGACGCTCCACGTCGTGCGCGGGCGCGCGGCGCTCGCCGCGCACGACCCGGGCGGGCTCGAGCCGCTCGCCACCCCGCTCGACGCGTTCGCCGCGCGCCTGCGCTCGGAGAGCCACACGCTCAAGCGCGCGCTCACCGACCCGCACCTGTTCGCCGGCATCGGCAACGCGTACTCCGACGAGATCCTCCACCGCGCGCAGCTCTCGCCCGTCGCGCTCACGGGCTCGCTCGACGACGACGCCGTCGCGCGCCTGCACGCGGCCGTCGGCGCGACGCTCGTCGCCTGGACGGAGCGGCTGCGCGCGCGCGCGGGCGATGCCTTCCCCGAGGAGGTCACGGCCTTCCGCGCGGAGATGGCCGCGCACGGGCGCTACGGCCAGCCCTGTCCGCGCTGCGGCGCGCCCATCCAGCGCATCGTGCACGCGAGCAACGAGACGAACTACTGCGCGCCGTGCCAGACGGGCGGCAGGCTGCTCGCCGATCGGGCACTCTCCCGGCTCCTCAAGCGCGACTGGCCCCGCAGCCTCGAAGAGCTCGAGCGACGCCGCGCCGACCAGGCAGCACCGGCGCCCGCGCCGCGCCGCCGCCGCGGGAGCGACGCGTGAGCGAGCCCGACCCGTCCGAAGCGCCCGGTCCGCCGATCGCCGCGAGCGCGGCCGCGGCGGCGGGCGCACCCGGCCTGCGCGCGCAGTTCCGCCACCGCGACCACACGCGCGGAAGCCTCTGGACGTCGCTCTTCGTGCTCGCCGTGCCGCTGCTCGCGACGAGCCTGTCGACGGTCGTGTACCAGCTCGTCGACCTGAAGTTCATCGCGTCGATCGGCGAGCAGGCCGTCAGCGCCGTCGTCGTGACGAACCAGTCGTTCCGGCAGATCGTGATGATCCTGCTGATGGGCGCGAGCTTCGGCGCGCAGGGGATGATCTCGCGCCTCGTCGGCGAGGGCCGCATCGCGGACGCCGAGCACGTGGCCGGCCAGGTCGCGACCGCCGGCGCCGCCATCGCGCTGCTCGTCGCGCTCGCCGGGCTCGCCTTCGGCCGCGAGATGCTGTCGGTGATGAACGTGTCCCCGGCGGTCGCCGAGCTCGCCCTCCCCTACCTGCGGATCACCTTCACGCTCGGCTTCGGCTGGATCTTCGTCACGCTCCTCGGCGCGGTGCTGAACGGCGCGGGCGACGCGACGACGCCCATGATCGTGATGATCGTGCAGACGAGCGTGTCGCTCGTGACCGAGTACCTGCTCGTGTACGGGATGCTGTGGCTGCCCGCGCTGCGCATCGAGAGCATCGCGATCGGCCAGGCCATCGGGCAGGGGCTCGGCGTCGCGATCTCGTTCGCCGTGCTCTTCCGCGGCGCGAGCCGCGTGCACGTGCGCCTGCGCCATCTCGCCCCCGACCCGGTGGTGATGCGCGCGTTCTTCGCGCAGGCCTGGGCGCCCGCGCTCCAGATGTTCGGGACGTTCGCGGTGAACTTCTACTTCCTGCGGCTCGCCGGGAGCTTCGGCGACAAGGCGCAGACCGCGTACTCGATCGGGCTGCGCATCGCGATGGCCGGGCCCATGCTCGCGTTCCCGCTGGCCGGCGCGTGCGCGACGCTCGTCGGCCAGAACCTCGGCGCCGGCAGCGTGCGGCGCGCGTGGAAGTCGCTCTGGGTCGGGCTCGCCGCGCACGCGACGCTGCTCGTCTCGGTCGGCGTCGCGCTGCTGGTGTTCCGCGTGCCGTTCGTCTCCCTCTTCACGGACGACCCCGAGGTGCTCGCGCTCGGGAGCGAGCTGCTCGTCTACCAGGGCTTCGCCTTCGTGGGCTGGGCCTTCTACTTCGTCTTCTTCCGCGCGCTCCAGGGCGCGGGCGACGTCGTCGTCCCGATGGTGATGGCGACGGGCAACGCGCTCTTCGTCACGCTGCCGGTCGGGTGGTATCTCGCGACGCAGGCCGGCTGGGGCCCGAGCGGGCTCTTCGCGGCGACGCTCGCGGGCGCCGTCACCGTCACCGCCGCGACGAGCGTCTACGTGCTGTCCGGCCGCTGGACGCGGCCGTTCCGCACGGCTCGTTAGGCCGGCCGCTCGACGACCACGACCGGCGCGCCCACCTCGACCGCGCCCTCCTCGACGACGCGCCAGTACACGCCGCGCAGGTTGCGCGGGCGCGTGGGCCCCGCCTGCACGAAGCGCAGCGCGTCCGCGCCGAAGCGCTGGCGGAACTTCGCGCACCCGTCGTGCGGCTTCGGCGTCATCTCGACGAGCGCGTCGCCGACGCGCAGCCGCGTGCCGAAGGGCAGGTTCTCGGCCGAGAGGTCGAGATCGACGTAGAGGTTGTCGCCGAAGTGCGGGAGCGGCTGGCCGTTCGCGACGAGCGCGGCGACGCCGTGGTGGATGACGGCGAGCTGCGCCTGCGGGTCGCGCGGCGGACGACGCGCCCAGCCGTCGCCGGGCACTCCCTCGCCCGGCGTGAGGCGCGTGCGGGCGGGCGTCTCGCGCACGCCGTCGGGGCGGCGGAACGCGACGAGGCGCAGCACGCCCGCGTCGCGCGGCGACGCGGGCAGCGCCGCGAGGCCGGACTCGAGCGCGTCGAGCGGGAGGTGACGCGCCGGGTCGCCCTCCGGCCCGAACGCCTCCTTGCGCAGCTCGGTCGTCATCGCACCCGGCCTCCGCGGTGCCGCCTAGCGAGCATCGCCCATGTGCATGAGCGGGAGCGGGTTCGCGCTCTTGCCGTCCATCCAGTAGATCTTCGCCGCCGGGTCCTTCGACATCTCCTTCAGCGCCTCGAGCGCCTGGAGCTGCACGTAGGCCGGGTTGGCCGCCGAGGCCTTGTTGATCTCGCGGATCTCGTAGGCGCGCGCGTCCGCCAGGATGCGCCGCTTCGCGGCCTCCTCCTCCGCGGCGCGCCGCTCGGCCTCGGCGAGCGCGACCTTCTGCATCTGCTCGGTGCGGAAGCGCTCGAGCTCGGCCTTCTGGCGCTCGACGGCCTGCTCGCGCTCCTTCTTCTGCTCGATCGCCTGCGCGAGCACGGCCGGCAGCGCGATGTCGCGCACGAGCACGTCCTGGATCTCGAAGCCCTTCGGCGCGAGGCGCTCGCGCAGCGCCGCGAGCAGGCCCGTCTCGATCTTCTCGCGCGTGACGTCGAGGAAGAAGTCCTCGGCCTTCGTGATCGTCGCGCCCTGCTCGCGCACCATCGACCGCAGCGTCGGGATGAGGTGCACGTTCAGCATCTGCGTCTCGCTGCCCGTCGTGCGCACGATGTCGGGCGCCATCGCGCCGACGAAGCGGTACTGCACGCTCACGTCGATCTTGGTCTGCAGCTGGTCGCGCGTCGGGACGAGCGCCTCCTCCTTGTGCGTGCGCTGCCGGACGTCGAAGACGTGCCAGCGGAAGAGCGGGTTCACGACGTGGAAGCCCTCCTGGTAGGCCTCGTCCTGCACCTTGCCGAACAGCTCCGCGACGCCGACGTGGCCCGGCGGGATGAGCCGGAAGAAGCGGCCGCCGAAGACGAGCAGGGCCAGGCCGATCGCGAGCGGGATGCCCCAGCGCGGGTTCATCGGAATCCTCCTCGGTCCGGACGGTGCACGCGCCGCGGCGACGGCGGGCTCGCGTACCGGAGTTCGCACGCGGGCTCGCGCGCAGGTTCGCACGCGCGCGCTCGCGCGCGTTCGCGGCAGGGTGCGCGAGCCGCGCGCGCGCTGCCACCTCGCCGCGGGCAGCCGGCCGCGCGCTGTGACATCGTTCGCCGCCCATGGCCATCCGGCTCGTCGCCCTCGACCTCGACGGCACCGCGCTCGACTCGCGCGCCGAGCTGCGCCCGTCGGTCGTCGCCGCCGTCGCGCGCGCGCACGAGCGCGGCGTGCGCGTCGTCGCGTGCACGGGGCGCCGCTACCGCACGGCGCTCCCCGCCATCCGCGCGCTCGGGCTCGAGGGGCCGGCCGTCGTGCAGAACGGCGTCGTCGTCCGCGACGCCGCGACGGGCGCGACGCTCGCGCGCCAGGCGCTCCCGCACGCGCTCTACGACCGCGTGCTCGTCGCCTATCGCCGCGTCGGCTCGCCGCTCGTCTACGTGGACGACCCCGCGACCGACTTCTACTACGAGCCGATCGAGCGCGCGCACGCGTTCCAGGCCGACTACCTGCGCGACCACGGCGCCGCGGGCCGCGTGGTCGACGACCTCGCACAGCGGCCGGACGTGCCGGTCGTGATGATGAGCTGCATGGCCGACGGCGAAGCGCTCGGGCGCGTCCACGCCGAGCTGCGCAGCGAGTTCGGCGGCGCGGCGCGCACGCACCAGATCCGCAACAAGAACTACCGCGGTGACATCCTCGAGGTCGTCTCGCCCGACGCGGGCAAGTGGGCGGGCGTGCGCTGGGTGTGCGCGCACTGGGGCGTCGACCCGTCCGAGGTGCTCGCGATCGGCGACGACGCGAACGACGCCGAGATGATCGAGCACGCCGGGATCGGCGTCGCGATGGCGAACGCCGTCGACGCCGCGAAGCGCGTCGCGGACTTCGTCGTCGAGGACAACGACGCCGACGGCGCGGCGATCGCGATCGACCGCTTCGCTCGCTAGGCGATCGCCTTCGCCGCGCGCAGCTTCGCGATCTCGTCGGCGCCGAAGCCCCAGTCGGCGAGCGCCCGGTCGGTGTGCTGGCCCGGGTGCGCGGGCGGCGCAGGCACGGCGGGCCGCGTGCGATCGAAGCGCGGCGCGGGCGCCGGCTGCAGGAAGCCGGCCACCTCCACGAACGTCGAGCGCTCGCGGTTGTGCGGGTGGCGCGGCGCCTCGTCCATCGACAGCACGGGCGCGAAGCACACGTCCGACCCCTCCATGAGCGCGCACCACTCGTCGCGCGTCCGCGTGCGGAAGATCGCGGCGAGCCGCTCCTTCATCGCCGGCCACTCGTCGCGCGCCATCTGGCGCGGCAGCTCCCGTCCGGCGAGGCCGACCTTGTCGAGCAGCTCGGCGTAGAACTGCGGCTCGATCGAGCCGATCGACACGTACTTCCCGTCGCTCGTCTCGTAGACGTCGTAGAAGTGCGCGCCCGTGTCGAGCATGTTGGTGCCGCGCTCGTCCTTCCACACGCCCATCGCGCGCATGCCGTGGAAGAAGCCCATGAGCAGCGCGGCGCCGTCGACCATGGCCGCGTCGACGACCTGCCCGCGCCCGGACGTCCTCGCCTCGAGCAGCGCGCACACGACGCCGTAGGCGAGCAGCATGCCACCGCCGCCGAAGTCGCCGACGAGGTTGAGCGGCGGCACGGGCGGCCCGCCCGCGCGGCCGATCGGGTCGAGCGCGCCCGCGAGCGCGATGTAGTTGATGTCGTGGCCCGCGGCGTGCGCCATCGGACCGTCCTGGCCCCAGCCCGTCATGCGCCCGTAGACGAGGCGCGGGTTGCGCGCGAGACACGCGTCGGGCCCGACGCCGAGCCGCTCCATCACGCCCGGCCGGAAGCCCTCGATCAGCGCGTCCGCGCCCTCGACGAGCCGCAGCAGCGCGGCGACGCCGTCGGGGTGCTTGAGGTCGAGCGCGACGCTGCGGCGCCCGCGCGCGAGCACGTCCTTCGACGCGCCGGCCGGCGGAGCGGCGGGAACGGCCTGCGCGCGATCGACGCGCAGCACCTCGGCGCCCATGTCGGAGAGCATCATCGCCGCGAACGGGCCGGGCCCGATGCCCGCGATCTCGAGGATTCGGATTCCGGAGAGCGGTCCACGGGGCTCGGCCACGGCGGCGGTTCCTTTCGCTTCTCTGCGCGCGCGTTTCTGCGCTACGGACGGGGGCGGCGACGGCGGCGGGGCGCGCATCATACCCGAGCGCGCGCAGCGCGCAGACGCAGGAAGGAGGAGCGTGCGCATCGCGATCGTCGGCGCCGGCGCCGTGGGCCTCGGAATCGGGAGCGGCCTGCTCGCCGCGGGCCACACCGTGCGCTTCGCGACGCGCACGCCCGAGGCCGCCGACGCGCTGCTCCGCGACGGCGTCGAGCGCAGCGGGCTGTTCGGCGACGTGCGCATCGCGCCTTCGCGCCTCGAAGCCGGCGTCGGCGCCGACGCGCTGCGCGGCCGCGCGTTCGAATGGATGCTCGTCGCGACGAAGACGCCCGACGCACCCGCCTGCGCCGAGGCGCTCGCGCGCGCGTGGCACGACATCGGCGGCGCGAAGCGCGTCGTGCTCGCCTACAACGGCTGGGGTGCGGCCGAGCCGTTCGAGCGCGCACTCGGCGCGCGCGGCGCCGCGCTCTACGCCGCGCGGGTGATCACGGGGTTCCAGCGCCGCTCGGCGACGCGCGTCGAGGTGACGGCGCACGCGGCGCCCGTGCTCGTCGGCCCGCTCGGCGACGCGCCGCCCGCGCCCGCCGCCGACTTCTGCGAGGCCGTCGCGAGCGGCGGCATCCCGTGCGAGCCGTGCGACGACGTCGAGCGCGAGCTGTGGGCGAAGCTCCTGTACAACTGCGCGCTGAATCCGCTCGGCGCGCTGATCGGCGTGCCCTACGGCGCGCTGGGCGCGGACGCGCGCACGCGCGCCATCCTCGAGGCCGTCGTCGCCGAGATCTTCGCGCTGCTCGACGCGCGCGGCACGCGGCTCGCGTGGCCCGGCGCGCGCGCCTACCTCGAGCACTTCTTCCGCGATCTCCTCCCGCCGACGGCCGCGCACGAGTCGTCGATGCTGCAGGACCTCCGCGCGGGCCGGCGCACCGAGATCGACGCGCTGTGCGGCGCGGTGGTGCGACTCGCCGGCGAGCTCGGCCTCGACGCGCCCGTGAACCGCGCGCTCTGGCAGCTCGTCCGCGCGCGCGAGGAGCGCCGTGCGCGCATGCACTGACGCGAGACGGAGCGCGCGGGAAGCGGACGCGGGCGCCTAGCGTCCCTCGAAGCGCGGCGGGCGCTTCGCGAGGAAGGCGCGCACGCCCTCGGCGTAGTCGGCGCTCGCGAAGCAGCGCGCGATCGCAGCGTCGACGGCCGCGAGGTCGCGCTCGGCGGGCGGTCGGGCGATCTCGACGAATGCGGTCTTCGCAGCGCGCAGCGTGAGCGGTGCGTTGCGCGCGATCGCCTCGGCGGTCTCGCGCACGCGCGTCTCGAGCTCGGCCTTCGGGAGCACCGCGTTCACGAGGCCGATGCGCAGCGCCTCCCGGGCGTCGTAGCGGCGCGCCGTGAAGAAGAGCTCGCGCGCCGCCGCGGTGCCGACCGTGCGCACGAGCGTCTCGAGCCCGCTCGTCGCATAGCCGAGGCCGAGCCGGCCGGCGGGAATCGCGAAGCGCGCGTCGTCGGCCGCGTACCGCACGTCGGCGGTGAGCGCGAGCGCGCAGCCGCCGCCGATGCAGAAGCCGTGCACCATCGCGAGCACGGGCTTGCGGATGCGCGACAGCGCCTCGAAGGCGGCGCCGTTCTGGCGGTCGTACTCCGCGGCGCGCGCGCCGGTGCGGCGCTCGTCGAACTCCGAGATGTCCGCGCCCGACACGAACGCGTCCTCGCCCGCGCCGCGCATGACGACGACGCGCACGCCGTCGTCCGCGTCGAGCTCGCGGGCGAGCGCGGGGATCGCGCGCCACATCCCGGCGGTGATCGCGTTGCGCCGCGCGACGTGGTCGAAGACCAGCCACGCGAGCTCGCCCTCCCGCTCGATGACGACGCGTCCGGACATGGGCGCGCCAACGTAGCGCGCGATGCGCGCTCCGCCGTGGACGGCGCGCGATGCCCACCCCTATGCTCCCGCGCCATGCCCCGCCCGAAGCCCCGTGTCCGCGATGCGCGCGCGCTCGCGCCCTGCGCCGTCGCCCTCGTGCTGGTGCTCGCCCAGGCCGCCGCGGCGTCGGCCGCCGACCCGCCCGTCGCGCCGACGACCGACGACGTGCCGGCGGAGGCCGTGCTCGCCGACCTGCCGATGCTCGCGACGCCGGGCTCGCCGCGCATCCACTTCGACCTCGCCGCGCCCGGCGACCGCCCGCTGCCCGTGCTGCTCGACACCGGGCTCGTCGCGACGATCGCGCCCGACGCCGTGCTCGCGAAGGTCGGCGCGAAGCCGCTCCCCGACCCCGGCCGCGCCTTCGAGCGGCCGACGGCGCTCGGCCGGCCGCTCGCGATCTTCCGACTGTTCCAGCGCGACCGCGCGCTCGAGCGCTCCCAATGGGTGCGCTTCGGCGGGATGTTCCTGCGCGATGCGATCCTCGAGCTCGACTTCCAGCGTCGCCGCGTGCGCTTCCTCGACCCCGCGAAGTTCGCGATCCCCGAACGCGACGGCGGGCCCGGGCGCGCCGTGCTCCCGATCTTCGACCTCGCGGCGCGGCCGCGCGTCGAGATCCAGGTGAACGGCCACCCGGTCTGGGTCGCGATCGACACCACGGTGACGGTGCCGCTGTGGCTCGGTACGCGCGACACCGCGAAGGCGGCGGTCGATCCGCGCGCGCTCCCCGTGATCGCGGGCGGCGAGGGCCGCGGCTCGCGCCTGCGCTTCTACCCGACGGACACCGTGAAGCTCGGGCCGTTCGACCTCGGCCTCGTTCCCGCGATCGTCGGCGGCGCGGGACAGGTGGACGAGCACGGCGCGAGCGGCCCCGCACTCGGGCTCGACGTGCTGTCGCAGTTCAAGGTGCGGCTCGACCTGAGCGGGCACCGCCTGTGGCTCGAGCGCGTGCGCACCGAGCCCGTGGGGCTCGGCGGCCTCCCGTTCGCGCACACGCAGGCGGCGGGAGCGCTGCTCGGCCCGGTCGACGACACGTGGCGCGTGCTCGGCGTGTGGGCCGACTCGCCGGCCGCGCGCTCGGGCTTCGAGGTCGGCGACGTGATCGACCCGGGCGTCGTCGGCATGACCGACGCGGCGCGCATCCTCGACGCGATCCGCACGCGCCAGCCGATCGAGGTCCGGCGCACGACCGACGCGGGCGAAGAGCTCGTGCGCGTTCCCGCGACGCCGCCCGCCGACGACTAGCGTCCGCGCTCGCGCGGACGGCGCGACGCCTCCCCGCGCGCTAGCCCTCCGCGCGCTAGCCCTCCGCGCTCGCGAGCGCGTCGAGCAGGGCGCTCGCCTTGTCGAGGCTCTCCGCGTACTCGCCCTCGGCGCTCGAGTCCGCGACCACGCCTCCGCCGACGTGCAGGTGCGCGCGCCCGTCGCGGAGGAGGATCGTGCGGATCACGACGCTCGTGTCGATGCCGCCGCGGGCGTCGAAGTAGCCGAGCGCACCGGCGTAGAAGGTGCGGCGCACGGGCTCGACGCGGTCGATCCAGCGCATCGCGGCGATCTTCGGCGCGCCGGTCATCGAGCCCGGCGGGAAGCTCGCGCGCACGAGGTCGATCGCGTCGCAGCCGTCGCGCAGCTCGCCCTCCACCGTCGACACCATCTGCCAGACGCTCGCGTAGCCCTCGATCGCCATCAGCGACGGAACGCGCACGCTCCCGGTGCGGCACGCGCGCCCGAGATCGTTGCGGACGAGGTCGACGATCATGAGGTTCTCGGCGCGGTCCTTCGCGGAGTGCGCGAGCGCGTGGGCGAGGCCGGCGTCGGCGCGCGCCGCGTCGCCGCGCGGCCGCGTTCCCTTGATGGGCCGGCTCTGCACGCGGCCGTGCGCGTCGACGCGCAGGAACCGCTCGGGCGAGCTCGAGAGCACGGCGACCTCCGGCAGCTCGATGCAGGCGGCGAACGGCGCCGGGTTGCGCCGGCGCAGCGCGCGGTAGAGCTGGAAGGGGTCGCCGTCGAACGGGACGTCGATGCGCTGTGTGAGGTTCGCCTGGTAGACGTTGCCGGCGTCGATCTGCTCGAGCAGCAGCTCGACCGCCTTCGCATAGCTCGCGGGCTCGGTGCGCAGGACGGCGCGCTCGGGCACGGCCGTGCGGCCGCGCGACCGCGCGCGCTCCTCCGACATCTGCGCCTCGTAGCGCAGGCCGCGCACGCGCGCGGCGAGCGCCTCGGTCGCGCGCTCCGCCGCGCGCCGCGCGGTCTCGCGCGACGGCCCGACCCCGAGCCCGACGGCGAACGCGCGCTGGCTCTCGTGGTCGAAGACGACGACGCGGTCGACGCGCAGGGCGACGAGGTCGTCGAGCCCGAGCTCGTCGCGCGCGGCGAGCGCGACGGGCTCGGTGAACGAGCCGAGCTCGTAGCCGAGGCACGCGACGGCGCCGCCGACGAACGGGACGTGCTCGACGAGCGCAGGCACCTCGACCGGAGGCGGCGGGAGGATCGCGCGGAGCGCGTCGAGCGGATCGGCCACGCGCGTCGCGCGCGAAGGCGACGCGGCGCCGCCCGCGCGGGGCCGCTCGATGCGCGCGACGCCGTCGCGCACGCGCAGCACGAGCTCGGGCGACGCGCCGACGAACGAGAAGCGGCCGACGTCGGCGCGCGCGAGCGCGCTCTCGAGCAGCCAGGGGAAGGGATCGCCGCGGAAGCGCTCGTACGCGGCGCACGGGCTGCACGGCTCGTCGAGCTCGCGCGCCGCGACGACGGCGACGTTCGTCGCGCCGATGGGCGCGCCGAAGCGAGCGGGGAGTGCGGAGAGGGGGGGAGTCATCGGGCTCGTTCTCGCGTCGCACGCGCGGGCGCTGTGCGCGCGCGCGACGGTAGCACCGCGCGCGCGAGGGCGACGCGGTACTCTCGCGCGCGTGAAACGCATCTGCTTCTTCCACGCGGGCTGTCCGGACGGCTTCGGCGCGGCCTGGGCCGTGCGGCGCTTCTGGGGCGACGACGCCGAGTACCGCCCGCGCTCGCACGACGACGCGTTCACGCGCGCCGATCTCGACGCCGTCGACGGCGCGCGGATCGCCTTCGTCGACATCGCGCCGCGCCCGCGCGACGTGCTCGCGCTCGCCGAGGTGGCCGCCGAGCTCGTCGTCCTCGACCACCACGTGAGCTCGCGCGACCGCTTCGAGGCCGACCTCTCGCTGCGCAACGCCGTCGAGGCCCACGGGCACACGATCCTCTTCGATCTCGACCACTCGGGCGCCGCGCTCGCGTGGATGCACTTCGCGGACGGCGAGCCCCTGCCCGAGCTGCTCGGCTACGTCGAGGACCAGGACCTCTGGGCGTGGAAGCTCCCGCGCTCCGAGGAGGTGAACGCGGCGATCGACTCCTACCCGCTGCGTTTCGACGTCTGGGACGAGCTCGCGCGCCGCGACCCGTTCGAGCTCGCGCGCGAGGGCGAGCCCCTCGTGCGCGCGAAGCGCACGGAGGTCGCGCGCGCCGTGCGCGCGACGACGACGCTCGTGATCGAGGGACGGCGCGTCGAGGCCGTGAACGCGAGCGTCCACCGCAGCGCGATCGGGCACGAGCTCGCGAAGCGCGCGGCCTTCGGCGAGCCGTGGGGCTGCGTCTACCGCGTGAACGGCGACCGCGTCACGGCGACGCTGTACTCGATCGGCGACGTCGACGTCGCACGCGTCGCGGCCGCGCTCGGCGGCGGCGGCCACCGCAACGCCGCCGGGTTCACGACGACGCTGACGGCGTGGAGCGCGATGCTGCTGTAGGCGCTCGCTCCGCTCCGCCTTCGCTCTCGCGCCAGGCTTCCGGTGTCAGCGTGCGCATCGCGAGCGCGTGGATCGCGCCGCCCATCTCGTCCGCCAGCGCCTCGTAGACGAGCTGCTGCGCGCGCACGCGCGTGAGGCCGGCGAATCGCCCGGACACGATCGTCGCGCGGAAGTGGCCGCCGCCCGACGCGGCGCCGGCGTGGCCCGCGTGCAGGTGGCTCTCGTCGAGCACCTCGACGTGCGTCGCCGCGAGGCGCTCGCGCAGCTTCGCCTCGATGCGCGCGCGCCGCTCCTCACCGGCGACGCCCATCGCGCGCGTCAGTCCTTCGGGAGGCCGAGCAGGCGCTCGGCGATGATGTTGCGCTGGATGTTGGGCGTGCCGCCGCCGATCACGACCTCGGGCCACGAGAGCGCCATCGTCTGCCAGCGCCCGCGCTCGGGCGCCGCCGCGCCGGCGAGCGCGCCCGCGCCGCCCTCGATCTCGAGCGCGAGCTCGCCGAGCTCGACTTCGAGGCTCGCGCGGTGGAGCTTGTTGATCGACGTCTCGGCGCCGAGCGGCTCGCCGCGCAGCTGCTTCGTGAGCGCGCGCATGCCGTTCAGGCGCATCGCCTCGATGCGCACCTCCGCGCGCACGAGGCGGCGGCGGATCGCCGCGTCCTCGATCGCCGGGCGGCCGTTGCGCAGGCACTCGCGCGCGAGGCCGCGCAGCCGCTCGAGGTCGTGCATCAGGCCGTGGAACTCGGCGATGCCCGAGCGCTCGTTCGCGAGCGCGGTCACCGTCACCTGCCAGCCCTGGCCCTCGTCGCCGAGCCGGTTCGCGACGGGCACGCGGACGCCGTCGAAGAAGACCTCCGCGAACATCTCGCCGCCGGCCATGTTCCGGATCGGACGCACCTCGATGCCGGGCGTGTCCATCTCGACGAGCAGGCACGTGATGCCCTCGTGCTTGTGCGCCGCCGGGTCGGTGCGGACGAGCAGGATCATCCACTTCGCCCACATCGCGATGGACGTCCAGATCTTCTGGCCGTCGACGACGTACTCGTCGCCGTCGCGCACGCACCGGCACTGCAGCGAAGCGAGGTCGCTGCCCGAGCCGGGCTCGGAGTAGCCCGTGCACCACTGGTACCGGCTGTCGAGGATGTCGGGGACGAAGCGCGCCTTCTGCTCGGGCGTGCCGTAGGCGATGATCGACGGCCCGACCCACGCGAGGCCCATGAAGCACGAGCCGAGCGACGGCGCGCGGCGCTTCGCCATCTCGTCCTTCAGGATCACCTGCTGCATCAGCGAGCCGCCGCCGCCGCCGACCTCCTTCGGCCACGAGAAGCCGACCCAGCCCTTCGCGCGCACCTTCGCGTCCCACTCCTGCTTGAACGCCGGCCCGCGCTCGCTCGCGGGCGGAAGGTTCGCGTCGAGGAACGCGCACACCTCCTGGCGGAAGGCCTCGTCCTCGGGGCTCAGATCGAAGTCCATGGGGTCTCCTGCGGCGGAGCGCGCGTCGACGCGCGAGCGGGGACGCGCGCTCGCCGCTCAGGCGCCGGGCGCGAGCGAGCGGGCGGCGAGGCGCTCGTAGTGGTGGTCGGCGTCGCCGAACGCCGGGCGCGCCCACTTCGAGCGCTTGAGATAGAGCTGGATGTCGTACTCCCACGTGAAGCCGACGGCGCCGTGGAGCTGCACGCCGTCGATGCCGATGCGCGGGAAGGCCTCGCTCGCGTAGGCCTTCGCGCGCGAGACGGCGGCGGACGCGTCGTCGGTGCCGCGATCGAGCGCCCACGCCGCGTAGTAGACGAGCGACTTGATCGACTCGGTGTCGACGTGCGCGTCGGCGAGCGGGTGCTTCACGGCCTGGAAGCGGCCGATCGGCGAGCCGAACTGCACGCGCTCGCGCGCGAAGCGCGTCGTGATCGCGACCGCCCCCTCGGCGGCGCCGACGATCTCGGCGCTCGTGAGCAGCGCGCCGACGTCGAGCAGCTCCTGGAAGAGCGCGCCGCCCTCGCCCTCCGCGCCGAGGCGCGCGTCGGCCTCGATGCGCACGCCGTCGAGCACGAGGCGCCCGATGCGCTTCGTCGCGTCGATCGTCGGGAGGTCCTCGACCGCGAGGCCGCGCGTGCCTCGCTCGACGACCGCGAGCGAGAGCGCGTCGGGTGCGGCGCCGCTTCGGTAGACGACGACGAACAGGTCGGCGGTGGCCGTGTCCGCGACGAGCTCCTTCGCGCCGGAGAGCACCGTCGCTTCGCCGTCGCGCGCGCCCGCGAGTGCGACGCCGTCGGGCGCGTGGCGGTCGCCCGCCTCGAGGTACGCGAGCGTCCCGATCGTCGTGCCGGCGGCGAGGCCCGGGAGCCAGCGCGCCTTCTGGGCCTCGCTGCCCGCGCGCGCGATCGCGCGCGCGGCGACGACGGTCGAGACGATCGGCGACGGGAAGAGCGTCCGCCCCGTCTCCTCGAGGAGCACGATCAAGGTCAGGAGATCGAGACCCATGCCGCCGTGGGCCTCGGGCATCGTGAGGCCGACCCAGCCGAGCTCGGCCATGCGACCCCAGAGCGCGGGATCGAGCGCGCGCGGCGTCTCGGCGAGCGTGCGGACGTGCTCGAGCGGGGCGTTCTGGTCGAGGAACTTGCGCACCTCGGCGCGGAGCAGCTCCTGCTCGTCGCTGAACCCGAAATCCATGGAGGCCTCGGCCCGGTGGTGTCGTGGCGGGCGGCCGAGCAGCATAGGCGAAACGGCCCGGGCTGGGGAGCGCGAGGCGACGCTAGGCGCGCAGCGCCGCGCGCGACGATGCGGCGGGCTCGCCCACCCCTGGCCGAGCCCGCCGGTCGCGCGCCCCGCAGGAGCGGGAGCGCATTCCAGGCCTCTCTCTCGCGCGCGCTGCGCGCGCCCTGCTCGTTCGCCGCGCGCTACGCGCGCTCGATGGGGATCGTCCGCACCGCGGGACGCGGCTCCTCGAGCTTGGGGATCACGATCGTGAGGACGCCGTTCTTCGCGCTCGCGCGCACGTTCGACTCGTCGATCGGGACGCCGAAGCGCAGCCTGCGCTCGAAGCGGCCCCAGGACGTCTCGACGCGCCGGTAGCGCGCGCCGTCGGTCTCGGGCGCCTCGAAGTGGCTCTTCTTCTCGCCGCGCAGCGTCAGGACGCCGTCCTCGACCTCGACCGCGACGTCCTCCTCGGCGACGCCGGGGAGCTCGGCCGTCACGCGGAACGCGCCCTCTTCCTCGACGGCGTCGATCCGCGGCACGAACGCGCTCGCAGCCACGTCGCTCGCCGGCGGGAAGGCGCGCTCGAGGAGCGGGCCGAAGCCGGTGAACGGGTCGCGCAGGATCAGGTTTCCGAGTGCCATGTCGTCTTCCTCCGCTCGCTGTGCCGCGCTCGTGCGCGGCGTGCGGCGGGCCGCGCCCGCCGGAGTCGGGAGGCTCCTCCCGACGGGCGCGATCTCTGGACACGGCGTCGGGCGCCGTCAACCGCCGGCGCCGACAAAAAATCGCGGCGCGCCCGGGCGGCTAGCCGCGCTCGGGCGTGAACTCGATCGGCACGGCGCCGAAGCCGCGCGTGAAGACGCTCGGCACGTAGGCCGGCGCGGCGCCTTGGGCGAGCTCGAAATCGGGGATGCGCCGCAGCAGCTCCTCGAACATCACGCGGATCTCGAGCCGCGCGACGCTCGCCCCGAGGCAGAAGTGCGTCCCGAACCCGAAGGCGAGGTGCTGGTTCGGGCGGCGCTCGACGTCGAAGACGTCCGGGTCGGAGAAGTGGCGCGGGTCGCGGTTCGCGGCGCCGTAGAGGAGCAGGAGCTCGGCGCCCGCTTCGAGCGACTGGCCGTGCAGCTCGTGCGCCTCGGCGACCGTGCGCCGCATGTTGTTGACGGGGGTGACGAAGCGGATGAACTCCTCGACGGCGACCGCCATGCCGGACGGATCCGCGACGAGCTTCGCGCGCTGCTCGGGATGGCGCGCGAGGTTCACGACGGTCGCGCCGATGACGGCGCGCGTCGTCTCGGCGCCGCCGTTCAGCACGAGCAGCGCCTCGGAGACGATGTCGGCGTCGGTCATGCGCTTGCCGCCCACCTCGGCGTGCGCCCACGCGGAGATCAGGTCGTCGCGCGGATCGGCGCGGCGCTTCGGCACGAGCTCGAGCACCGCGGCCGTGAACTCCTCGAGTGCCTGCTGCGCGCCCTCGACGCCGAAGAAGTCCATCTCGCCCGTCTCGGGGTCGTGCTGGCCGCCGGCGAGCATCGTCACCTCGGCCCAGCGCTTCGAGCTCGACCAGTTCGCGTCGGGGAAGCCGAGCCAGTCGTTGATCACCATCGCCGGCAGCGGCGCCGCGAGGTCGGCGACGACCTCGGCGCGGCCCTCGCGCGCGACGCGATCGATCAGGCCCGTCACCCGCTTGCGCACCGCGCCCTCGTGGCGCCGCACCGCGCGCGGCGTGAAGCGGCTCGACACGACGCGCCGCATGTCGTTGTGCTGCGGATCGTCGCGGTTGATCATCGAGTAGTCGCCCGGGATGCGCGGGCGCGAGCCCTGGGCCGAGCTGTAGCGCGCGGGGTCCTTCTCGATCGCGATCACGTCCTCGAAGCGCGAGACGCCGAAGACGCGGCCCTTCTCGTCCCAGTGGACGGGGGAGTGGTCGCGCAGCCATGCGTAGGCCGGGAACGGATCGCCGCCGTAGAAGGCGGGGGACAGGAGACGGATCGTCGAGGGATCGAACGGCATCGCCGCATTGTACGATGGCGCGCCGCGCCGCGGGGGCGCGCGAGCGACGGAGGAGCCCAGGCATGAGCGACGCACCGAGCCTCTACCCGGGAGCGTGGGCGGCGCGCACGCCCGACAAGCCCGCGATCGTGATGGCCGAGACGGGCGCGACGCTCACGTACGGCGAGCTCGACGACGCGGCGAATCGCCTCTCGAGCCTGCTCGCCGACGCCGGCCTCGCGCCCGGCGACCACGCGGCGCTCTGCATGGAGAACCGCCTCGAGTACCTCGCCGTCGTCTGGGGCATGCACTACGCGGGCCTCGACTACACGGCCATCAGCTCGCGGCTCACCGCGGAAGAGCTCGCATACATCCTCGAGGACAGCGGCAGCCGCGCGTTCGTCGCGAGCCCGTACAAGGCGGACGCCGTCGCGCGCGCCGGCGACGCGGTCGCGCGCATGGCGCTGCGCCTGTCGGTCGGCGGCGGGCTGCCCGGCTTCGAACGCTACGAGGCCGCGATCGCGGCGGCGCCCGCATCGCCGCTGCCCGAACGCGTCGAAGGGCAACCCATGCTCTACTCGTCGGGCACGACGGGGCGGCCCAAGGGCGTGAAGCTCCGCGCCGGCGGCAAGCCGCTCGGCACGGGCGAGGCGCTCACCGCGCTCATCGCGGGCCTGTTCGGCGCGAACGCCGACTCCGTCTACCTCTCGCCCGCTCCGCTCTACCACTCCGCCCCGCTGCGCTACTGCACGCAGTTCCTGCGGCTCGGCGCGACCGTCGTCGTGATGGAGCGCTTCGACGCCGAGGGCGCGCTCGCCGCGATCGAGCGCTTCCGCGTCACGCACAGCCAGTGGGTGCCGACGATGTTCGTCCGCATGCTGAAGCTGCCCGAGGAGACGCGCGCGCGGTACGACGTCTCGAGCCTGCGCTTCGCCGTGCACGCGTCCGCGCCCTGCCCCGTCGCCGTGAAGCGCCAGATGATGGAGTGGTGGGGGCCCGTGATCCACGAGTACTACGCCGGCACGGAGGGCAACGGCTTCGTCTACTGCTCGCCGTCGGACTGGCTCGCGCACGAGGGCAGCGTCGGCAAGGCGCTCACCGCGCCCGTGCACATCGTCGACGACGACGGCCACGAGGTGCCGGTCGGCGAGGAGGGAACCGTGTACTTCGAAGGGCCCGCCGACGGCCGCGGCTTCGAGTACCACAACGACCCGGAGAAGACGGCGTCGAGCTTCCTGCCCAACGGCTGGAGCACGCTCGGCGACGTCGGCCGCCTCGACGCCGACGGCTTCCTGTACCTCACCGACCGCAAGGCCAACATGATCATCAGCGGCGGCGTGAACATCTACCCGCAGGAGACGGAGAACGTGCTCACGCTGCACCCCAAGGTGCACGACGTCGCCGTCTTCGGCGTCCCGAACGAGGACTTCGGCGAGGAGGTGAAGGCCGTCGTCCAGCCCATCGACATGCGCGACGCCGGGCCCGCGCTCGAGCGCGAGCTCATCGCCTACTGTCGCGAGCACCTCGCCGACGTGAAGTGCCCGCGCAGCGTCGACTTCCGCGACGAGCTCCCGCGCCACCCGACCGGCAAGCTCTACAAGCGCCTGCTCAAGGACGAGTACTGGAAGGGCCACGCGACGCGGATCCTGTGACGGAGTCCGCTCGCAACGCGAGCCTGAGCAAGGAAGAGGTCGCGTCGCACATCGATCGGGTCGAGGCCGACATCATGCGCCTGTCGCCTTTCGCACGCCTTCTCGACCAGGAAGCGGGCGAGTTCACGCTAGGCGACGTGAAGAAATGGGGATACCACGCGCGCTTCGAGCTGCCTTCGTTCCGCGGGGTCGACGAGCCGATCGAATCGCACCTGTATCTCTTCCCGGTCGGCCAGTGGTTCGTGAAGTTCCGCGTCTCGTTCCCGGCGCGCGATGCGGAGCTCGCACGCCCGGAGCTCGGCCCGCTGCTCGCGACGTCGTGGTGGCGTCACTGACTCGCGGCCGCGCTGACGCTCAGACGACCCCGCGCTCGCGCAGGCCGCGGAGCGCTTCCGCATCGAGGCCGAGCTCGGCGTAGACGTCGTCGCCGTCGCAGCCGAGCTCCGGCGCGAGCGCGCGCGCTCGCGGCGCGGCATCGGTGAAGCGCAGCGGGCTCGCGGTGAACAGGATCTCGCCGAGCGTCGGGTGCGGGTGGCGCTCGATCATGCCGCGCGCGACGAGCTGCGGGTCGCGCACGAGCTCCTCGGGGCGCTCGACGCGCGCGACGGGCACGTCGGCGCCGTCCGGCCCGAGCGCCTGCAGCACCTCGTCGACCGTGCGCTCCGCCACCCACGCGCGGAAGACCGCGTGCAGCTCCTCGCGGTGGCGTGCGCGCGCGTCGTGGCGGCGGAAGCGCTCGTCGCTCGCGAGCTCGGGGCGGCCGATGCCCGCGCACAGCGCGCGGAACAGGCGGTTGCTCGCGGTCGCGATCACGATCCAGCCGTCGCGCGCCTCGAACGCGCCGTACGGCGTCGCGAACGGGTGGTCGTTGCCGAGGCGCTCGGTCGCGGCGCCGATGCCGGCGGCGAGCGTCGGCATCGAGTCGGTGAGCGCGAAGATCGCGTCCTGGTTCGAGAGGTCGAGCACGCGCGCGCGTCCGGTGCGCTCGCGGTCGACGAGCGCCGCCGCGATGCCGAGCGCGAGGAAGAGCGCGCCGACGTAGTCGCCGAGCGCGCCGCCGCCGCGCGTCGGCGGCCCGTCCGGCCAGCCCGTCATCGCCATGAGCCCGCCCGTCGCCTGCGCGACGACGTCGTAGGACGCGCGGCCGGCGTACGGCCCCGTCTGCCCGAAGCCCGAGAGCGAGGCGACGATGCAGCGCGGGCTGCGCGCCTGGATCGCGGCGGGGCCGAGGCCGCGGCGCTCCATCCAGCCGGCGCGGAAGTTCTCGACCACGACGTCCGCGCGCTCGGCGAGCCGCAGGAAGAGCTCGCGCCCCTCCTCCGTCCGCACGTCGAGCGTGATGGAGCGCTTGCCGCGGTTCGTGTTCTGGAACGAGAGCGACGTCTCGCCGGGCGGCGCGGGGCCGGCGCGGTAGTCGTCGCCCGTGCGCGGGTGCTCGACCTTCACGACGTCGGCGCCGAGGTCGGCGAGCAGCGCCGTCGCGTACGGCCCCGCGACGACGCGCGTCAGGTCGAGGACGCGGATGCCGTCGAGCAGGCGCGCGGCTACAGCCGCACCACCGCGAGCACGGCCGCCACCGAGCCCGCCGTCGCGACGAGGTAGGCGAGCGAGCCGATCAGCCCGTCCTGCTCCGCGTGCCCGCGATCGATGAAGAAGTGGCGCACGTGGTGGGCGCCCTTCCAGAGCGGGAGCGCGAGGATGCCGACGAGCACGATGCGTCCGACGGGATGCGACGCCATCGCGTGCGCGTGCTCCCAGCCGAGCGGCGCGACCACGCCGAGCGGCGCGAGGATGCCGACGACCAGCAGCCAGCCCGTCAGCAGCATCGACCCGATCATGATGCCCTGGCCGAACAGGAACCAGATCAGCGGCTCGAGCTTGAGGAGCGGGTGATTCGAGTGGCTCATCAGAAGACCTTTCCCGCCAGGACGGCCGAGAGCACGACCGTGATTCCGATCCACGCCGCGTAGAGCCCGGCGTGCAGCACCGCGCGCGGCGGCGGCTTCGCCGGCCCGATCCGCGCGGGCTGCGCCTTCGGGAACAGCGCGAAGAAGCGAACGAGCACGTAGACGACCGACACGAGGCAGACGACGTGCAGCGCGATCATCGCGGGGTGCGCGAGCAGCGCCTGCATGTCGGCCCACGCCTGCGGCCCCGAGCCGAGCGCCCACACCACCTCGATCGCGACGGCGCTCGCGACGAGGTAGACCCAGCCCGTCATGCCGAAGCGCGCGTAGGCCTTCATGCGCGGGCTCGTCGGCCACGAGGACGGCGTCATCGGCGGCGCCGTCCGCGTCTTGCCCGGCCGCTTCGGCGACATCGCGCCCGCGTGCGACGGATTCGTCGACGGCATCACTTCGCCCCCCCGCGCGGCACGACGAAGCCCGTCGCCCAGTCGATCACGGCGTTGAACTTGGCCTGGTTGACGGCGGCCGCCGGGTCGACGCCCTTCGGGCACACCTCGCTGCACTCGTTCGCGTACGAGCACGAGAACACGGTGCCCGGCCCGCGGAACACCTCGTTGCGCTCGTGCTGCCCGCCGTCGCGCGTGTCCATGTTGTAGCGGTGGCCGAGCGCGATGGCGGCCGGCCCGAGGAAGTCGGGCTCGTTCGCGACCACCGGGCACGCCGCATAACACAGCATGCAGTTGATGCACATGCTGAACTGCTTGAACGCCATGAGCTCCTCGGTGCTCTGGCGGTACGTGCCTTCCTTCATCGTGGACGCGGCCTTCATGGCGGCCTCGTCCTTCGCCGCGACGATCCACGGCTTCACGGCCTTGAACTTGTCCATGAAGCCTTCGAGCTCGACGACGAGATCCTTCACGATGGGGAAGTTCGCGAGCGGCTCGATCTCGACGGTGTCGCCGTAGTGGTCGAGCGACGTCTTGCACGTGAGCTTGGGCTCGCCGTTCACCATCATCCCGCAGCTGCCGCACACGGCCATGCGACACGACCAGCGGTGCGAGATCGACGGGTCGACCTCGTCCTTGATGAAGTTGATGGCGTCGAGGACCTTCCAGTCCGACTGGCAGGGGATCTCGTACTCCTGCGTCTTCGGCACCTGGTCGACGTCCGGGTCGAAGCGCGTGATGACGAACTTCCGCTTCCGTGTCTGCGCACCGTCGGCCATCAGTACTTCCGCTCCTCGGGCTCCCACTTGCCCAGCGTGACGGCCTTCCTGTCGAGGCGCGGCCCGGCCGGATCGAAGTAGCAGAGCGTGTGGTAGAGGTAGTTCACGTCGTCGCGCGTCGGGAAGTCGCTGCACGTGTGCGCGCCGCGCGACTCCTTGCGGTGCGCGGCCGAGACGGCCACCGCCTCGGCGACGTCGACCATGTTGACGAGCTCGAGCGCCGCGATCAGCTCGGTGTTGAACACGCGCGACGTGTCCTCGAGCTTGAGGTCGGAGACGCGACCGCGCAGCTGCGCGACGGCGCGCACCGTGGCCTGCATCGACTCCTGGTTGCGGTAGACGCCGCAGCCCTCCTCCATCGCCTTGTTGAGCTCGCGGCGCACCTGCGAGATGCGCTCGCCGCCCTTCTGCCGGCCGCGCAGGTTGGCGATGCGGTTCGCCTCCTCGTCGCCCTGCGCGCGCAGGCTCGCCTCGTTCGCCGCCGGCGCGCCGCGCAGGTAGCGGACGGCCTCGACGCCGGCGCGCGCGCCGAACACGAGGCACTCCGTCAGCGAGTTCGACCCGAGCCGGTTCGCGCCGTTGAGCGAGCCGCACGCCGCCTCGCCCGCCGCGTACAGACCCGGCATCGACGTGCCCGCCGTGATGTCGGTGTCGATGCCGCCCATCATGTAGTGGACGACGGGGCGGATCGGGATCGGCTGCTTCACCGGGTCGACGCCGACGTACGTGCGCGAGAGCTCGAGCACGAACGGCAGGCGCGTCGACAGCTTCTCCTCGCCGAGGTGCGTGAGGTCGAGGTTCACGTACTGGCCGTACGGGCCGTCGAGGCCGCGCCCGGCCTGGATCTCCTGCACGATCGCGCGCGAGATCATGTCGCGCGGGCCGAGCTCGGCCTTGGTGCCGACGCCGTAGTCGTACTCGACGAGGAAGCGCTCGCCCTTGCTGTTCTTGAGGTGCCCGCCCTCGCCGCGCGTGGCCTCCGTGATGAGGATGCCCGTGCCCGGCAGGCCCGTCGGGTGGTACTGGACGAACTCCATGTCCTTGAGCGCGACGCCGGCGCGATAGGCGAGCGCCATGCCGTCGCCCGTCTTGATCATGCCGTTCGTCGTGAACGGGAAGATCTTCCCGCCGCCGCCGGTCGTCACGATCACCGCGCGCCCGAGGATGACCTTCACGTCGCCCGTGCGGATGTCGAGCGCCACGACGCCCTGCGCGGCGCCGTTCTCGACCAGGAGCTTCGTGACGAAGTGCTCGTCGTAGCGGACGACCGAGTCGTACTTCATCGAGGTCTGGAACAGCGTGTGCAGCATGTGGAAGCCGATCTTGTCGGCCGCATACCACGTGCGCTTCGTCGTCATGCCGCCGAAGGCGCGCGTGGCGACGGTTCCGTCCTCGTTGCGGCTGAACGGGCAGCCCCACCGCTCGAGCTGCGAGAGCTCCTTCGGCGCCTGCTCGACGAAATACTGGATGACGTCCTGATCACCGAGGAAGTCCGACCCCTTCACGGTGTCGTAGCCGTGCATCTCGAGGCTGTCGTCGTCGCGGGCCACCGCCGCGCTGCCGCCCTCGGCCGAGACCGTGTGGCTGCGCATCGGATAGACCTTGGAGACGACGGCGCACGAGAGGCTCGGGTCGGCCTCTGCAACGGCAATGGCGGCGCGAAGTCCCGCGCCGCCACCGCCGACGATGATCACGTCGTGCCGAAACACCTCGACCACGGCGTTCTCGCACCTCCTGGGGATTCGGGAAAGCTACCGGGGGATTCGCGGCGGACAGGTTATAACGCTTCCGCGTGCGCGATCCCAGATCCGGACGGCGCGGAACGTACTCCGCGCGCACCCGGACGCCGCTCCGCGCGGCGCAACGATGCGTTGCGCGCCCCGGGCATCGGCCCGGTCGCCAACCGGTGTTCGCCCGACCCGTGCGCGGCGCCGCGTCGCGCCGCTACGGCGCGAGCGGATCGCACGGCGCCGCGAGCCCGCCGGGCAGCTCGAGCGGCTCGGCCGCGTCGCACGCGCCGTTGCAGAAGTTCTCGATCCGCCCGTTCGGCTCGAGGAAGGCGAGCACCTGCTCGAGCGAGGCGGGGATCGTGAAGCGCGTGCCGTGCGGGTCGCAGCGGTTGTCGTCGACGGGCGCCGGGCGGTTCACGACCGGCGGGACGAACACCTCGGTCGGCGTGCCGAGCGCGTACGCGCCGGTGTCGTAGAGCACGTGGCCCGAGAGCGCGGGCCCGCCCACGCGGTCGGGCACGAGCGGCAGCCCGCTCGCGTCGCTGCCGGCGAGGTTCTCGAGCCCGATCGTCGCGGCCGCGATCTGCGCGCCGAGCGGCGTCACCTGCTGGTCGTACTTCGCGACCGACATCAGCACGTTCTTCGGGCCCGAGCCCGGGAAGCGCGGCAGCGTCTTCCCGCTCAGGTGGTGCAGGTACCCGGCGGACTCGCCCTTCACCCACAGCTCGTGCAGCAGCCCGAGCCCGGCGAGCTGCCGCATCGGGTCGGGCTCGATCACCTCGAGCACGGTCTGGAACGCCTTGAACGGCTTCGCGCGCTGGAGCAGCAGCGAGAAGTTCGCGCCCGGCACGTCGACGATCGAGCGCTCGATGTCCGGATACAGCGACGTGAACATGAGGCCCATGATCCCGCCGAGGCTCGCGCCGAGATAGTTGACCTCGCCGGCCGCGAGCAGCCCCTGCCCGGCCGGCACCGCGCCACCGGCCGGCGCCTGGAAGGCCGGGTGCGCGTTCAGCGCGCCGTTCTCGAGCAGCCGCGCGAGGACGATCGTCGCCGTCTGGCCCTGGCGCAGACGGTCGGGCAGCGCCTCGAAGCGATCGAAGTCGACGAAGATCTGCCCGATGAAGCTGCGCGAGAACGCGATCAGCGCGGCGAGATCGGACGGCGAGAGGTTCGAGAAGTCGATGCCGGACGGGATCGGCGCGATGTCGAGGCTCGACAGCCCGCTCCAGTGCGTGCCCGCCGCCGCGATGTCGAAGCGCCGCCCGGGCGACACGAGCCCGCGCTGCTGGAGATCGGCGACGTAGGGCGCGAGGTCGAACACGAGCGACGACGCGTCGCTCGGCCCGTCGCCGAAGAGCCCGTGCCCGAAGACGAGCGGGCGCACCGGGCCCGTGAGGATCGCGTCGCACGGGATGGACATCCCGAAGCGCGCCTCGTAGGCGCCCGTCTGCAGCACGTTCCCCGCCGCGTCGTGCGCGAGCACGCCCACCGTGTTGCGCGCGCCGACCGGGTCGGCCGGCGGCGGCACGGGCGCGCTCGGGTCCGTCGTCAGGAAGTTCGGAACGAGGATGCGGCCGAGCACGGCGCGCCACGGAACGCCGGGCGCGCACTGCGCGGGCGGCGTGAGATCGAACGGCGTCGCCTGCGTGACGATCGCGGACGGCGGCTGCGCGTCGGCCCACGCGATCGCCGCGTCGCGCATCGCGAGCATCTCGCCCGTCAGCCCCTCGTCGCTCTGCGTGACGAAGTCGAACGCGAGCACGAGCTCGTCCGGATCGACGCCGTGGTCCTCGAGCCGGTGCAGCACGTTCTGGATCTGCGCGCGGCGCGCCTCGACGGCCGGGATCTGCGTCGGCCGCCCGTCGCGCAGCGCGGCGAACACGGGCTCGGCCTCGATCGGCTGGCCGCTCGCGTCGACCGCGTGGCGCACGCCGACGAGGTAGCGGCGCCCGGGCAGCAGGCTCGTCGCGGGGCGCAGGATGGTCGCCGTGCGGCCGGGCGTGCCGCGGTCGTCGTTCTCGACGAAGTGCGCGATGCGCTCGCCGGTCTCGGCGTCGACGATCACCGTCGGGTGGCCGGGCGCGAGCGAGCCGAGGTCGAACGTGCGCGTCGCGGGGTCGAGCACGGCGGCGCCCGAGGCCGCGGGATCGAAGCCGGCCGGGAAGTGCACGAGGATCTGCACCATCGGGCTGAAGCCGTCGTTGCGCAGATAGGGCGTCGGGTCGAGCGGCGCGCGCGCGCCCGTCGTGAAGCCGAAGATGTCGCCGACGACGAGGTCGGGCATCGCCTCGGCGGGCAGGTCGACGCGCCAGTCGGTCGGGCTCGTCGGGTCGAAGCGCAGGAAGCGGCTCGACGGGAACGGGTAGAGGCACTCCGCGTCGTTCAGCACCTCGCAGTGGTCGGGGTCGTGGAGCGCGAGGCCCTCGAAGTGCGCGGCGAGCGACGGCGCGCCCGGGTCGGGCGCGAGCGCGACGACGAGCGTGCGCGGGCCGCCGAGCGCGCCGGTGAGCTGCCCCGTCACGACGTCGCCCGTGCGCGCGAGGCCGGACGGCGCGACGGGCACGCCGTCGAGCGCGAAGCGCAGCTCGCTCGTCGCGACGTCGCCCGGCACGCGCACGCGCACGTCGACGACGTCGGCGCGCGTGAGCGCCCCATCCCTGGGCTCGAGGATCTGGAAGGCCGCGCCGCCGCACGGGCCGGAGCCGCCGAGCAGGGCGAGGGAGAGCAGGACGAGCGCGAGCGTGCGTGCAGCAGCCATGGCGGGCTCCGATCTGCGGGCCCGGACGGGCCCGGCGGGCGAGACGACGCGGCGACCCTAACACCGGTGTGCGCGCGCGAGCACACGGATCTGCGGCGCGCCGACCGGGGCCGCGGCTGGGGCCGCTCGCGCGGCTCCTGCTTGCGGGGCGGACCGCTAGCGCGGCTCCTGCCTTCGGGGCGGACCGCTAGCGCGGCTCCTGCCTTCGGGGCGGACCGCTAGCGCGGCTCCTGTTGCGAGAGGCAGTGCACGGCGCCGAGGCCGACGACGAGGTCGTTCGCCGGGATGCCGACGACGTCGCGGCCCGGCAGGCACTCGCGGAGGACCGCGAGCGCGCGCGCGTCGCTCGCGCCGCCGAAGACGGGCACGAGCGCCACGCCGTTCGCGAGCAGGAAGTTCGCGTGGCTCGCCGGCAGCCGCTCGCCGTCGAGCCGGAGCGGCGCGGGCATCGGCAGCTCGACGACGTCGATCGGCTTGTCGTCGGCGGTGCGCATCGACGCGAGGCGGCGCAGGTTCTCCGCGAGCGGCGCGTGGTTCGGGTCGGAGACATCCGGCTCGACGGTGGCGACGACGGTGTGCGGGCCGACGAAGCGCGCGATGTCGTCGACGTGCCCGTCCGTGTCGTCGCCGACGATGCCGTCGCCGAGCCAGAGCACGCGCTCGGCACCCAGGCAGTCGCCGAGCAGGGCCTCGACGCTCTCGCGCGTGCGCGGCCCGCCGCGCACCGGCCCGCGGTTCGCGTGCAGCAGGCAGGCCTCGGTCGTCAGCACGGTGCCGGCGCCGTTGCCGTCGACGGAGCCGCCCTCGAGCACGGCGTCGATCGTCGCGCACTCGACGCCCGCGGCGCGCGCGACGCGACGCGCGAGCGCGTCGTCGCGATCGAAGGGCGGATACTTGCCGCCCCATGCGTTGAAGCCGAAGTCGAGCGCGAGTCGCGCCGGGCGCCCCCCCGCCGACGCGGCGTCGCGCGCGCACAGGAAGATGGGGCCGCAGTCGCGGATCCAGCTGTCGTCGGTCGGCGCCGCGACGAACTCGATGCCGCGGTCGGCGTCGACGCCCGCGGCGCGCAGCGCGCCACGCGCGCGCTCCTCGCGCGCGGCGCCGTCGACGACGATGCGCACGCGCTCGCGTCCCGAGAGCGCCTCGACCATCGCGACATAGGCGCGCTCGACGCGCTCGAGCCGCCCTTCGCCGGGCCAGGTGGTGCGCGCGTGCGGCCACGTGAGCCACGTGGCGACGTGCTCCTCCCATTCTGCGGGCCAGCGGTATCCGCTTCGCGCGGGCCGCGCTTCGTCAGTCGTCACGGAAGCGCTTCGCGAGATCGGCGTAGACGTCGATGCGGCGGTCGCGCAGGAAGGGCCAGTCGCGGCGCGTCCGCTCGACGAGCGCGAGGTCGCACTCGACGACGAGCACGGCCTCCTCGTCGGCCGGCGCCTTCGCGATCACGCGGCCGAACGGATCGGCGACGAACGACTGCCCCCAGAAGCGGATGCCGGCGTCGCTGCCGGGCAGGCGCTCCTCGCCAGTGCGGTTCACCGCGACGACGAACACGCCGTTCGCGATCGCGTGCGAGCGCTGCATGGTCTCCCACGCCGCGTGCTGCGCCGTGTCGACCTCGCCGCCGACGTCGTGCTGCCAGCCGATCGCCGTCGGGTAGAAGAGGATCTGCGCGCCGCCGAGCGCCGCGAGCCGCGCGCCTTCCGGGTACCACTGGTCCCAGCACACGAGCGTCGCGACCGGCGCGCCCGCGAGCCGCTCGACGGGAATGCCGAGGTCGCCGGGCGCGAAGTAGAACTTCTCGTAGTAGAGCGGGTCGTCGGGGATGTGGAGCTTGCGGTAGCGCGCGCGCACCGCGCCCGTCTCGTCGAGCAGCGCGGCCGTGTTGTGGTAGAGGCCGGGCGCGCGCCGCTCGAAGAGCGACGCCACGATGGCGACGCCGTGCTCGGCGGCCGCCTTGCCGAGCGCCTCGGTGCTCGGGCCCGGGACGGGCTCGGCCCAGTCGAAGCGGTCGGGGTCCTCGTCCTGACAGGGATAGGGATTGCGGAAGAGCTCCTGCAGGCAGACGAGCTTCGCGCCGCGGCGCGCGGCGTCGGCGATGCCGTCGAGCGCCTTCGCGAGGTTCGCGTCCGCGTCGTCGACGCAGCGCATCTGGACGAGACCGACGCGGACGACCGGGGAGCGCGGGGTCGCGCGCTGCGCAGTGGGGGACGCCATGCGGCCCTCTGTAGGTCACGCCACGGGGCGGGGCAACGGCGCCGGCGCGGCGCGCGAGACGTGTGACCGGACCTGTCACGCGGCATCGCCATGCTGCCGCCCGTCGTCGCACGAGCAGGAGACTCCCCATGCAGCGCCTCTCCCCGGCACCCCACCGGCCCCGCGTCCTCGTCTCCGCGCTGGTCGAGCTCGGCGAGGCGGCGGGCGTCGTGCTCGCCGTCGTCGCGTTCGGGCTCGGCCTCGCTCTGTGGCTCGGGCCGGCCCGCCTCTCGGGCGCTGCGTATCCTGCTCCTGCGATGACGCCTTCCGACTCCTCGTCCGGCTCCCTGCCCCCGTCCCTGTCCGCCGGCGCTCCGTCCCCCGCGGAGCCGGCCGTCGAAGAGTGGCTCGTCGACGGCTTCAACCTGCTCCACGCCGTGCTCCTGGGCGGCGAGGAGCGGTCGAGCTGGTGGACGGCCGCGGCGCGCGAGCGCGTGCTCGTCGCCGTGGAGGAGGCGACCCGGGCCGAGCCGTGCGCCGCCGCCGACGTCACCCCCGGCGGCGCGCGGGCGCCCGACGGCGCCGTCCGCGAGGGCGGCGCGTCGGACGGGCCGCCCTCGGCGGCCTCGGTCTGGGTCGTGTTCGACGGCAGTCGGTCGCCGGCGGCGGCGCCTTCTACACCCGGTACGGAGAGCGTCGCGGCCGGCGGCCGGCTGCAGAGCGTGTTCGCGCCGTCGGCCGACGACTGGCTCGTGCGGCGCGTGAAGCAGGCGCGCGACCCGGCGCGCGTCGTCGTCGTCACCGCCGATCGCAAGCTGGCGAACCGCGCGCGCCATCACGGCGCGCGCGTGCTCTCGCCGCGCGAGTTCCTCGCGCGGAAGGCCTAGTCCGCGCAGGGACTGGGCGTCAGGGCTCGCAAAAAGCGCTGCAAAGTCGGGCGATTCCAGCGGCTTTCCGCTTGACCGTGCTTCGCGCTTCCCACTAGGGTGCCGCTCTCGGCCGGCGCCCGTTGTCTGGCCCACAGGACCGACTCTCACTCCCCGACCTCCCGAGCGCGACGCGAGCAATGTCGGCTCGCTCGCGGCCCGGCCGGTCGGGTCGTCGCGTCGCCCCGTCGCCGGGAGCGACGCCGAACGAGGAAGCGATGGCCGAAGCCCCTCTCACGCACGCGCGCGACTCCTGGACGCTCCGAATGGCGCGCGTGATCGTGCGCCACCGCGGGATCGTCGCGACGCTGCTGCTGCTCTCCACCGGCTTCTTCGCATACCCGATCGCGAACGCGATCCTGGCGGCGATGGGCTCACCGCTGCCGGGCCCGCAGATCCGCATCGACACCGAAGCGCGCGCGCAGTGGCCCGACCACCCGTACATCCACGCGCAGGACAAGTTCTCGGGAATCTTCGGCGGCAGCTCGGCGGTGTTCATCGCGCTCACGGTCGACGAGGGCACGATCTTCACGCCGGAGACGATCGCGAAGATCAAGCGCATCACCGATCGGCTCGACGGCGAGGGCTACGACAGCAAGAGCGACGAGCGCGACGAGCTGCGCGAGCAGCTCGAGGAGGCGAACCCGGACATCGAGCCGAAGGAGCTGCTCAAGGAGCTCGATCGCCGCTTCCCGCAGTACCCCGTCAACCACTACCAGGTGCAGTCGCTCACGCACCACACGACGCGCGTCGTCCAGATCGAGGCCGACGGCGACATCAAGAGCGAGACGCTGATCCAGAAGCTCCCCGAGACCCAGGAGGAGGCGGACGAGATCGGCGAGGTGGTGCGGCAGAACCCGCCGTTCATCTACGGGCGCCTCGTCTCGCACGACGAGAAGGGCGCGCTGATGATGGCCGGCTTCGTCACCGACCGGCTCAACACGCGCGAGACGTTCTCGGCCGTCTTCGATCACGTGCAGAAGATCAAGGCGGACGAGGAGGACGCGAACCACCACGTCTACGTCAGCGGCGTCCCCATCCTGACGGGGTGGATCTTCATCCACGCCTACGAGATCGGGCTCTTCGTCGTCCTGACGATCTCGGCGATCTTCCTCCTGCTCTGGCTCTACTTCCGCCGCTGGCACGGCGTGCTGATCCCGGCCGTCGCGGCCCTCGCCACCGTGATCTGGGGGCTCGGCTTCACGGGCTGGGTCGGCATCACGTTCGACCCGCTGATCCTCGTGATCCCGACGATCATCACGGCGCGCGCGATCTCGCACACGGTGCAGATGGCCGAGCGCTTCTTCGAAGACTACGAGACGATGCTGCCGCAGATCGGCGACCCGGATCGCGCGAAGGTCGAGGTCGCGACGGTCGCGATGGGCGAGCTGATCGTGCCGGGCACGCTCGGCATCATCACCGACGTCGCCGGCCTGCTGATGATCCTCGTGACGTCGATTCCGCAGATGCGCGACCTGGGCATCTTCGGCGCATTCTGGGTGGCCTCGATCATCATCACGGTCGAGGTCCTGCACCCGGTCCTGATCTGCTTCCTGCCGGCGCCGACCGAGCACGAGCACTTCCTGCCCGGCTTCATGGTCCGCTTCACGCGGTTCGTCGGCTACATCACGACGCACCCGACGTACAAGTGGGTGATCGCGGGCATCACCGTCTTCCTGTTCGTGTCGTCGACCTACATCGCGCTCTTCTACTCGAAGATCGGCGAGGCGAGCCCGGGCACGCCGCTGCTCTTCCCCGACCACGAGTGGAACCGCGCGACGGCCGAGATCGCGGACCGCTTCGGCGGCATCGACACGATCGTCGTGTACGCGGACGGCGACAAGAAGGACGCGAGCGGCGACGCGCAGCCGATCCTGCGCATGGAGCAGTTCGAGCGCTGGATGCGCCGCTACACGGACGTCGGCGGCACGCTCTCGCTCGTGCCCATCCTCCAGTCGCTCTGGCAGCAGAACCACTACGGCGACCCGAAGTGGGCCTTCGTGCCGAACGACCAGGCCACCGTGCGCCAGCAGATCTTCCAGCTGCGCCAGAACAGCGCGCCCGGCTTCCTGCGGCCCTACCTCACCGACGACAGCCGGCACTCGAACATCGCCTTCTTCTACGAGGACCACAAAGGCGACACGATCGTGAAGGCGACGCGCGCGGCGGAGGAGTTCATCCGCCGCAATCCGATCGGCGAGGTGATCGTGCGCCTCGACAAGGACAAGGCCGCGAAGGACGCGTCGTTCACCGACTACGACAAGATGGCCGACTGGCTCTACTACATGCTCGGCCCCGTCCTCCCCTCGCCGCGCAACCACACGCTGAACGTGCGCATCCGCAACGACGACGGCACCTACGCCGACCAGCAGATCCACTCGGTCACGAAGGAGGAGGACCTCCCCGACTGGATCGAGGACTTCCAGGTCGCCGCGCAGGAGGACTTCGTCGACACGCGCGACTCGCTCGAGGAGGACGAGGTCTTCACGTGGCCCGAGAGCCTCGAGGACTGGGAGCTCGGCGACGTCGACGCGTGGTGGGAGAGCGAGGAGCACGGCATCCGCGCCGTCGCGCTGAACGTCGACCAGCTGATCGTGCACGACACGAAGGCGGTCGACAGCGTGCCCCGCTACCAGCCCACGAACTCGTGGACGCGCGGCGTCCAGTTCGTGATGGCAGGCGGCATCATGGGCATCCTGGCGGCGATCAACGACGAGGTGGAGCGCTCGCACGTCGCGAACATCGCGCTGATCCTGCTCGTGATCTTCGTGCTGCACTCCGTCACGTACCAGTCCGTGTCGAGCGGCTCGATCATCCTGCTGCAGATCTCGACCGCGACGATGCTCTCGCTCGCCTACATGGCGGTCGCGGGGCTCGGCCTCAACATCAACACGCTGCCCGTGCAGTCCGTCGGCGTCGGCATCGGCGTCGACTACGCGATCTACATCGTCGACCGCATACGCCAGGAGGTCGTCGACACGGAGGACATCGACGAAGCCGTCCGTCGCGCCGTGCGCACGACGGGCATGGCCGTGTCGTTCACCGCCACGACGATCGTGGGCGGGATCGTGCTCTGGACGTTCTCGCACCTGCGCTTCCAGGCCGACATGGCGTGGCTGCTCACCATCCTGATGGTGATCAACATGCTGGGCGCCATCACGGTCGTGCCGGCGTTCTACTCGATCCTGCGGCCGAAGGTCGCGACGGCGCTGCTGACCGACGAGCAGCGCGCGGCGCTGGCGCTCCAGCGCGAGGCCGAGCGCCGCAAGGGCCTGCTCGACGACTGACGCGGAGCGCGCGGGAGCGAGGACGCGAGGCGATGGCCGCGCAGCACGAGGGCAAGCCGGGCGTGCCGATGGGCGAGATCTTCGTCGTGTCGGACGGCACCGGCGAGACGGGCGCCGCGGCCGTGCGCGCCGTCATGCTGCAGTTCACGAACCCGTGGCGGCTGCGCATCTTCGGCGGCGTGCGGCACCCTTCCGAGGTGCGCCGCGTGATGGCGCAGGCGGCCGAGCTCGACGCGCTCGTCGTCTTCAGCCTCGTCGAGAAGCGCGAGGCCGCCGAGCTGCTTCGGGAGGCCGAGCGCCACGGGCTCGCGACGGTCGACCTGCTCGGCCCGTTGATCGCGCGCGCCGCCGCGCACCTGAAGGCCGAGCCGCGCCACGAGCCGGGCCTCCTGCACGGCTTCAGCGACGACTACTTCCAGCGCATCGAGGCCGTCGAGTTCGCCGTCCGCCACGACGACGGCGCCAACCTGAAGACGCTGTACGAGGCCGACATCGTGCTGGTCGGCGTCTCGCGCACGTCGAAGACGCCGCTCACGATGTACCTGGCGCAGCGCGGCTACCGGACGGGGAACGTGCCGATCGTCGCCGGCCTCGACCTGCCGCGCGAGCTCGAGGAGCTCGACCGCCGCAAGGTCTTCGCGCTCGACATCGACGCGTCGACGCTGCTGCAGGTGCGGCAGGCGCGGCTCAAGTCGCTGCGCACGTCGCCGCACTCGCGCTACACGGACACCGCCGCCGTGACGCAGGAGATCGACCGCGCGCGGCGGCTCTTCCGCCAGCACGGCTGGACCGTGATCGACGTGAGCGGACGCGCCGTCGAGGAGAACGCGGCGAAGATCATCGAGCTGCTGCAGGTCGACGACGCGCGCGGCGCCTAGCGCCGCCCGCGCCGAGCGGCGATCCCCCGCCCTGCCCCGCGCGCGACCGCGCGCACGCGCCGTCCGTCGTGTTGACGCTCCCGCACGCCCCCGCCACTCTCCCGCGCCATGGCGTACGACCCGAAGCGCATCGAGCCCCGCTGGCAGGCGTACTGGCTCGAGAACGAGACCTTCCGCGCCGAGCTCGACCCGGCGCGGCCCAAGTTCTACGTGCTCGACATGTTCCCGTATCCGTCGGGCGACGGGCTGCACGTCGGCCATCCCGAGGGCTACACGGCGACCGACATCGTCGCCCGCTACAAGCGCATGCGCGGCTTCAACGTGCTGCACCCGATGGGCTGGGACGCGTTCGGCCTGCCGGCCGAGCAGTACGCCATCCAGACGGGCACGCACCCGCGCGAGACGACGCGGCGCAACGTCGACAACTTCCGGCGGCAGATCCGCTCGCTCGGCTTCAGCTACGACTGGTCGCGCGAGCTCGACACGACCGACCCCGCCTACTATCGCTGGACGCAGTGGATCTTCCAGCGCCTCTACGAGCGCGGCCTCGCCTACGAGGCCGAGGTGCCCGTGAACTGGTGCCCGGCGCTCGGCACGGTGCTCGCGAACGAGGAGGTGATCGACGGCAAGAGCGAGCGCGGCGGCCACCCCGTCGAGCGCGTCCCGATGCGCCAGTGGATGCTGCGCATCACCGCCTACGCCGACCGCCTGCTCGAGGACCTCGAGGAGCTCGACTGGCCCGAGCCCATCAAGAAGATGCAGCGCGACTGGATCGGCCGCAGCGAGGGCGCGCACGTGCGCTTCGCCGTCGACGGCCACGCATCGCTCGCGATCGAGGTCTTCACGACGCGGCCCGACACGCTCCACGGCGCCACCTACATGGTGCTCGCTCCGGAGCACCCGCTCGTCGACACGATCACCGCCGACGCGCAGCGCGCGGCGGTGCGCGCCTACGTCGAGGCGGCCGGGCGCAAGAGCGAGCGCGTGCGCATGGCGGACGCGAAGGAGAAGACGGGCGTCGCGACCGGCGCGTTCGCGACCAACCCGGTGAACGGCGAGCGCATCCCGATCTGGGTCGCCGACTACGTGCTCGCGAGCTACGGGACGGGCGCCATCATGGCGGTGCCCGCGCACGACGAGCGCGACTTCGCGTTCGCGCGCGCGTTCGGGCTCCCGGTTCGCAAGGTCGTCGACGCGGTCTCGAAGAGCGGCGCGGCCCGCGGCGACGTCGAGCTGCCGTTCACCGGCGAGGGCGTCGCCGTCGACTCGGGATCGATCTCGGGGCTGCCGACCGCCGAGGCGAAGACGCGCATCGTGGCCGAGCTCGAGCGCGCGGGCGCGGGCCGCGGCGCCGTCACGTACAAGCTGCGCGACTGGCTCTTCAGCCGGCAGCGCTACTGGGGCGAGCCGTTCCCGCTCGTGCACCGCGCCGACGGCACGGTCGAGCTCGTGCCCGAGCACGAGCTGCCGCTCGAGCTCCCCGACCTCGACGACTTCCGCCCGAGCGGGCGCAACGACACGCCGCTCGAGCGCGCGCACGACTGGATCGAGCTCACGGACCCGAGGACGGGCGAGACGATCCGGCGCGATCGCAACACGATGCCGCAGTGGGCGGGGAGCTGCTGGTACTACCTGCGCTTCTGCGACCCGCACAACGCGAGCGCGCCGATCTCGGCGGAGGCCGAGCGCTACTGGATGCCCGTAGACCTCTACGTCGGCGGCGCCGAGCACGCCGTGCTGCACCTCCTCTACGCGCGCTTCTGGCACAAGGTGCTGTTCGACCTCGGCGTCGTGCACACGCGCGAGCCGTTCCAGAAGCTCGTCAACCAGGGGATGATCCTCGGCTACAGCTACCGCTACTTCGACGACGACGTGGCCGACGAGGGCCGGCGCGACGCGCGCGTCTACGCGCACGGGCAGGTGCGCGCGGACGGCGAGGGCTTCGTCGCCGTCGACGACGGCCGCCCGGTGAAGGCGCGCTGGGTGCCGCTGCGCGACGTGCGGCGCCTGCCCGACGGCACGCCCGTCCACCCGACGATCGAGGGCCTCGTGCTCGAGGAGGTCGTCGAGAAGATGTCGAAGAGCCGCGGCAACGTCGTCAATCCGGACGACGTGATCGCGCAGTACGGCGCCGACGCGATGCGCCTCTACGAGATGTTCATCGGCCCGCTCGACAAGGACGCCCCGTGGTCGACCGACGGCATCCAGGGCGTGCGCCGCTTCCTCGACCGCGCGTGGAAGCTCGTGCTCGACGACGACGACCGCGCGCGTCCGCTCGCCGACGGCCCGGGCACCGAAGCCCAGCAGCGGCTCGTCGCGCAGACGGTCCACGGCGTCACCGAGGACCTCGAGGCGATGCGCTTCAACACCGCGATCTCGAAGCTCATGGTGCTCGTGCGCGACGTCGCGAAGGAGGGCGACGACGCGCCGCTCCCGCACGCGGCCGCCGAGACGCTCGCGCTCCTGCTCTCGCCGCTCGCGCCGCACGTCGCCGAGGAGATGTGGCGCGCGCTCGGCCACGCCGAGTCGATCGCCTACGCGCCGTGGCCCGCCGCGGAGGCGCGCTGGCTCGCGGCCGACACGGTGCGCATCGTCGTGCAGGTGAACGGGAAGAAGCGCGCCGACCTCGACGTCGCGGCCGACGCCGACGAGGCCGCGGTGCGCGAGGCCGCGCTCGCACTCGACGCGGTGCGCAAGCACCTCGGCGACCGCGCGCCGAAGAAGGTCGTGGTGGTGCCGGGCCGGCTCGTGAACGTGGTCGGATAGCGCGCGGGGCGAGCCGGGCGCTCAGCCCATCCTGTAGATCGCGGCCAGCTGCTCGAGCCCGCTCACGCTCGCGCCGAGGTCCTTGAGCAGCCCGTTCTCGAGGCCGTACACGCAGCCGTGCACCGTGAGCGCCTGCCCGCGCGCCCACGCGTCCTGCACGATCGTCGTCGCACACACGTTCTCGACCTGCGCGCGCACGTTCAGCTCGCACATGCGGCGCTCGCGCGCGTCGGCGTCGAGCCCCGCCGCCTCGAGCTCGTCGCGGTGGCGCTCGTACACGTCCTTGATGTTGCGCAGCCAGTTGTCGATCAGGCCGAGCGGACGCGTGCCGAGCGCCGCGCGCACGCCGCCGCAGCCGTAGTGGCCGCAGACGATCACGTCGGAGACGCGCAGCACCTCGACCGCGAACTGCAGGACGGCCAGGCAGTTGAAGTCGGTGTGGACGACGAGGTTCGCGACGTTGCGGTGCACGAACATCTCGCCCGGGTCGAGGCCGCAGATCTCCGTCGCGGGAACGCGGCTGTCCGCGCACCCGATCCACAGGAAGCGCGGGCTCTGCTGGTGCGAGAGGCGGTCGAAGAAGCCGGGGTCGGCTTCGCTCTTCGCGCGCGCCCACTGGCGGTTGTTGTCGAAGAGCGCGCGGAGTCGTTCGTCGGGCACGCGCGACCTAGCCCGCGACCGGCGACGAGCGCGGCGCGACGGCGGGCACCTGCTGGGCGGCGCCGCTCGGCGGCGGGTTCGCGAGCGCGAGATAGCGGCGGCGCAGGTACCAGAAGATCCCGCCCATCAGGCCGAGCGGCAGGAACGTGAGGAAGGCCGTCGTCGCGATGAACTCGAAGCGGTTGTCGGTGGTGCCCCCGCTGCAGACGGCGCACGCGGCGGCCGCGCGCGGCAGCGCGGCCGCGAGGACGGGAGCGAGCCAGGTGATGCCGATGCGCATGGAGGCCTCCGCGATCCTTCGCTCCAGCGACCCTAGAGGTAGACGAGCCCGTACAGCACGGGCCACACGCCGACCACGAAGTACCAGAAGATCTGGACCGGGGCGAGCTGCGTCCACGCGAGAGTGCCCTGGAGCAGGCGCGAGAACGCCCAGCCGAGGCCCGCGATCGCGCCGAGCGCGTGCAGCGCGTGCGCGCCGACGATCAGGTAGAAGAAGCTCCCGTGCGGGCTCGACGTGAGCGTGAGCCCCTGCGCGATCAGCTCGACCCACTCGAAGCCCTGGAAGATCACGAAGAAGGCGCCGAGGCCGAGCGCCGTCGCCATCGGGACGCGCGCCCGCTCGGGCGACTCGCGGAAGCTGCGCCCTGCGAGGTAGAGCGCGAGCCCGCTCGCGAGCAGCGCGGCCGTGTTGAACGCGGTCTCCTCGATGGGAAGACGCGGCTGGCCGGGCGGCGGCCACGCCTTCGCGGCGCCCTTCACGATCGCGAAGGCGCTGATCATCCCCGCGAAGACCATCGCCTCGGTCACGACGAAGATGAGCATGCCCATCACGCCGTGCGGGACGAGCTGATAGCGGACCGGGAGCGGCTGGACCTTGGCCACCGGACGACCTCGCGGGGGGCGCGACGAGGCGAGAGAGCGCCGCGACTAGTGGTGCGCGGGCGCGGCCTCTTCGCCGTGCCCGCCGGCCGCCTCGTGGTGCGAGACGGGCTCGGGCGTGTGGTAGTCGACCTTCGTCCAGTTGCGACCCTCGAACTTCATGACGTCGGGCGACGAGCCCGCGAAGAACAGCAGCATGAACACGACGCAGGTCGTGAGCATGTAGGCCATGATCCGCTTCTCGACGTTCAGGTGCATGAAGTTCTTGATCACGAGCCAGGCCTTGATGATCGCGATGCCGAAGGCCGTGAAGAGCGTGATCGCCCGGATGCCCGTCAGGTAGCCGATCTCGGGGCCGGCGACGCTGACGAGCAGGAGGACGACGAGGATCGCCCAGATCTTGACGTAGTTGGTCTCGTGCGCGGCGTGCTCGCCGTGGTCCGACATGGGGCCTCCGTCACTTCGCGATGTAGATGAGCGGGAAGAGGAAGATCCAGACGATGTCGACGAAGTGCCAGTAGATCCCGATCAGCTCGACGCGATGGAGATCCTGGCCCTTCCGCGCACTCGCCGCGACGAACAGCATGATGATGCAGCCCGCGATCACGTGGAGCGCGTGCAGCCCGCACGCCGTGTAGTAGAAGCTCCAGAAGGTGTTCGTGAGCAGCGTGAACCCGTGCGAGATCTCCGTCGTCCACTCGAAGGCCTTGATGCCCGCGAACGTCGCGCCGCCGAGGCACGTGAAGAGCAGCATGTTGGCCGCCTTCGGCCCGTTGCCCTCCTCGGCCGCCTTGTGGCCGAGCACCGCCGTGAGGCTCGACGTGAGCAGCACGAAGGTGTTGATCGCGCCGATCGTCGTGTTCGTGTTCGCCGAGTGCGCCGCCCACTCGTCGTTGGCGAGCCGGTGCATCAGGTAGGAGAGGATCAGCCCCCCGAAGATCACGATCTCGGAGCCGATCACCCACCAGACGGCCAGGCGCCCGGTGGGAATGCCAGTGACGCTGCGCGTCGTCGCGATGGGTCGAACGGACATGGTCGTCGGGTTCCCGTCTCGTTAGTTCGGAACGTTCTGCGGCCAGTAGTCCTCGCCCGTCGCCTTCAGGCGATCGGGGTGCGAGTACTCGTACGGCCCGCGGTACACGGTGGGCATCTCGGCGAAGTTGCCGTGCGGCGGCGGCGACGGAGCCACCCACTCGAGCGTGTTCGCCTTCCACGGGTTGTTGCCCGCCTTCTTCCCGTTCCGGAGGCTCGAGAAGAAGTTGTAGATGAAGATGAACTGGGACACGAGCATCACCCAGAGCGCCACCGTCGCGATCACGCGCAGCATCTGGAGCTCGTCCGTCGCGAGCTCGGGGAAGTGCTCGTAGTTGTAGATGCGGCGGTGCTGGCCGGCGAGGCCGAGCACGAAGAGCGGCAGGAAGATCAGGTTGAACGGGATGATCGTCAGCCAGAAGTGCAGCTTGCCGAGCGTGTCGTTCAGCATCCTGCCGAACATCTTCGGGTACCAGTAGGTGACGCCCGAGTACACGCCGATGATCGCGATCGGGAAGAACGTGTAGTGGAAGTGGGCGAGCACGAAGTAGGTGTCGTGGAAGTAGATGTCCGAGCCCGAGGCGCCGAGGAAGATGCCCGTCACGCCGCCGATCAGGAACTCGCCGATGAAGGAGAGCGCCCAGAGCATCGGCGTGGTGAGCGTGATCGACCCCTTGTAGAGCGTCGCGATGTAGACGAAGCACATCTCCGCGATCGGCACCGAGATGAGCAGCGTCGTGATCGTGAAGACGTTGGCCATGCGCGGGTCGATGCCGGCCACGAACTGGTGGTGGGCCCAGACCGCGAACGACAGCACGCCCGTGCCGAACGCCGTGTAGAGGACGGTGCGGTACGCGAACAGCTTCTTGCGCGAGAACACCGTGATGATCTCGGCCGCGATGCCGATCGCGGGCAGCAGCACGACGTACACCTCGGGGTGCCCGAAGAACCAGAAGAGGTGCTGCCAGAGGATCGGGTCGCCGCCGCGGGTCGGGTCGAAGAAGGCGGTGCCGAGCGTCTGGTCGAACGCGAGCATCACGGCGCCGGCGATCAGCGGGCCGACGGACGCCATGAACAGGATGCTCGCGACGACGATGAACCACACGACGATCGGGATGTCGTAGAGCCGCATGCCCGGCGCCCGCGAGTTCATCGCGGTGGTCACGAAGTTGATGCCGCCGAGCAGGAAGGCGACGAACTCGAGGCCGACGGCGACGACCCAGAGCGTCGAGCCCATCGGCGTGAGGTTGTACTGGTAGGTGGACGAGAGCGGCGGGTAGGCCGTCCACGCACCGCCGAAGCCGCCGCCCTCCACGAAGAACGACGCCAGCAGCACGATCGCCGACAGGAGGAAGATCTGGTAGCTGAGGCGATTCAGCTTCGGGAACACCATGTCGTCGCAGCCGCACATCAGCGGGATCAGGAAGTTCCCGAACGCCGCGATCAGCACCGGCATGGCGACCCAGAAGATCATGATCGTGCCGTGGTTCGTGACGAGGGCGTTGTACTCGCCGGGCGACACGAGCCCCCAGAAGAGCACTTCCTGCCCGGGGAACGCGAGCTGCGTGCGGAACACGTAGGCGAAGTACCCGCCGATCATCGCCATGAACATGCCCGTGAACATGTACTGCATGCCGATCATCTTGTGGTCGAGCGGGAAGACGTACTTCTCCCAGAACGACATCTCGTGGTGATGGTCGCCGTGGGCGTCGTGTCCGTGCGCCGGCGTGTGGATCGTCTCGGCCATGGGGCTCCTCCTCGGTACCGCGCTTCGCCTAACGCAGGTCCGCGGCCGCGAGGCTGGTGGTGGTGTTCTGCTGCATCCAGGCGGCGTGCTGCTCGGGCGTCTCGAGGAACACCTTCGCGCCCATGATGCCGTGACCGATGCCGCAGATCTCGGCGCACTGGATGTCGTGCTCGCCGGTGATGATCGGCTTGAACCAGCCCGTGATCGTGCGCCCCGGCACCGCGTCCTGCTTCAGGCGGAACACCGGCACCGAGAAGCTGTGCAGCACGTCGCGCGACTCGAGCTGGTAGTGGTAGAGGACGTCCTTCTGCAGGTGCAGCTCGTCGACCGTCGTGATGTCGTCGTCCGTGTCGAGCTGGCCGTCCGGGCCGGGGTGCTGGAAGGTCCACGCCCACTGCTGGCCGATCACGCGGACCGTCTGCTCCGCCGGCGGGAGATCCTGCTTCACGCGGTACCAGGCCTGCACCGCGAAGACGAGGATGAGCACGTCGCACGCGAGCACGCCCCAGTGCGCCCAGCCGATGTACTTCTTCGGGAACTCCTCCTCGCCCGTCACGTAGCCGGCGTGCACGCCCGGCTTCGCTCGCTGCGTGAAGATCAGCCAGAAGAAGACCACCTGCGCGACCGTGAACCAGAAGCCGACGAGCAGCGTGACCAGGTTGATCACGCCGTCGATCTGGCCCGCGTAGGTGGAGCCCTGCGGAAGGAACATCTCGACCATGTGCGCCTCAGAGGATGAAGATGAAGACGACGGCGACGAACGAGAGCACGCCGCCCATGGTGATCAGGAAGGCTCGGTAGGCGAGATCGTCCGGGTCCCTCTCGGGTCCTGCCACGGTGGTCTCCTCGTTCGATGGCGGACGCGCTCGGGCGCCCGCGGCTGGAATGCTAGTTCGCGCCGAGCGTGCGGATGTACGCGACGACGTCCTTGACCTTCTTCGCGTCCGTGAGCGTCATCGCCATCGGCCGCATCAGCGCGCCGGTCGGATCCTTCGCGGCGTTGCCGCCGCGGATGCCGGCCTGGAACTTCTCGATCGACTGCACCAGGTACCAGTCGTTCAGCCCGACGAGGGGCGGCGCGTTCAGCGCCGGGTTGCCCCCGCCCGCCGGCCCGTGGCACGCGATGCACGGCGTGTAGAGCGACTTGCCGACCTCGGCGTCGCCGTCGACGGTGTGCGCGGGCGACGCCTTCGGCAGGCTCGCGACGTACGCGGCGACATCCTGCACGCGGCTCTTCACGACACCGTCGCGGTTCATCAGCGATCGCGACATCGGCCGCATGCGCAGGCCCTCGTGGTCGTCGGGATGCGCGCCGCGCCCGCCGCTCTGGAACTTGCCGAGCTGCCCCTCGACGTACCACTGCGGCAGGCCGGCGATCGCCGGGCCCTTCCCGACCGCGCGTCCCTGCCCGTCCGCTCCGTGGCACGGCACGCACGTGGCGAAGATCTCCGCTCCGTTCGCGGCGTCGCCGCCTTCGGCGACCGCGTGCGGCGCCGCGGCGAACGCGACGGCGACGATGGCGATGAGAGTGAGGTGCTTCATGATGCTTGGCGGCTTCCCGTCAGGTGGACCGTCGGATCGAGACGGGCCGATTGGCGATAGCGAGACCGACCGCAGGTCGGGGTGAATCCGTCGTGTACGAGCCGTCGTTCGAGAGCCGTCGCGCACGCGTGCGCGCGGGCGGCGCGTCCCTCTGCTCCGCGCCCGACCGCTGCCCGCGCATCCCCCCGCGCGCGGAGCGGGAGCATCGCGCTTCGAGCGCGCCCGGAAAAGCGAAAAGTGAACCGCGACCGGAGCGTCGCGCCTGCAGTTGCCGCGACGACTCGCCGCGGTGTGCCGAGCGCGCGGTGGGTTAGCCCACGGGTATGGGGCGGGCAAGGCCACATTGCGTTGCAGCGCGTCTCCCGCGCGCCGTCCGACGCGCGCGCGGCGCGCGCTCGGGCGTTCGCCCGAGCCGCCCGCGCGACCTCCGCCGCGCGCGCGCTCACTGCGGGTTCAGGTGGTAGAGCAGCACGTAGATCGCGACGCCCGTGATCGAGACGTAGAGCCACACGGGCCACGCGATGCGCGCGAGCCGGCGATGTCGCTCGCGCTCGTCGCGGAGGCCGAGCCGGATCAGCGCGATCGCGAACACGGGCACGCTCGTCGCGAGCGCGACGTGGCTCGCGAGCAGCGCCAGGTAGGCCGTCTTCGCGAGGCCGGTCGCGTGGAAGGTCGTGTTCTCGAAGTCGCGCGACCACTTGTGCGCGACGTAGAGCGCCAGGAAGACGCTCGAGACCGCGAACGCGGCGATCATCACGCGGCGGTGCGCGCGCTCGCGGCCCGCCCGCGCGAGCGCGCGTCCGTACACGAGCAGCCCGCACGCGATCGCGTTGAGCGACGCGTTGACGGCGGGAAGGGCGGCGAGCGCGTCGGGCGGGCTCACGGGCGCGGCTCGGCTAGCGCAGCGCGGGAGAGAGGCCGGCCGCGAGCTCCGCGATCATCGCCGCGAAGAGCGCGAACAGATAGCCGAGCGACGCGAAGAAGAGCCCGCGCGCGGCCTCGGGCGTGCGCTCCCGCAGCACGCGCACCGCGTGCGCGACGAACCACGCGTTCGCGGCCACGGCGACGGCGAGATAGAGCCCGCCCGAAAGGCCGAGCACAACCGGCGCGAGCGTCACGGGGACGAGCGCGAGCGTGTACCAGAAGATCCGCCAGCGCGTCGCTTCGTCGCCGATCACGTTCGGAAGCACGGGGAAGCCCGCGCTCGCGTACTCCTCCTTGCGGAAGAGCGCGATCGCCCACACGTGCGGCGGCTGCCAGAAGAACACGATCGCGAACAGCACGAGGCCGGGAGCGCCCACGGTCCCGTGCACCGCGGCGTCGGCGATCAGAGGTGCGGCCGCGCCGGCGGCGCCGCCGATCACCGCGTTCCACGCCGAGCGCGGCTTGAGCCAGATCGTGTAGACGAAGACGTAGAAGAGGATCGTGGCGACGCCGAGCCCGGCCGCCATCGGGCCGCCCTGCGCGTAGAGGACGGCGGTGGACAGCACCGTCAGCGCGAGCCCGAAGGCGAGCGCGGCGCGAGGCGCGAGCCGACCGGACGGGAGCGGCCGATCCTTCGTGCGCTCCATGTGCTTGTCGAGATCGCGCTCGATGTAGGCGTTGAACGTGTTCGCGGCTGCGGCCGCCATCGCGATGCCGCCGAGCACGACGAGCATCGTCGAGAACGACGGCCACTCGCCCGCCGCCATCGCGAGCGCCGGGATGCCGGTGACCAGCACGAGCGGGAGGAGCCGCGGCTTCGTCAGCTCCGCATAGGTGCGAACGGTCCGACCGATCGCGGTCGCCATGGCGAGCCCCCGGCGCCCTGGGATCGTGGGGAGCGCCGACCGTCGAGTGGATGGGAATCGGGAGAGCGTGGCGCGCCCCGCCCCGTGCGCCCCGCCCCGTGCGCGGCGCCCGTGCGCGGCGGCGCTCGTGCACGACGACGACGCGGCGCGGCGCTGGAGTACCACACGGCCGGCGCGGCGACCACCGCGCCGCCCGCCGCGAACGGTTGCGCGCGGTCGCACGAGCACCGGCAACGCGCCGGCAGCGCTCGGCTCACCTCGCACCATCGGGTGGAGCGGAACGCACCACCCGGGACGCCGACGCACTGCGGCATCGCGCTCAGCGGCCCCGCGCAGAGGCATGGGCTTTGCACCACTTTGGGGAGCAGCGCCAGAGCCGAAGCCGCCGGGTCACCCGCTCGAACGAGGCCGAGGCGCTGCCCCGCGACGCGAACACCCGGCCTCACCGTGGGGCCGGAGCGCGCGCGGAGGCAACCGAGAGACTCGAACCAGTCCAGAGCAAGACCAGGAGAGAACGGAATGCGCTTCTCGCACGCCATCCTCGCGCTCGCGGCCGCCGCGATCGCCGCGCCGGCCTCGGCCGTCGTGAAGACCTACGACTCGACCCCGCCGCACGGCGTCGCGGGCGACGAGCTCCAGTACTCGACGACGCTCTGCCCGCCCATCCAGTCGAGCGCGGGCCTCATGCAGGGCGACTACCAGCTCAACGACAACGGCGGCGGCACGGTGACCATCACCGACTTCAACATGCGCCGCATCGTGAACACCAACTTCGGCCCCGACGCGATCACCGTCGTCTTCGGGCCCGGCGCCTACGTGTTCGTCACCTCCGACGCCACGCGCCGCCCGACGCTCGGCACCACGCACCCCGGCAGCACGGCGCCCGGCGGCTCGGTCGACTGGGGCGTGCTCGCAGGCTGGAGCAACAGCGGCCAGGCCTTCTGCATCTCGAGCCCGCAGACGATCTGCACCGCGGGCGCGCAGACGCCGCACGGCATCACGACGCCGTCGCCCGACGTGAACTCGCCGACGTACGACCTCGGCACCTGGGCGTTCGACGCGGAGGGCGACTTCCAGGCCGCCTCGCCGTACATCAACCAGACGAACAACGGCGGCACGTCGAACCGCCAGTTCCTCATCCGCGGCACGTTCGTCGGCGGTGGCGTCCCCGCCCTGCCGCTGATCGGCGCGGGCGCGCTCGCGATCGGCCTGCTCGTCGCGGGCTCGCGCACGGTGCTCCGCAAGAAGTAGCCGCGCGCGAAGAGCGCGAGACGCGCGGCGCCCGCGAGGGTGCACGCGGCTCGCGCGGCCTCTCCGAAGGGCCGCTGGCAACCGCCAGCGGCCCTTCTTCCTTCACACCCCTGGAGCGCGGAAGGGGCCGCGGCGATGCGCAGCCGCCGGGCGCGCCGCCCGACGACGTCGACCGCGTCGCCGCTCCGTCCCGCGCCACTCGACCGGCGCGAATCGCGCCAGCGCGTCCGCGCACGCGGGCTCGTGCACGTCCACGCGCGTCGTACGCGAGGGCATGCGCCTTGCTTTGCCCCGGCTTCGTCCATCCCACGACCGCTGGGTCCCGCAGGGATGGCCGAGGAACCCGGCACGCACCGCCGCCGATCGCGCGGGGGCAGCGGCCGAACGGCACAAGGAGCTGCTCGAAATGCGAATCTCGAAGTGGATTCTCGCGCTCGCGGCCGCCGCGATCGCCGCGCCGGCCTCCGCCGTGGTGAAGACCTACGACGCCACGCCGCCGCACGGAACGCCCGGCGACGAGCTCCAGTACTCGACGACGCTCTGCCCGCCCATCCAGTCGAGCGCGGGCCTCATGCAGGGCGACTACCAGCTCAACGACAACGGCGGCGGCACGGTGACCATCACCGACTTCAACATGCGCCGCATCGTGAACACCAACTTCGGCCCCGACGCGATCACCGTCGTCTTCGGGCCCGGCGCCTACGTGTTCGTCACCTCCGACGCCACGCGCCGCCCGACGCTCGGCACCACCCACCCCGGCAGCACGGCGCCCGGCGGCTCGATCGACTGGGGCATCCTGTCGGGCTGGAGCAACAGCGGTCAGGCCTTCTGCATCTCGAGCCCGCTCACGATCTGCACCGCGGGATCGCAGGTGCCGCACGGCATGACGACACCCTCGCCCGACGTGAACTCGCCGACGTACGACCTCGGCACCTGGGCGTTCGACGCGGAGGGCGACTTCCAGGCCGCCTCGCCGTACATCAACCAGACGAACAACGGCGGCACGTCGAACCGCCAGTTCCTCATCCGCGGCGCGTTCGTCGGCGGTGGCGTCCCCGCCCTGCCGCTGATCGGCGCGGGCGCGCTCGCGATCGGCCTGCTCGTCGCGGGCTCGCGCACGGTGCTCCGCAAGAAGTAGCCGCGCGCGAAGAGCGCGAGACGCGCGGCGCCCGCGAGGGTGCACGCGGCTCGCGCGGCCTCTCCGAAGGGCCGCTGGCATCCGCCAGCGGCCCTTCCTGCTTTCGGGCCACTCGGCGACCGGGACATGCCGTCTCTTGGCCCATATTGCGCCAAGTTCGTGGCGCGAAACGCGCCGGAGTGGGCGGCGACGCGCCGCGGCGTGGGCCTACGCGCTGCGTCATCACGGCATGTGAGTTGCAGTCGGCGCGCGCCGCCGCGGCGTAGCGCGCACGACCAGCACGCTGGTCACCGCCGCGGAGTCGCGCTCACGTGTCGGGCTGCCCCGCACCGCGGAAGTCTCCTGCGACGCGGGCAGCCGGATCATCGACCAGACCGCTCGGCGTGCAGGACGCACGACCGGGCCCAGGAGGGAGACCCCCGAAATGCGTTCCTCGATTGCTGTTCTCGCGCTCGCCATCGCGGCGATCGCCGCGCCGGCCTCGGCCGTCGTGAAGACCTACAACTCGACCCCGCCGAACGGCACCGCCGGTGACGAGCTCCAGTACTCCGTCGCGCTGTGCCCGCCGATCCAGTCGAGTGCCGGGCTCATCCAGGGCGACTACAAGATCGACGACAACGGCGGCGGCACCGTCACGCTGAACGACTTCAACCTGCGCCGCATCGTGAACACGAACTTCGGACCGGTCGCCCTCGTCCCGATCTTCGGGCCCGGCTCCTACGTGTTCACGACCTCGGACTCCACGCGTCACGTCACCCTCGGCACCACCCATACGGGCAGCACGGCGCCCGGCGGCTCGGTCGACTGGGGCATCCTGGCGGGCTGGACCGTCAGCGGTCAGGCCTTCTGCATCTCGAGCCCGCAGACGATCTGCACGCAGGGAACGCAGGTGCCGCACGGTCAGACGCAGCCGTCGCCCGACGTGAACTCGCCGACGTACGACCTCGGCACCTGGGCGTTCGACGCGGAGGGCGACTTCCAGGCCGCCTCGCCGTACATCAACCAGACGAACAACGGCGGCACGTCGAACCGCCAGTTCCTCCTGCGCGGCGCGTTCGTCGGCGGCGGTGTTCCCGCCCTTCCGCTCCTCGGCGCGGGCGCGCTCGCGATCGGACTGCTCGTCGCGGGCTCGCGCACGGTGCTCCGCAAGAAGTAGCCGCGCGCGCAGAGCGCGAGACGCGCGGCGCACGAGTGCGCACGCGGCTCGCGCGGCCTCTCCGAAGGGCCGCTGGCAGGAGCCAGCGGCCCTTCTTCGTCGCGGGCTCCCACCGCGCGGCAGGGGTCGGCGGCGCCGCGCCGCGTGTCGCGCGCGAGGGCGGGGTACCGTCGGGCCGTGACGCCGACCGAGCTCGCGCTCGTCCTCGCCTCCGCCGCCCTGCACGCCTTCTGGAGCGCGTGGATCAAGGGGAGCCGCGACCCCGTCCTGTTCAACTTCCTGCAGGCCGCGCCGGGCGCGTTGCTCGCGATCGCGCTGCTCGCCGCATCGCCGCAGCTGCGCACCGCCGACGCGACGTTCTGGGCGTGGGTCGGCGCGGCGAGCGTCTGCCACGCCGCGTACCTCTACTGGATGGCGCGCGCGCTCGCGGTCGCCGACCTCTCGCTCGTCTACCCGATCGCGCGCTCGACGCCGGCCTTCCTGCCGTTCGCGGCGGGCCCGCTGCTCGGCGAGCGGCTGAGCGCGGCCGGCGCCGTCGGCATCGCGGTCGTCGTCGCCGGCATGTGGTGCGTGCAGACGCGCGGCCGCGTCGATCCGCGCGCGTGGATCGCGCCGGGCGCCGGACTCGCGCTGCTCACCCTCGCCGCCACGGTCGGCTACGGCGTGACGGACAAGGCCGCGATGGCGCGGCTCGATGGCGTCGCGTGGACGTCGCCCGTGCCGCGCTCGGTCGCGTACTTCGCGCTGACGTCGCTCGGCGGTGCGCTCGGTCTCGTGCCCGCCGTCGCGCGCGCGCCGCGCGCGGCCGCGCTGCGCGCGGCGCTGTCGCCCTCGTCGCCCGAGCTGCGCAACGCGCTCCGCGCGTTCGCGTTCTCGCTCGTCGGCTACTCGCTCGTGCTCGAGGCGCTGCGCAGCGCGCCGGCGAGCTACGTCGTCGCCGTGCGCCAGTCGAGCGTGCTGTTCGCGGTCGCGCTCGGCGTCGCGTGGCTGCGCGAGCGCCCGGGCAGCGCGCGCATCGCGGGCGCGGTGATCATCTGCGCGGGCGTCGCGCTCGTGGCGATCGCGGGATGAGCGACGAAGCGGCGCGCGCAGACCGCCGCCGTCGGCCGCTCGTCGAACGCGCCGCCGCGCGCATCGTCGCCGCACTGCTGCGCGCGCTCGGCGCGACGTGGCGCGTCGCGGTCCGGAGCGACGTCCCCATCGACGCGATCGGACGCGGCGCGGGCGCGCTCGTCGGCGCGCTGTGGCACGAGAGCTGGCCGATCGCCGCGCACCACTTCCGCGACCGCGGCATCGCGATGGCGGTGAGCCGCAGCCGCGACGGCGACCGCGTCGCGCTCGTCCTCGCCCGCCTCGGCTACGGCGAGCCCGTGCGCGGCTCGAGCTCGCGCGGAGCCGCGGTGATGCTCCGCGAGCTCGTCGCGCGGGTGCGCGCGGGGGCGGCCGTCGCCGTGCTGGCGGACGGGCCGCGCGGCCCCGCTCGCAGCGCGCGTCCGGGCGCGGCCCGTGCCGCGGCACTCGCGCGCGCGCCGTTCGTCGTCGTCGGCTGCGCGGCGCGGCCGGCACTTCGCCTTCCAACGTGGGACGCGCTGTGCCTTCCCCTGCCGTTCGCGCGAATCGCGATCGACGTCGCCGCCGCACACCCGGGCGACGAGCGCGAGCTCGGCGACGCCCTCGAGGCCGCGCGCGCGCGCGCGGAGGAAGTCGTTAGGCGGCGACGACGCTAGGCCGGCTGCCGATCCCACCCCCTGCAGGTGCATGACGCAGCGCGTCGGTCGCGCACAGGCTCGAGGAGCCGGCGGGTACACCGCACGCTCGCTAGGCGGCCGGGTTCGTTCGCGGTGGCGCAGCTTGCGCCAGCGAGGCGGCGCACGCCGCTCCGCCGCCCGCTCGCGCGCGGCGAGACGCGCCCCCCGCCGCCACCCGCGAGGCCCTGGCGGCCGCCTCGCGATCGGGGCGTGCGGGCACACCGGTTGCATTGCGTGCGGCGAGGCCGTCGCGTCCGCCAGGCCGCCGCGCAGGGCGGCGCGTGCATCGGGGACGGCCCCATCACCGAGGAGAAGATCATGAAGCTTGGCCACTGGCTCGTTGCCGCTGCTGCCGCGGCCCTCGCTCTCCCCGCTTCGGCCGTCGTGAAGGTGTACGACTCCACGCCTCCGCACGGCACGCCGGGCGACGAGTTCCAGTTCTCGACCACGCTGTGCCCGCCCATCAGCGTGACGCCCGGCGCGCAGCAGGGCAGCTATCGCCTGAACGACACCGGCGGCGGCACGGTGACGGTCGTCGAGATCGACATGCAGCGGGTGACGCGGGTCGACTTCGACGCGACGGCCACGTTCGGGCCCGGCGCCTACGTCTTCGTCGACGCGGTGAGCTTCATCTCGGCGTCGCCCGGACAGACGGCGCCCGGTAGCACCGCGCCCACCGGAACGGTCGACTGGGGCATCCTCGGCGGCTGGGCCAACACGGGCGTCGGCTTCTGCGTCGCGAGCCCGCAGACGATCTGCACGGCCGGCGCGCAGCTCCCGCACGGTGCGACGACGCGGCTCTCGCCGATCACGTCGCCGACCTTCGACCTCGGCACCTGGACCTTCGACGCGGGCGGCGACTTCCAGGCCGCCTCGAACTACGTCTGGGGCACGTTCAACGGCGGCCTGAGCAACCGGCAGTCGCTGCTGCGCGGCGCCTTCGTCGGCGGCTCGGTGCCGGCGCTCCCGCTCGTCGGCGTGGGTGCACTCGCGCTCGGTCTGCTCGCCGCCGGCGCGCGCGCGGGCCTGCGCAAGAAGTAGTCGCGCCCGGTCGTCGCACGCGGCGGGTGCGCACCACCCGCCTTCGCGCGACGCGATCTTCGAGGGCCGCTCGGCGCGAGCCGGGCGGCCCTCTCTCGTTGGATGCGTCGCGCGCGCGGAGAGCGCCGACGCCGCGCTCCGCGCGAAGCCTCACAGGCCCGCGACGTACTCGATCACGTCCCGCAGGTCGGAGAGCGAGAGGCCGAGGCCCATCGGCGGCATGCCGCTCGCGGTCGCGCCCATCGATGCGATCTCGGCGCGCGGAATCGTGCGCGCGTCGCCACCGCGCTCGACGACGATCGCGTCGGCCTCCTCGCGCACGAGCGTCGCGGCGAACGACTCGCCGTTCTCGAGCACGAGCGCGACCGTTCCGTAGCCGGGCACGACTTCGGCCGCGGGCGCGACGAGCGACTCGAGGACGTAGGCGCGCCCGCGCCGTCGCACGACGCCGGCGAGCGGCGGACCGGCGCGGCCTCCGTGGCCGCCGCCGCGCGGGCCGTGGCAGCGCATGCAGTCGCCCGCGCCCTCGAAGACGCGCTGGCCGCGCACGGCGTCGCCGCCCTCGAGCGCGAGCGCGCGCGCCGCCACGGGATCGTCGCTCGCGAGCGCGCGCTCGGCGGCCGCGACCTCGGCTTCGAGCGCGGCGCCGCGCGCGCGGCCGGCAGTGAGCGCGTCGAGTCCGAGCGCGGGCTCGAGCGCTCCCGCCGCGAGCCGCGCGAGCGCGTCGCGCAGGAGCGCATCGGCGCGCGGGCTGCCGACGGCGGCGAGCGTCGCGTATCCGCGCTGGCGCTCCGCGCGCGTCGCGCGCTCGCCGAGCGCCGCGACCGCGTCGACCGCCGCATCCGGATCGATGCGCGCGAGCGCCTCCAGCGCGTCCGCGCGCAGCATCGCGTGCCGCGAGCGGCGTGCGGACGCGATCGCGTCGGCGAGCAGCGGCGATTCGCGGTCGGCCAGCACGCGAAGGCTCGCGCGCTTCACGTCCTCCGACTCGAACCAGCCGCGCACGCGCGCGAGCAGGTCGTCGTCGGGAAGCGGCACGCGGCCCGCCGCGAGCGCGACCTCGAACGCGCGCGCCTCGAGATCCGTGCCGACGAGCGCGGGCACCGCGAGGTCGAGCGCGGCGTACACGCTCTCGGGCGGACGCGCGCCGAGCTCGCGGTAGAGCCCGAGGACGGGGTCGCGCGGTCCGGGACTCGTGAACTCCCCGAGCAGGTCGAGAGCGAGCGCACGCATCGCGCGCGGGTGCGCGGCGTCGGCCGCGAACTTCGCGAGCGCGAGCGCGTCCTCGGCGCGGCCGAGCGCGAGGTTGGCGGCGAGCACGCGCCGCTGCAGGGCGTACGTCGACGGGCCGTCGCCGTCCTCGTCGAGCGCGAAAGGCCGCGTCGCGAGCGCGGCGAGCGCCGGCATCGCCGCAGCGACGCGCAGGTCGTAGATCGCGCGCGCGGCCTCGACGACGACGAGCGGCTCGGCGTCGTCGAGGAAGCGAGCGAGGCGCGCGTCCTCGGCGCGGCGGAGCACGAGCAGCACGGCCATGCGCACCGCCGCCGAGGCGTCCGTCGCGTGGCGGGCGACCGCGTCGACGTCGCCGATGCGCGCGAGCGCGTGGACGGCGGCGTGGCGCAGGACGACGTCGCGATCGTCGTTGCGGCGGACGAGCTCGACGAGCGGCTCGACGGCGCGCGCGAGGCCGAGCCGGCCGAGCGAATCCGCCGCGAAGCGCTGCGCGCGCGGGTGGCCGTCGTCCGCAAGGGCCGCGACGAGCTCGTCGCCGAGCCCGATGGCGCCGGCGTCGCCCGCGACGCGCAGCGCCTGCGCGCGCACTTCGGCCGGTGCGTCGCGCGTCCACGCGAGGTCGTCGAGCGCGCCCAATGACGCGGAGGCGGCGGCGCCGGGCGCCGCGTCCGCGGAGGTGCCGGGCGCTGCGTCCGCCGCGGCGCCGAGCGCCGCGGGCGCAGCGGTCGCGCGAGCGTCGCGCGCGCGGCGTGCGCCGATCTCGCCGAGCCCCCAGAGCGCGTGGACGCGCGCGAGCAGCGGCGCCGTCGCGTCGCGCGCGACGGCGCCGAGCCGCTCCACCGCGCCACGCGCGGCGAGCGCGCGCTGCGCGCCGCTGCGAGCGCGCCGGTCGGCGTGCCCGAGCAGCGCGACGAGCTCGTCGTCGCCGCGGTGCGCGAAGCCCGCGCGCAGGAGCGCCGCGAGCTCCGCGACGCGCGGGTCGGCGACGTGCTCGGGGCGCGCATAACGAAGCAGACGGCTCGTCCCGCCCCCGAGCTGGTCGAACTCGGTCGCATAGATCCATCCATCGGGGCCGAAGACGATGTCGGTCGCGAGCACCGAGGGAATCGCCGTCGCCGACGACGCCAGCCGGAAGCCCGCGCCGTCGGGCTCGACCTCGTACGCGCGCACGCCGCTGCGCGGCGCGGCGTACTGGTAGTCGCAGATCAGGACGTGGCCGCGGAGTCGATCCGGGAGGCCGCCGAGCCCCGGGTCGATCGCGACGCCCGACGGGCCGCGCCCGACGTAGCCGATCGGCGGCAGGATCCACGCCGGCTGTCCGGCGTGCCGCGTCTCCCAGAGGCGCTCGGCCTCCCACGGACCGTGGAAGTAGTCGCCCGCCATCGTCTGCACGGGCATCGACCAGCCGGAGTCACCGCCCTCGACGACGTGCACGAGCCGCGCCTCGTCGACGCCGTCGCCGTTGTTGTCGCCGGTGAAGAGCTCGCCGAGGTCGTCGAACACGAGGTCCTGCGGGTTGCGCAGGCCGGTCGCGAACACCTCGAGGTCGCTGCCGTCGGGGAGGATGCGGAACACGGCGCCGCGGCTCACGACGATCGGAGGTCGCAGGTGGCGCCCTTCGCGCGTCGCGACGTCGTAGCCGCGGTCGCCGACGCTGAAGTAGATGCGCCCGTCGGGGCCCCACGCGAGCCCGTGCAGGTCGTGCCCCGCGAGCGACGTCGTCACGCCGAAGCCGTGCGCGACGACCTCGCTCTCCTCGAGCTCGCCGTCGCCGTCGGCGTCGACGAGGCGGAAGAGATCGGGAATCGCCGTGTACCAGAGCGCATCGCCGTCGACGAGCACCGACGAGCCGATGCCCGACACGACGTCGCGCACGGCGAAGACCTCGCGCTGCTCGTCGAGGCTGCCGTCGCCGTCCGTGTCGCGCAGGCGCACGACCGCGTCGGCATCGGACGTGTACCAGGAGAGCGGATCGCCGCCCTGGCTCGCCCACTTCTCGATGTAGGCGCGGCGATCGTCGACGGTGCGCGCCGCAAGATCGTCGAGGAGCCAGTAGGGCTTCGAGCGGTTGTCGCTCACGCCGCGCGCCTCGGGGCCGCCGAGCCGGTTCGAGACCGCGACGAAGACGTCGCCGTCCGGCGCGACGTCGAGGCCCACGGCCGTCGTCGTCCCGAGCTCGCGCAGGACCTCGACCTCGAAGCCCTCCGGCGCGCCGGGCGCATTCGGGAGCAGCTTCGCCTGCACGACCATCGCCGCGATGTAGACCTCGGCGAGCACGCGATCGCCGGGGGACATCGCCATGCCGCGCGTCAGGCATCCCGACGCGCACGCGAGCAGGACGAACGCGACGAGCTGGAGGACGAGACGACGCATGCGGGGCTCCCGGTGTCGGTGGGAGCGCGCACGCTACCCGAGCCCGCGCGCCGAGGGGCGCGCTATCGCGTGCGATCGACCGCCGCGCGCAGCCACTCGCCGATGTCGGGGTGCTCGAGCAAGCCCGCCTCGCGGAGCCGGGCGGCCGCGATGGCGTGGACGTCCTCGGCCCGCTCGGCGTGCAGGGCGCGGCGGGCGTCGGCGTCGACGGCGCCCGCGTCGAGCGCGCGCGCGATCTCCTTCACGAGCGGGACCGCGCTCGGCGTGCCCGAGAGCTCCGAGATGCCGAGGCCGATGAGGAGCGGCACCGCGAGCGGGTTCGTCGCCATCTCGCCGCAGACCGAGACGGGGATGCCCGCGCGCGTGGCCTCGCGCAGGCTCGCGTCGATCAGCGACAGCACGGCCGGATGGAGCGGGTCGTAGAGGTGCGCGACGCGCTCGTTGCCGCGGTCGACCGCGAGCGTGTACTGCGTCAGGTCGTTCGTCCCGATGCTGAAGAAGTCGCACTCCTTTGCGAGGACGTTCGCGATCAGCGCGGCGGCGGGCACCTCGATCATCACGCCGACGGGCAGGCGTTCGTCGAACGGCTCGCCCGCACGCCGCAGCTCGGCCTTCGCCTCGTCGAGGAGCGCGCGCGCCTCGCGGAGCTCTTCGATGCCGCTGATCATGGGGAGCAGGAGCTTCACGTTGCCCGACACGCTCGCGCGCAGCACGGCGCGCAGCTGCTCGCGGAAGACGTCCGGCTTGCGCAGCGTGAGCCGGATCGAGCGACAGCCGAGCTGCGGGTTCTCCTCGCCCTCGAGCCCGATGTTCGGGAGCCCCTTGTCGCCGCCGAGGTCGAGCGTGCGGATCGTGACGGGCCGCGGCGCGAGCGCGCTGCAGACGCGCGAGTAGAGCTGCTGCTGCTCCTCCTCGCTCGGGAAGCCGCGGTGCGCGAGCGCGAGCAGCTCGGTGCGGAAGAGCCCGATGCCCTCGGCGCCGTGCTGCTCGATCAGCCGCAGGTCGTTCAGCAGCCCGAGGTTCGCGGTCAACCGGATGCGGCGCCCGTCGAGCGTCTCGGCCGGACGCTCGCGCAGCGCGTCGAGGTGCTCGACGGCGACGGCATAACGTCGCTGCGCGGTCCGGTACTCGGCGAGCAGCCCGGACTCCGGGCTGAGGAAGAGGCGGCCCGAACCGCCGTCCACGATCGCCGTCTCGCCCTCGACCGCCGACACGAGCACGCCCGAGACGCCCGTGACCGCCGGGATCTCGAGCGTGCGCGCGAAGATCGCCCCGTGCGACGTCGCACCGCCGTGCTCGGAGACGAGCGCGCCGATCTTGTCGACCTCGAGCCGCGCGAAGAGGCCCGGCAGCACCTGCGACACGACGACGATCGCGCCCGGCTGGAGCACCGGCGTCTCGTGCCGCACGCCGAGCAGCGCGGCCATCACGCGCTGGCCCACTTCCGCGACGTCCGCGCCGCGCTCGCGGAAGTACGGATCCTCGATGCGCTCGAACGTCTTCCGATAGGCGTCGAGAACACCGCGGAGCGCCTCGAGCGCGCTGCCGTACTGCTCGACGCCCTGCTCGAGCGCGCGCACGAAGCCCGCGTCCTCGAGGATCTGGATCTGCGTGTTGAAGACCGCGGCGAACTCGGGGCCGAACCGCTCGCCCGTGAGCTCGCGCGCGTCGTCGAGCTCGCGCCGCGCCTCGGCGTGCGCGCGCATCAGATCGGCGCGCTCCTCGATCGCGTCGGGCTTCGGGTGGTAGTCGAAGTGCGCGAGGTCGATGTCGTCGAGCCGGTGGATCGCGCCGATCGCGACGCCGCGCGCCGTCGGGATGCCCTCGAGTGCGTGGAAGCGGCCGGGAACGCGCCGGCGCCTGCCCTCGCTGATGGGGACACCGGACTGCGCGATCTCCGCGACGATGCGCGCGCGCTCCTCCTCGCTGCTCGCGACCATCGAGAGGAGCTGCGCATTGATGACGACGGGGCCGAGCAGCTGCGCGCACGTCTGCAGGAGGGAGATGTCCTCGGGCGGGAACGCGCGCGGCTCGACCGTCTGGATCGCGAGCACGCCGATCGTCGTGTCGCGCACGCGCAGCGGCGTCGCGAGCAGCGACTCGTAGCGGTCCTCGCGCGTCTCGGGGAAGTACCGGAAGCCCGGGTCCTCGCGCGCGTGCTCGACCGCGATCGCCTCTCCCGACTTCGCGGCGGCACCGACCAGCCCCTCGCCGAAGCGGAGCTTCACCGTGCCGACCGCACTCGGGTCGAGCCCGATCGTGGCGCGCAGCGTGAGCGTCTTCAGGTCGGAGTCGGTGAGGTAGACGGAGCAGACGTCCGCGTCGAGCCGCTTCGCCACGAGGTCGGTGACGTTGCGCAGCGTCTCCTGGAGGTCGTGCGAGCGGGCGACGACCTCGGCGACGTCGGAGAGGAGCGAGACGCGGTCGAGAATGGGACGCCCTCCCCGCTTGCGTGCAGCCCGCGGCGTGCAGCCCGCCGCGTGCGGGCTGCGCCGAGACCGGCGGCGGCTGGCCCGCGCGCGACCTCGTCAGCCGGAGCGGCGGGGACGGGAGCGCCCGTGCGGAGCGCGGAGCGAGGCAGGTGTGGAGGAGTGCGCTCCCTCGGACGTTCCGCGCGCTGCGGCGCCGGGGAGCGCGTCGGGCCTCACCCGACCTGCACGAGCAATCGCCCTTCCGTTCGGCTGGCGGCTGATCGTAGCAGGAGGGGTGGGGGGCCCTAGTGGCTAGTGGCTGAAGGGGCGATCCAGCTCCGCGTGCATCGGCAAGGGACGATTGCTCGGGAACACGAGCTCCTTGTCCTCGAAGCGGAGGCCGAGAGCGAGAAGGATCTTCCGCTTGGTGTCCATGCGGCAGTTCATTCCCTTCTCGACGCTGTGGATCGTTCGCAGTGCCACCTTCGCCTTGCGAGCGAGCTGGGCCTGGGTCATGAGCTTGTTCTCGCGAAACTCGCGCACGCGGTTCTTCACGAAGCGAGGCTCGCTGCTGGCCTGGTTGCTCATCGAGTCCATTCGGTCCTACTCCCCGGCTGCGAAGATGCTCCGGGAATCGCTCCCGGAGGCCGTTCCATACACGCGGGGGGACTTCGGGCCACCCATGGGCTTTCTTGAGAAAAAATGGGCTGTTGCAGGCTTTTGCGGAGTGCCGTTTGCGCTTCCTCCTCGGGTGCGGTGCGCGCTCGCGACGCGTGCGAGCGACGCGCCCGTGCCGCTGCGAAGGCGAGCTTGGGTTCGCGGAAGTGGAACTAGGGTTCGCGCGCCGGCAACTCCGCTCGTGCCGGAACGACGCGGGCGCGCGGCGCGCAGGAGGCGAGCGCGCGGTTGCTAGCCTCGCCGGGCCGAAGCGGGCCGGCCCGGAAGGCGCGGGGGGATCGAATGCGACTGCGGCGATCGGCGCTGCGCGCGGCCGTCACCCTCGGCCTGTTCCTGCTCGCACTCGCCGCCGGGTTCGTGGTCTCGAGCCAGGTCGGGCAGCGCTGGATGCGCGAGGAGGCCGAGCTCGAGCTGTCGAAGCTCCTGGCCGGCGACGTCTCGATCGACCGCATCGCGCTCCGAATCCGCCGCGGCATCGAGATCCACGCGGCCGGCGTCCGCGTCGACTACCCCGCGCCGGGTACCGACGCGCTCCTCGCGACCCGCGTCGAGATCCGCCTCGACACCCCGAGCCTCCTGCTCGGCCGCTTCCGCTGCGCCGCGCTCGACGTCGACGGCCTCGTCCTCGCGCTCCGACGCAGCCGCGAGGGCGCCTGGTCGCCGCCCTACTTCCCGCCGCAGGCCGAGCTCGACGCCGAGCGCGCGGCCGACCCCGATGGCCTCGAGCACGAGATCGGATGGATGCGCGTGCTCGTCGAAGCGACGCACTTCCTGCTGCGCGAGCAGCAGATCGCCGACCGCATCGCGCTCCGCAACGCGACGGTCACCTTCCTCGACGAGCGGCCTCGCGCGGGCGTGCGAACGCGCGTGGCGCATCGCATGGAGCACCTCCGCGGCACGCTCGACCGGACGTGGCTCGGGCGCTCCGTCGACGTGCAGCTCACCGGCCGGTACGTGGGCGGCGAGGGCCGTCCGGCCGCCGTCGAGGTGAGCGCGCGCGCACGCGACGACGAGGAGCTCCGCCTCTCGCTGGCGGTGACCGGACTCGACCTCGCGCACGTCGCGCCCTACCTCGTCGCGCCGGGCGACGGGGCCGCGCTCGCGGGCCGGATCACGGGCGTGCTCGCCATCGCGACGCCCGAGCTCGATCGGGCGCACTTCGAGCTCGACGCCTCGATCGACGACGTCGACGGTCGCCTCCCGCTCGGCGACACGAGCCTGCGCCTCGCGTCGCCGACCGCGGTGCTCCAGGCGCAGCTCGACCTCGAGCCCGGCCGCCTTCGCATCGCGCAGCTCGAGATCTCGGACCCGGCCATCGAGTTCGCCGCGCAGGCGACCTTCGCGCGCCCGCTTCGCACCGGCTCGCGAACCACCGTGCGCGCGACGATCGGCGGCATCGCACTCGACCAGCTGCAGCGCGTCGCGGCCGGGCTGCCGGACGAGGACGCCGTCACGTTCCGGCGCCTCGTCGATCGCATCGAGCACGGGCGCATCGGCACCGTCGGCCTGCGCGGCGGCGAGACGCTCGCGACGTGGCTCGAGCTGGCGGCGGGGGAACGCGGATCGCTCCCCGACGGCGTCCGTCTGACCGCGTCGATCGAGGACGTGACGATCGGGACGAGCCCGACCGACCGCCTGAGCGAAGTCTCGGCCGACCTCTCGTGGAACGGCGAGCTGCTCGAGATGCGCGGCCTGCGCGGCCGCTACAACGGCGAGGCCATGCCGCGCATCGACCTCGCCGTCGACGGCATCGGCGCGCTGCTCGCCGCCGCGCCCGCCGACGAGCAGCTCACGCGGCGCGCGCGTCCTCTGCCCGGCCTCGGCACGCTGTGGGACGTCGTGCGCGGCGACGAGCCGCCCGACCCCGAGCGCCCGCCCTCTCCCATCCGCGTCACTCTCGCCGAGCTGCAGCACCCCGCGCTGCGCTGGCCGCTGCGCGACGCCGTGATCGAGATCGATCCCGGGCCGCGCGACCTGCACGTCGCCATCACGCGCGGCAGCTGGGCGGGAACGCCCGTGCGCGGCGAGGCCATCCTCGCGCGCGACCCCGAGCCCGAGCTGCGCATCGAGCTCGTGGTGCGCGACGACGGCGGGGACGCGCGGGCCGCGCCGCGAGCGAGCCCCGCTGCGATCGCGCGCGACGCCGACGACACGACGTGGGCATCGGGCACCTTCGCGACGACCGCCGTGCACACCGGGCCGCTCGTCTTCGACACGCTCGAGGGCCGCTTCGCGCTCCGCGGCCAGGACCTCGCACTCGACGGCGTCGCTGCCGCCCTGGCCGGCGGCGGCGAGCTGCGCGGACACGGCCTCTTCTCGCTCGCGGACGCAGATGCGGTCGACGCGCAGGCGCGCGTCGAGGCCACGGGCGCCGAGGCCGACCGCGTCGCGCAGACCTTCGGCATCCGGTCGGGCTTCGCGACGGGAACGGCCGACGTCACCGCCGATCTCGCCGGCGTCCTCCGTCGCGACGCGCCGCTGCTCGACGACCTCGTCGGTACGGTCGACATCCACGCGCGCGACGGCTCGGTCCACCAGAGCGTCCCGCTGCTCGCGTCGCTCGCGCACGCCATCGAAGGATGGAGTCCGTTCAAGGCGAACGAAGCGCTCCGCTACGAGCGCATCGCCGCGACGATCGATCTCGATCGCGGTCTCGTCTCGACCGACCGCTTCGCGCTCGAGGGCCCGCTGCGCGTGCTCGCGTCCGGCGCGATCGACGCGCGCGCGGAGGACTCGCCCATCGACGCGACGGTCGGCATCTTCCTGCTGCGCCAGGCGGACCGGCTGCTCGGCGACATCCCGCTCGTCAACCTGCTGGTGCCCGGGTCGGATCGCGGCCTGATCGGCGCCTACTTCGAGGTCAGCGGCCCGGTGGGAGAGCCGAACGTGCGCGCGATGCCGATCAAGTCGCTGGCCGACGGGATGCCGCTCCCCGAGGTGCTCCGCCAGCCGTTCGATGCGCTGCGCGGCCTCTTCACCGGCGGCGCGCGCGCGGCCGATCGCGCCCGCGAGGCGGTGCGCTCGCCGAAGCGCGCCGCCGAAGGGGACGCGTCGTGAGTCGCGCATCGGGACGCGACGCGCGCGCGCGTCGGAAGGTCCTGCCCCTCGCCGCGGCGCAGCGCGCCGTGCGGGCCGCGCAGCGCCGCGGCGAGCGCGTCGTCTTCACGAACGGCTGCTTCGACTGGCTCCACGTCGGACACGTGCGCAGCCTCGAGCAGGCGCGCTCGCTCGGCGACCGGCTCGTCGTCGCCGTGAACTCCGATGCGAGCGTGCGGCGGCTCAAGGGCCCGACGCGCCCGCGCGTTCCGGCGCGCCAGCGCGCCGAGGTGCTCGCCGCGCTCGCGTGCGTCGACTGGGTGGTCGTGTTCGGCGCGGACACGCCCCTGCGCACGATTCGCGCGCTGCGCCCCGACGTGCTCGCGAAGGGCGGCGACTGGACGCTCGACGCGATCGTCGGGCGCGAGGACGTCGAGGGCTGGGGAGGACGCGTCGTGCGACTGCGCGAGGTGAAGGGCGTGCGGACGACCACGCTGCTCGGCGAGCGCCCGCCGGCGCGACGTTAGTTCGCGCGATCTCCTGGGGCGGCCGCGACCACCGCGGTTCGCACTCCCGCGTCGGGTATCGCGAGCCTCACCCGTCGCTGCGGCGCGGCGCGACGCCGCGCGCCTCGAGCGCGGCGAGATCTCCGGCGGTGTTGACGTTCGCGAGCGCGACGCCGTCCGGGTCGACGGCGGCGAGGTCCGCGCCCTCGAGATAGTGCGCGTCGATCGCGCCGAGCAGCGCGGTGAGCCGGTACTCGCCGCGCGCGAGCAGCTCGCGGGCGGCGGGGAGTACCGCGTCCCGCGCCCACGCGCCGCACAGCGGCTCGGGCCGCCCGAGCGCGTCGCGCACGACGACGGCATCGCACGGCGGCCAGGCCGCGAGCGCGAGCACGAGCTCGACGCGCATGCGCGGGAGGTCGGTCGCGAGCACGACGACGCGCTCGGCGCGAGCGGCCTCGAGCGCGCCGACGATCCCGCGCAGCGCCGAGCGCGCGTCGCCCGGCGCCTCCGGGTCGGGGACGCGACGGCCGGGGGCGTCGTCGGGCGGGTCGCCTCCGACCAGCACGACCTCCTCGAACAGGTCGTCGAGCAGGCGCGCGAGGCGCGTCGCCATCGCGATGCCGCCCACCTCGGCCCGCGCCTTGTCGCGCCCGAAGCGGCGCGACGCACCGCCGACGAGCACCGCGCCCGCGACGTTCGCGATGCGACCGTCCCCGCGCGCGCCGGATGCGTCGCCCGTCACAGCCCCGACGTCTCGCTCGCGAGCAGCGCGTCGTCGAGCAGCTGCACGTCGGCGTGGTCGCCCGCGCGGAGCGAGCTCGCATCGGCCGGGAACACGAGCAGGCCCTGCGCGCGCGCGAGCGCGCTCAGCACGCCCGAGCTCTGGCTGCCGCTGCTCGTCGCGACCCACTCGTCGCCGTCGCGCCCGACGCGCACGCGCACGAAGTGCAGGCGACCCGGCTTCTTCTCGAGGTCGTGGTCGAGCCGCGCGCGAATCGTCGCTCGGAAGAGCGCGCGGTGGCCCGTCATGCGGCGCAGCGCCGGCCGCACGAACTGCTCGAACGTGACGCTCGCGGAGACGGGGTTGCCGGGGAGCCCGAAGACGAGCGGGCCCCGTTCGCCGGCGAAGCTGCCGAACGCGAGCGGAAAGCCGGGCTTCATCCGCACGCCCCAGAAGTGGAGCGTGCAGCCGAGCCGCTCGAGCACGGGCCGCACGTAGTCGTGGTCGCCGACCGAGACGCCGGCCGACGTCACGATCACGTCCGCGCGCAGGCCGGCGCGCAGCAGGCGCTCGAGCGCCTCGGGCGTGTCGGGGGCGATGCCCAGATAGACGGGGTCCGCACCGGCCTCGAGGCAGTGCGCGGCGAGCGTGTAGGAGTTGGAGGAGACGATGCGTCCGCCCGACGGGTCCTCGTCGGGCTCGACCAGCTCGTCGCCGCCGGACAGGATCGCGACGCGCGGGCGCTGGTGGACGGCGACGATCGTGCGGCCGAGCGACGCGAGCAGGCCGAGCTCGGCGGCGCGCACGACGTGACCGGCCTCGAGCACGACGTCGCCCGCGCGCACGTCCTCCCCCGCGTCGCGCACGTGGTCGCGCGCCTCCGCGGCGATCCGCACGCGAACGCGCCCGCCCGCGGCCTCCGTGTCCTCCTGGCGGACGACGGTGTCCGCGCCGGGCGGGAGCGGCGCGCCCGTGAAGATCCGGGCCGCCTCGCCCGGCGCGATCGCGCGCGGTGCACCGTGTCCGGCCGCGACCTCGAACGCGACGGGGAGCGCGACGGGTCGCTCGGCCGACGCCCCCGCGACGTCCGCCGCGCGCAGCGCGTAGCCGTCCATGGCCGAGCAGTCCGCCGGCGGCAGCGTGCGGGTGGAGACGACCGGCTCCGCGAGGACGCGGCCCAGGGCGTCGCGCGCGGCGACGCGCTCGGCATCGAGAACGGGCGTTCGGCGCAGGATCTCGAGCTGGGCGTCGGGAACGAGGAGGCTCTCGCGCATCGCGGCGTACGGTACCCGACGACCCGAGCCCCGCCGCCGCGCCTGCGCGACGGAATCGAACCGGTGCGGACGGCGGCGGCCGGCGGTAGCGTGCTCAAAAAACAGGCAAGGAAGCCACGCCGCCGAGATGGATCCCCGCGACCTCCACAACGTGCTCGACGCCGTCCTCGACGGGCTGATCGTGGTCGACGCCGGCGGGCGGATCGCGCACGTCAACTCCGAGGCGTGCCGCATCCTCGAGTCGTCGCCCGAGAAGATCCGCGGCACGCCGCTCGCCGATCACTTCGGCCCCGCCCATCCCGTGCTCGGCCTCGAACGTCGCGTGCGCGAGGAGCGGCGCGGCCGCGTGCTCGACGACGTCCGCATCGAGCGCCGCTTCGATCGCGCGCTCGAGGTCGACGTCGCGATCTCGCCGATCGAGCTCGGCGTGCGCGACGCGCGGGCGACGCGCCCGGCCGACCCGTACGAGGACGAGGAGGAGATCGACGAGCCCGGCGACGGCGTCGTGATCGAGCTGCGCGACCACACGCTGCGCAGCTCGTTGCGCGAGAAGGAGAAGCAGCGCGACGAGCTCCAGCGCTACGGGCACATCGCCGCCGGCATCGCGCACGAGGTCAAGAACCCGCTCGGCGGAATCCGCGGTGCGGCCGAGCTGCTCGGCATGTGGAGCGAGAGCCCGCGCGCGAAGGACACCTCCGCGCTGATCGTGCGCGAAGTCGACCGCATCACCGCGCTCGTCGACGAGCTGATGGTGTTCGCGCGCGGCGACGCGCTCGAGCTCTCGCGCATCAACATCCACCGCATCCTCGACGCCGTGATCGAGCTCGAGGCGATGGACGCGCTCGCGAGCGGCATCTCGTTCGAGCGCGAGTACGACCCGTCCATTCCCGACGTGCTCGCCGACCCGTCGCGGCTCACGCAGGTGTTCCTCAACCTCGTGCGCAACGCGGTGCAGGCGCTCGAGGGGCGCAGCGACGGCCGCGTCGTGGTCGCCACGCGCATCGCGCTCGACGATCGCCTCACGAACCGCGCCGGCCGCCAGGTGCCGACGGTCGTGATCGAGGTGCGCGACGACGGGCCGGGCATCGACGAGGACACGCTCGCGCGGCTGACGACGCCGTTCTTCACCACGCGCACGAAGGGCACGGGCCTCGGCCTCCCGATGGCGCGCCACTGGGTCGCCCGCCACGACGGCGACCTCCGCGTCACGAGCGAGGTGGGAAGGGGCACGCGCGCGCGCGTGGCGCTCCCGCTCGGCGGGCCGCAGCGAAACGTCGAAGCGAAGGGGAGAGGCTGATGGACCGACAGCGCGCGCGAATCCTGGTCGCGGACGACGAGGAATCGATCCGCTTCGTGCTGCGCGAAGCGCTCGAGTCGCAGGGGCATCGGGTGAGCGAGGTCGCCGACGGCGCCGCCGCGCTGCGCGCCCTCGACGAGGGCGACTTCGACCTCGCCTTCCTCGACATCCGCATGCCCGAGGCGACGGGCCTCGAAGTGCTCGAACGCGCGAAGACGGCGTCGAGCGAGACGGCGGTCGTCATCATCACCGCGCAGTCGACGTTCGAGAACGCGGTCGAGGCGATGAAGCTCGGCGCGCTCGACTACCTGACGAAGCCGTTCAGTCTGGCGGAGGTGCAGGCGCTCACCGACAAGGCGCTGCGCACGCGCGCGCTCGAGCTCGAGGTGCGCGCGCTGCGGCGCGAGGTCGGGCGCGCGGTGTCGCCGGGCGGCGACCGGCTCGTCGGCCGCAGCCCTGCCCTGCTCGAGGCGTTCAAGACGGTGGGCCGCGTCGCCGCCCGCAACGTGCCCGTGCTGATCACCGGCGAGAGCGGGACCGGCAAGGAGCTGATCGCGCGCGCCATCCACGTCGCGAGCCCGCGCGCGCAGGAGCCGTTCGTCGCGGTGAACGCGGCGGCCATCCCGAAGGAGCTGCTCGAGAGCGAGCTGTTCGGGCACGAGCGCGGCGCGTTCACCGGTGCGGTGCAGGCGCGCCCCGGCCGCTTCCGCGAGGCCGCGGGCGGCACGCTCTTCCTCGACGAGATCGGCGACATGACGCTCGACCTGCAGGCGAAGCTGCTGCGCGTCCTGCAGAACGGCGAGGTCACCGCCGTCGGCGGGCAGAAGAGCGAGATCGTCGACGTGCGCATCATCGCGGCGACGAACCGCCAGCTCGACGTCGCCGTGCGCGAGGGGCGGTTCCGCGAGGATCTGCTCTATCGCCTGCGCGTCGTGCCGATCGAGCTGCCTCCGCTGCGCGAGCGGCGCGAGGACGTGCGCGCGCTCGCCGAGCACTTCGTCGCCCGCTACGCGCAGGACCTCGCCGGCGGCGCGCGCGGCCTCGCCGACGGCGCGATCGAGGCGCTCGAACGCTATTCGTGGCCCGGCAACGTGCGCGAGCTCGAGAACGCGATCCGCCGGGCACTCGTGCTCGCACCCGGCAGCGTACTGACGGGCGAGGACTTCGCGTTCCTCGTCGAGGACCCCGCGCAGACGTCGCCCGAGGCGAGCCTCGCAGCGCTCGTGGCGCGCGAGACGCGCGCCGCGCTGTCGGAGCGGGCCGACGAGATCTACCGCACCGTGATCGAGCGCGTCGAACGCCCCATGATCGAAGCCGTGCTCGAGCACACCGGCGGCAACCAGCTGCAGGCGGCGAGCCTGCTCGGCATCAACCGCAACACGCTGCGCAAGAAGATCTCCGAGCTCGACGTCGCGATCCCGCGGCGCGACCGGGCCTGAGCGCATCGCGTGCGCGATGCCGCCGCGTTCGCCGGCCTCCACGTGCTCGCCGACGACGACGCGCGCTGGCCGCTCGACCCCGTGGCACAGGCGCGCGCCGCGTGCGCGGGCGGCGCGCGCGTCGTGCAGCTGCGCGCGAAGCGCGCGACGGACGCGACGGCGCTCGCGTGGGCGCGCGAGATCCGCGCCCTCGCGCGCGCGCGCGGTGTCGCGTTCGTCGTGAACGACCGCGTCGATCTCGCGCTCCTCGCGGACGCCGACGGCGTGCACCTCGGCCAGGACGACGTCCCGCCCGGCGCGCTGCCCGGCGACGTGCGCGCGCGCCTCGCGATCGGGCGCTCGACGCACTCGCCCGCGCAGGCGCGCGCGGCGCGGGCCGAGGGCGTCGACTACGTCGCATTCGGCCCGCTGTTCGACACTTCGACCAAGGACACGGGCTACGCCGCGCGCGGTCTCGACGCGCTGCGCGAGATCGCGCGGCTCGCCGCGCCGCTCCCGGTCGTCGCGATCGGCGGCATCGGCGCCGGCAACGCGGCGAGCTCGCGCGCCGCCGGCGCCGCGGGCATCGCCGTCCTGTCGGCCGTCGCCGCGGCGCGCGACGCGGAGGCCGGCGCGCGCGCGGCCGGCGCGCTCGTGCGCGCGTTCGAGAGCGATGCGACCGCCGGAGCGAGCCCCGACGCGCGCTCCGCGCCGGCGCGCGGAAGGGAGACTCCGTGAGCGAACTCGGGCTGCGCGCCGTCTCGGGCGCGGGGTTCTTCGCGATGATCGGCATCGCGTGGCTGCTCTCGAGCGACCGGCGCCGGTTTCCGTGGCGCACCGTCGCGAGCGGCGTCGCGCTGCAGGGCGCACTCGGCGCGCTGCTGCTGCTCACGCCGTGGGGCTCGGCGATGTTCGTCGGCATCAACGCGGGCGTCGCTCGCTTCCTCGCCTACACGAACGCCGGCGTCGCGATGGTCTTCGGCCCGCTCGCGGAGGTCGGCTTCTCCTTCCTCGCGAACGTCCTCCCCATCCTCATCTTCATGGGCGCGGTGTTCTCCGTGCTCTACCACCTCGGCATCGTGCAGCGCGTCGTCGACGCGCTCGCGGCGGTGCTCTCGCGCACGATGGATCTGTCGGGCGCGGAGAGCCTCTCGGCCGTCGCCAACGTGTTCATCGGGATGGCCGAGTCGGCGCTCGTCGTTCGTCCGTACCTCGACGCGATGACGCGCTCCGAGCTCTTCTCGCTGATGACGGTCGGGATGGGGACGATCGCGGGATCGGTGCTGCTCGCCTACGTCGGCATCCTCGGCGGCGGCGACTTCGCCGGGCATCTCGTCACCGCGAGCCTGCTGAGCGCGCCCGCCGGGCTCGTGATCGCGAAGGTGATGGAGCCCGAGACCGGAACGCCCGCGACGTCGGCCGGCGCGCACAGCACCGTCGAGCGCGAAGCGGTGAACACGATCGACGCGGCGGCGACGGGCGCGATCAACGGCATGCGCCTCGCCGCGTACGTCGGCGCCATGCTGATCGCCTTTCGCGCGGGCATCGAGCTCGCGAACGACCTGCTCGGCACCGCGGGCGGCTGGGTCGGCGTCGAGGGGCTCCGCCTCGAGCTCCTGCTCGGCTTCGCGATGGCGCCCTTCGCGCTCCTGATGGGCGTCGAGCCGGGCGACGCGATCGCCGTCGGCGGCCTGCTCGGCGTGAAGACGGTGCTCAACGAGTTCCTCGCCTATCAAGGCCTCGGCGAGGCGATCGCCGCGGGCTCGCTGTCGCCGCGCTCGATCCGCATCGCGAGCTACGCGCTCTGCGGCTTCGCGAACTTCGGCTCGCTCGCGATCCTGCTCGGCGGCATCGGCGGGATGGCGCCGCAGCGGCGCGGCGACGTCGCGGCGCTCGGCATGCGCTCGATCGTCGGCGGCTCGCTGACGACGTTCATGACGGCCTGCGTGGCGGGGGCGCTCACGTGAGCGGCGCGGGAGGCGCGCCGATGTGGGCGCCTTCGCGCGACGCCGTCGCGCGCGCGCAGCTCGAGGCCTTCCGCGCCCGCGCCGAGCGCGCGAGCGGCGAGCGCCTCCCCGACTACGCCGCGCTGCACGCGTGGTCGGTGCGCGACCGCGGTGCCTTCTGGGAGCTCGTCTGGGAGCTCGCCGACGTCGTCGGCGAGCGCGGCGACGGGCCCGCCCTCGTCGACGACGGCGCGATGCGCGACGCGCGCTTCTTCCCCGCCGCGCGGCTCAACTTCGCCGAGAACCTGCTGCGCGGCGACGGCGACGCGACTGCGCTCCGCTTCCGCGGCGAGGACGGCGGCGCGCGCGCGATCTCGCGCGGCGCGCTGCGGCGCGAGGTGGCCGCGCTCGCGGGCGCGATGCGCGCGGCCGGCATCGGGGCGGGCGATCGCGTCGCGGCGCTCCTGCCGAACGTGCCCGAGACGGTCACCGCGATGCTCGCGACCGCGAGCCTCGGCGCCGTGTTCAGCTCGTGCTCGCCCGACTTCGGCGACGCGGGCGTGCTCGACCGCTTCGGCCAGGTCGCGCCGCGCTGGCTCTTCTGCGCGGACGGCTACCGCTATGCGGGCAAGACGTTCGACGGGCTCGCACGCCTGCCCGCGCTCCTGCGCGCACTGCCGTCCGTCGAGCGCACGATCGTCGTTCCCTGCCTCGGCGACCCGTCGGACGCCGCGCTGCGCGCGATCCCCGGTGCGCAGCGCTTTGCGGACGCGCTGGCGAGCGGCGCGGCCGAGGCCGGCGACGCGCCGCGGTACGAACGACTCCCGTTCGATCACCCGCTCTACGTGATGTTCTCGTCGGGCACGACGGGCGAGCCCAAGTGCATCGTCCACCGCGCCGGCGGCGCGCTGCTGCAGCACGTGAAGGAGCACCGCCTCCACTGCGACCTGCGCCCGGGCGAGCGCATCTTCTACTTCACGACGTGCGGCTGGATGATGTGGAACTGGCTGGTCGGCGCGCTCGCGTCCGGCGCGGAGGTCGCGCTGTACGACGGGTCGCCGATGCACCCCGGCCCCGAGGTGCTGTTCGAGCTCGCCGAGCGCGAGCGCATCGACGTGCTCGGCCTCTCCGCGAAGTTCGTCGACGCGTGCGCGAAGTGGAAGCTCGCCGCATCCGAGCGCTTCGACCTCTCGCACGTGCGCATGCTGCTGACGACGGGCTCGCCGCTCGCGCCGGAGGGGTTCGACTACCTGCACGCGCACGTCGCCCCGCACGCACACGTCGCGCCGATCTCCGGCGGGACGGACCTGCTCGGCTGCTTCCTCGCGGGCGACCCCACGGCGCCCGTCCACCGCGGCGAGATGCAGGTCGCCGCGCTCGGCATGGCCGTCGACGTGCTGCGCGCCGACGGGAGCGCGGCCCCGGTCGGAGAGCCCGGCGAGCTCGTGTGCACGCGCGCATTCCCGTCGCAGCCGCTCGGCTTCCTCGGCGACGACGACGGCGCGCGCTACGCGGCGGCCTACTTCGAGCGGTTCCCCGGCATCTGGCACCACGGCGACTTCACCGAGCGCACGCCGAACGGCGGCTTCGTGATCCACGGGCGCTCCGACGCCGTGCTGAACCCCGGCGGCGTGCGGATCGGGACGGCCGAGATCTACCGGCCGGTCGAGCGGCTCGACGAGGTCGTCGAGGCCGTGGCGATCGGCCAGCCGTGGCGCGGCGACGTGCGCGTCGTGCTGTTCGTGGTGCTGCGGCCGGGGCTCGCGCTCGACGACGCGCTGCGCGCGCGCATCCGCGCCGAGATCCGCGCGTCGGCGAGCCCGCGCCACGTGCCCGCCGTCGTCCTGCAGGTGCGCGACATCCCGCGCACGCGCAGCGGGAAGATCAGCGAGCTCGCCGTGCGCGACGTGGTCGCGGGCCGCGGCGTCGCGAACCGCGAGGCGCTCGCGAACCCCGAGGCGCTCGACCAGTTCGCCGACCGCCCCGAGCTGGCTCGTTAGTCGACCGCGTCGCTCGCGCCCTCGTCGCCGCGCGCGCGGCCCTCGAGGAACGTCTCGAGCAGCAACAGCACGACGCCCACGACGATCGCGGAGTCGGCGACGTTGAACGTCGGCCACGTGTAGTCGGCCGTCAGGTGCACGTCGATGAAGTCGACGACCTCTCCGTGGCGGAGCCGATCGAGCAGGTTGCCGAGGGCGCCGCCGAGGACGCTGCCGAGCGCGAGCGCCGAGAAGCGCGCCTCGGCGGGCAGCCGCGCGAAGAAGCCGAGCAGCAGCGCGATCGCGAGGCCCGCCATCCCGACGAAGAAGAGCGGGCGCACCCATTCGAGGTCGGGCGGGAGCTGGGCGAGGAAGCTGAACGCGCCGCCCGGGTTGCGGACGTGCGTGAGGTCGAGGAGGCCGTCGACCAGGCGCAGCCGCTCGCCGTAGGCGAAGCGCTCGATCACGGCCTGCTTGGTCGCCTGGTCCGCGGCGAGCACGACGGCGAAGGCCGCGAGGAAGACCTTCCACTTCGGGGCCACGAGGGCGGCCGGCGCGGCGCCGGCCGGAGCGGGGGTCGAGGCGTCGGACATCGGCGGCAGCCTACCACGCGAACGCGGGCCGCCCCACGGGGCACGGCCGCGGACATTACCCACCCACGGCGAATCTCGCATCGGCATGTAATATCCGGCCCGATGACCGACGCCGTCGCACCGCCGCGCGTGCCCACGCCCCGCAGCCTCGTGCTCGACCTGCTGTCGACGCTGCGGCGCGGCTCGATGCCGGTGCGCGCGCTCGTCGACGCCGCCGCGCTCTTCGGCATCGCCGAGAACAGCCTGCGCGTGAGCCTCGCGCGCCTGCATCGCGCGGGGCTGGTCGTGCGCGACGGCCGAGGTCGCTATGCACTCGGGCCCGCCGCGAGCGACGTGAACCGCCAGGTGACGAGCTGGCGGCGGCGGCCCGCGCGGCGGCGCGCGTGGGCGCGCGCGGCGAACGGCGCGCCGCGCTGGGTCGGCGTCTTCGGCGCCGCGGCCGACGCGACGGCAACGCCCCGCGCGGCGCGCAGCGAGCGCGCGCTCGAGCTGCTCGGCTTCCGCAGCCTCGCGCCCGGCCTCGCCGTGCGCCCCGACAACCTCGCGGGCAGCGTCGCCGCGCTCCGCGACGAGCTCGCCGCGCTCGGCCTCGCGCCGGGCGCGATCGTCGCGACGCTCGGCGAGCTCGACGCGGCGACCGCCGCGCGCGCGTGCGCGCTCTGGAGCGCCGAGGCACTCGCCGCGAGCGCGGACGCGCTGTGCGCCGACCTCGCCGCGAGCCGCGCGCGGCTCGCCCGGCTCGCGCCGCGCGACGCGATGGTCGAGAGCTTCGCGCTCGGCGGCCGCGCGATCCGCCGCATCGTGCTCGACCCGCTGCTCCCCGCCGAGCTGGTCGACGAGCGACCGCTCAGCGCGCTCGTCGATGCCGCGCGCGACTACGACGCGGCGGGACGCGCGTGCTGGGCGGCCTTCCTCGCCGAGCACGGCGTCGCGCACCGGGCCGCCCCCGCCGACGTGCGCGTCGGCGACGCGGCCGCGGCGCTCGCGCGGAACACACCCTCGCACGCGGTCCGCGCGGGCCGCGCCGCCGCGAACGCCGAGCCTTCGACCGCAGGAGGAGCCCCGTCATGAACGCCGCCGACACCGCGTCGCCCGCCCCCGCCCCGCTCGCGAACGGGCCCGCCGCCGCGCACTCCGCGCCGTCCGGGCCCGCGCCCGCGGCGCGCCACCGCTGGCACGACGCGCTCGCGCGCGACGAGATCCGCGCACTCGTCGAGATGGACGACGCGCGCAGCTGGCGCACGCTCGCGGTGAACTGGGGCCTCGTGTTCGGCGCGATGGCGGTCGTCGCCGCGTGGCCGAACCCGCTTACGGTGGTCGCCGCGCTGTGCGTGATCGGGACGCGCCAGCTCGGGCTCGCCGTCGTGATGCACGAGGCCGCGCACCGCTCCTTCCTCTCGGACAAGCGCTGGAACGACGCCGTCGCGAGCTGGCTCGCCTGCTACCCGGTGTGGAGCGACCTCCACGCCTACCGCCGCTACCACATGCGCCACCACGCGCGGAACTGGACGGAGGACGACCCCGACATCGGGCTCGCGACGCCCTTCCCGATCACGCGCGCGAGCTTCCGGCGCAAGGTCGTGCGCGACCTGACGGGCCGCACCGGCGCGAAGTTCGTGCGCTTCGCCGCGCGGCGCGATCTCGGCACCGAGGGAGGCCTCGCGGCGCGCCTGCGCCGCGGGCTCGGCAACGAGCGCTTCCGCGGCATGCTGATCGCGAACGCGACGCTCCTCGGCCTGCTCGCGCTCGCCGGGCACGCGTGGCTCTACCTGCTGTGGGTGGGCGCCTATCTGACGACGAACACGCTCGTGACGCGCATCCGCGCGATCGCCGAGCACGCGATGCCGATCGACCCGGCGAACCCGCTGCAGAACACGCGCACCACGATCGCGCGCTGGTGGGAGCGGCTGCTGATCGCGCCGAACTTCGTGAACTACCACCTCGAGCACCATCTGCTCATGACCGTGCCGCACTACAACCTGCCGCGCATGCACGCGCTGCTCGCGTCGCGAGGCGTGCTCGACGACGCGCTGGTCGCGCGCGGCTACCTCTCGGTGCTGCGGGAGGCGACGTCGCGCGCGCCGGGCGCGGCCGCCTGACGCCGGGCGCGCCGCCGCAGGGCCACGTTGCGCAGGTACACGAACGAGTTCGGCAGGTAGGCGAGCGTGAAGACGGGGTCGCGCAGGTGCGCCGCGTAGACGAGCAGCACCAGCGAGCCCGCGATGCTCAGGTACCAGAACGCCATCGGCACGACGCTCTCGCCCGCGCGCTCCGAGGCGATCCACTGCACGAGGAAGCGCGCGCCGAAGGCCGCGTTGCCGACCAGGCCGAGCGCGAGCCACGCGCCCGACGGGTTGCCGTCCAGCCACTCCGCCACGTCCGCCCTCCCCTCCTCGCCGTGCCGCGCGAGCGCGGTCGCGCGGCGCTTCAGCCCTGCAGGTGCGCCGCGGCGTCGGCGGCGGCGAGCCGCAGCTCGCGCGCCGGCGCGATCGCGTCCTCGCGCAGGCACGCCTCGGCGAGCTTGATCGCGTGCTCGCCGAGCGAGCACGCCGCGCGATAGCGGATCTCGTCCACGTCGTCCGCCATCGCGACGGCCTCGGCCGACGGCGGCGGCCCGCCCTCGGCGCGCGCGGCGCTCACGGCGTGGAGCGCCATCGCGGCTTGATAGGCGAAGGTGCCGAGCGCGCGCCGCGTCGCGGCGTCGACCCACGGCGCGACGAGCCTCACCGCGCTCGGCGCGGTGACCGCGTGCGCGTAGGCGATGCGGGCCTCGGGGTTCGCGAGATAGAGGCGCGCCCCCGCGCGACAGAGCGCGGACAGGAAGGCGTCGCTCCCGGCATCGCGCAGGTCGGCGCTCGCGAGCGCGCGCGCGAAGGGCGCGTGCGCGTCGAGCGCGCGGACGGCATCGGTGAAGGCGCCGCCCGCGCGCGCGGCGGGCGGCACGGGCTCGAGGGTGAGCAGCGCGTCGATCGGGTCGCGCTCGGGGCGCGCCCCCGGCTCGCCGGGCAGCGTCTGGTAGCTCCCCGCCCAGTAGCCGAGCCCGAACGCGACCTCGCGCACGCGCACCGACGTCTCCCCGCGGCCGATCGCGCGCGCCGCGTGCGCGACGCGCAGCAGTCCGTGCGCGGCCCCCGCGAACAGGCCGGGCGCGAGCGCGGCGACCTCGCGCGCGAGCACCGCGCGCACGCCGTCGCGCGCGATCTCCGCCTCGTACGTCGCCACCCAGTCCGCGAAGCGGCTCGCGTCGCCGCGCGCGGCCGCGCGCTCGGCGGGCGCGATCGCGCGCCCCGGCGAGAACGGCGGAAGGCGCGGCGCGTAGAGGTCGACCCAGCCGGTGAGGAGCGCGGGATGGCCGAGCGCGACGAGCGCCTCCGCCGCCATCGGCCCGTGGTTCGCGAAGCCGCCGCCGTACTCGAGGCCGCCCATCTGGAAGCGCTCGAGCACCTCGTCGAGATCCGTCATCGCTCGCGTCTCCGTGGTCCAGGCTTCGCGGGGGCGCGTCGCCCGCGCCGCGCGCGCGAGCGTAGCCACTGCCCGCGCGCGCGGCGTCGCGGTGCCGTCGCCGAGAGCGCGCGAGCGCGGCTGCTAGACTGCCGCCCCCGCGCTTCCCAGGAGACCCCATGTCCGTCACCGAGAGCCAGGTGCTCGACGCGCTCCGCCCCATCGTCGACCCCGACTTCCAGCGCAGCATCGTCGACCTCGGGTTCGTGAAGGACGTCCGCATCGAGGCGGGCGCGGGCGGCGCGCGCGTCGCGTTCGCGATCGAGCTCACGACGCCCGCGTGCCCCGTGAAGGCCGAGTTCGAGCGCGCGGCGAAGGAGCGCGTCGAGGCGCTGCCGGGCGTCGCCGAGGCCGCCGTGACGATGACGGCGCAGACGCGGCGCGCCGCGCCCGCGAGCCCCACTGCCGAGGCGCTCCCGGGCGTGCGCAACACGATCGCCGTCGCGTCGGGCAAGGGCGGCGTCGGCAAGAGCACGACCGCGATCAACCTCGCCATCGCGCTGCGCGAGACGGGCGCGACGGTCGGCGTGCTCGACGCGGACGTGTACGGCCCCTCGCTCCCGCTGCTCACCGGCGCGCGCGGCCGGCCGACGGCCGTCGACAAGCGCATCTACCCGCTCGAGGCGCACGGCCTGAAGCTCATGTCGATGGGCTTCTTCCTGACGGACGACTCGCCCGTCATCTGGCGCGGCCCGATGGTGCACGGACTCGTGCGCCAGTTCCTCACCGACGTCGAGTGGGGCGAGCTCGACTACCTCGTCGTCGACTGCCCGCCCGGCACGGGCGACGCCGCGCTCACGCTGACGCAGCAGGCGCCGCTCTCGGGCGCCGTGATCGTGACGACCGCGAACGACCTGTCGCTGATCGACGCGCGCAAGGGCCTCGCGATGTTCCAGAAGGTGAACGTGCCGGTGCTCGGCATCGTCGAGAACATGTCGTACTTCACGCCGCCCGAGCCCGAGCTCGCGGATCGCAGGTACTACATCTTCGGCCAGGGCGGCGGCGCGCGGATCGCGCGGGAGCTCGGCGTCGACTTCCTCGGCGAGGTGCCGATCGACCCGCGCGTCGTCGAGACGGGCGACCGCGGCCGGCCGATCGTGCTCGACGCGCCCGACTCGCCCGCCGCGCAGGCGTTCCGCGAGCTCGCCGGCACGGTCGCGCGCAAGCTCGCGGTGCTGGCGGAGACGACGCCCGCGCTCGCCGACCCGAACATCGTCTGGGTGACGAACCAGAGCTGATCCGCGCGCGGGCGCGCGCAGTGCGCCTCAGTCCGAGCCGCCCGCGTCGCCCTCGGGCTCGCCGTGGAGCAGGTAGCCGTAGAACGGCGGCGCCGGTCCGAGCGGCTTCGTCGCCGACGTGCGCACGTAGTCCTCGTAGCCGATGCGCTCGACGTCGATGCCCGAGGGCGGCTCGAAGAAGCGGTCGTCGATCGGCACGCCGCGCAGCCAGTTCACGTAGTCCTTCTGGTCCGTCGAGGCCGTCGCGTGGCGGAAGCGCGCGACGCGCACGGGAAGCTTGCGGTCCGGCGTCACCCACACCTCGACGCGCCCCGACTCGTTGGTGAGCCGGTAGCGCTCGACGGGCTGGCCGCCGAGCGCCTCGGTGCCGACGAGCTCGCCGCCGGCGCGCACGAGCGCGTGGAAGTCGTCGGCGAACGGGCGGTCGCGACGCGCGTCGCCGGCGCGCGCGAGCGCGCTGCGCTCGATCGCGAGCCCGACGCCGCGCGTCGGGTCGAGCGTGTAGTAGGTGGCGCCGTTCACGATCGTGACGATGCGACGCCCGGCGAGCACGGTCTCCGCGCGCAGCTTGTCGCCCTTCGACCAGTAGTGCGTGACGAGGAAGGCGTGATCGCCGCGCGCGACCTCCTGCGCATACCACGTCTCGTCGGCGGGCGCCGAGGCCGCCGACTCCGCGAATGCCGCGCGCGCTCCGGGCAGCGCGCCCGCCGTCGCGCTCGCGAGCGCGGCGAGCACCGCCGCCGCGAGCCGCCGCACGCGCGCGCGCGCACGCCCGGGCGGTCGCGCGCACGCCGCACATGCCGCACATGCCTCGGGAAGCCAGCTCGCCGCGCCCTCGGGTTCCACCTGGCCTCCTCGGCTGCGCGCGCGTCGAGCCCGTCGCCCCATCGGGCCCGTCGGATCGGATGCACGGAGCGGGGGCCGATCTTACCATCGGCGCCGATGTCCGATCCGGCCGTCACGTCTCCCACCGCGCTCTCGATCGCGGGCTCGGACCCGACCGGCGGCGCGGGACTGCAGGCCGATCTCCAGGTCTTCCGCGCGCACGGCGTGCACGGCGCGGGCGTCGTCACCGCGATCACGATCCAGGACACGCAGCGCGTGCACCGCTCGCTGCCCGCGTTCCCGAACGTCGTGCTCGAGCAGCTGCGCGTGCTGCTGCGCGACGTCGCCCCGGCCGCGGTGAAGATCGGAATGCTCGCGACCGACGACGTCGCGCGCAGCGTGCTGCTCGGACTCGACGCGCTCGCGCCCGGCACCCCCATCGTGCTCGACCCGGTGCTCGCGGCGAGCGACGGCACGGCGCTGCTCGAGCGCCGCGCATGGGCGACCTTGTGCGAGATCGCGCAGCGCGCGGCGCTCGTCACGCCGAACGTCGCGGAGGCCGGCGCGCTCACGGGGCGCGACGCGTCGACGCGCGCGGGCGCCGAGGAGGCGGCGCGCGTCTTCGCGCTCGAGCTCGGGGCGCGCGCGGTGCTCGTGAAGGGAGGCCATCGCGACGGCGCGCCCGACGACCTGCTCGCGGTCCGCGGCGACGACGGCACGGTCGCACTCGAGTGGCTCCCCGGCGAGCGCATCGACGCGGGCCCCGTCCACGGAACGGGCTGCGCGCTGTCGTCGGCCGTCGCCGCGCGCCTCGCGCGCGGCGAGCCGCTGCGCGACGCGGTCGCGGGAGCGCGCGCGTTCGTCGCGCGCGCGATCGCGGCCGCACGCCCGATCGGACGCGGCGCGCGCGTGCTGGGCCTCGGGTGACCGGAACGCGCGAGGCCGGGCCCGCGTCGCAGCCCGGCGCCGGCGGCCGCAGCGACGGCGACGCGGACGCGTCGAGCGCGCCCCGCGCCGAGTACGCGGCGCGCCTCGGCGCGCGGACGCGCAGCGCCGAGGCACTCGCGCGCCGCTGCCGCTGGCTCTCGCACGCGCGGCTCGCGACGTTCGGTGCCGGCGCGCTCGGCGCGTGGCTCGCGTTCGGGCCGCGCACGCTCGCGCCCGCGGTCGCACTCGCGCCGCTCGTCGCATTCGCCGCGCTCGTCGTCGCGCACGACCGCGCGCTGCGCGCGCGCGACGCGGCGAGCCGCGCGGCCGCGCACTATGCGCGCGGACTCGCGCGCATCGACGACCGCTGGGCGGGCACGGGGAGCGCGGGCGACGCCGTCCGCCCGCGCGACTCGCTCTTCGCCGACGACCTCGACCTGTTCGGCGAGGGCTCGCTCTTCGAGCTCCTGTGCGCGGCGCGCACTCCGCTCGGCGAGGCGACGCTCGCGCGCTGGCTGTGCGCGCCCGCGCGACCGGACGAGGTCGTCGCGCGACAGGGCGCCGTCGCGGCGCTCCGCGACGCCGTCGACCTGCGCGAGCGGCTCGCGCGCGTAGGCGACGAAGTGGGGCCGCGGCTCGACGCGGGCGGCCTCGTCGCGTGGGCCGAGCGCGCGGCGCCCGTGCCCGTCCCCGCCCTGCGCGCCGCGCTCGCCGGGCTCGCGGCGCTCGGCGTCGCCGCGCTCGTCGCCTGGCCGCTCGGCGCGGGCCCGCTGCCGCTCGTCGGCGTCGCCGCGCTCGAGGCCGCGGCCGCGCTCGTCGCGCGCGCGCGCGCGGCGCGCCGTCGCCGGGCTCGACGGCGCCGTGCGCTCGCTCGACCTGCTCGAGCGCGTCGTCGCACTGCTCGAACGCGAGCCCGCGTTCGCGGCGAGCCCGGACGCGCGGCTGCGCGCGCTCCACCGCGCGCTCGCGAGCGACGCGCACTCGGCCGCGCGCGAGATCGCGCGGCTGCGCCGCTGGGTCGCGCTGCGCGACGCGATGCGCAACCAGCTCTTCGCGCCGATCGGCGCGCTCCTGCTGTGGGGGCCGCAGATCGCGCTCGCGATCGCGGCGTGGCGCGCGCGCTGCGGCGGACGCGTGCGCGCGTGGCTCGACGCGACGGGCGAGCTCGAGGCGCTGCTCTCGCTCGCGACCTACGCCTACGAGCACCCGCGCGACCCGTTCCCGCGCTTCGCGTCCGAGAGCGAAGCGCCGCTCTTCGACGCGCGCGACCTCGGCCACCCGCTGCTCGCCGCCGCGCACTGCGTCCGCAACGACGTGCGGCTCTCGCGCGACGAGCCGATCGCCGTCGTGAGCGGCTCGAACATGTCCGGCAAGAGCACGCTGCTGCGCGCCGTCGGCGTCGCGGCGGCGATGGCGCAGGCGGGCGCGCCGGTGCGCGCCGGCGCGCTCGCGCTCACGCCGCTCTCGCTCGCCGCCTCGCTGCGGGTGGTCGACTCGCTGCAGTCCGGGACGTCGCACTTCTACGCGGAGCTCGAACGCCTGCGCCGGATCGTCGACGTCGCGCGAAGCCCCGACGCCGCCCCCGCGCTGTTCCTGATCGACGAGGCCCTGCACGGCACCAACTCGCACGACCGCGCGATCGGCGCGCGCGCGATCGTCGCGACGCTGCTCGAGAGCGGCGCGATCGGGTTCGTGACGACGCACGACCTCGCGCTCGCCGCGATCGCGGACGAGCTCGCGCCGCGCGTGCGCAACGTCCACTTCGAGGACCGGCTCGAGGACGGGCGGCTCGTGTTCGACTACCGGCTGCGGCCGGGCGTCGTCGCGCGCAGCAACGCGCTCGACCTCATGCGCGCCGTCGGTCTCGAGGTTCGCTAGGCGCGCACGCGCGCGACGCGGCTCACTCGCCGCCCGCGTCCGGAGCGGCGCGCCCCGCGCCGCCCGGGTCGTGCTTGCGCGCGCTCATCGCCCGGAAGTACGCGACGAGCGCGTCGAGGTCCGCGTCCGTGAGCCCCGGGTGCGCGGGCATCGCCGAGTAGCGGAACGTGCGCGGATCGCGGATGAAGGCGCGGATCTGCGCGACGGGCCGGTACTCGACGATGCTCCGCGGCACGTTGAGGTCGGGGCCGACCGCGCCGCCCTCGCCGTTGATCGCGTGGCAGGCGATGCACTGGCTGCGGAAGAGGGAGAAGCCGCGCTGCGCGGGCGAGCCCGGCGGCTCGCCCGTCGGCACGGTGTGCGGATGGCGGCGCGCGAACGGCACCTCGTCGATCGTGACGAGCTGGAACGGCCATGGATGGCGGTGCGGGTCGTTCTGCTCGGCGCCGGTCCACACGAGGTAGAAGGGCGCCGGGTCGAGCTCGCGCCGCGTGATGGGCGCGAAGCGCAGCGCGGGCGGGTCGGCGTCGAGCGCGGCGCGCGGCGTGAGCGACGCGTCCGCGAACGCGAGCCACGCGCCCGGCTCGGCGAGCTGCGCGCCCGCGACGGGGCGGGCGTAGCCGTCGAGGGCGCGCAGCGAGAAGTCCTCGCGCGCGGACGACGCGAGCGGGGCGCCGAAGCCCGCCTCGAAGACGCACGGGAACGGGAGCGCGAAGAACGACATCGCGCGGTGGTAGTAGGGGTCGTCGACGTCGACGCGCTCGGTCGGGCACGCGGCGCGCAGTGCGGCGAGCGGAAGCGCCCGCACGAGCGCACCGTCGCGCTCGAAGCGCAGGACGGCGGACGGCGACGACGGATCTGCCCCCGCCGCGTGTAGGATGCGCGGCGACGCGATCGCGAGGAGCGCGAGCGCGAGCACTGGAGTCGCCCGCCGGCGCCGGTGCGGGGGCGGCGGACGGGACGCGCGAGCGGAGTCGCGGGGAATCACGGCGCGCCAGCGTAGCAACGCGCGCCGCCGCCGCGGCGACCTCGCGCGCGCCCGCGCGCGTCGCGGCGGCGGCGGCGGCGGCGGCGGGCGCGACCGCGACGACGCGAAGACGCGAAGACGGGAGGCCACGGATGGCGACGAGCTCCGGAGTGCACGCGCGCCGCTGGCCGCGGCGGCTCGCGATCGCGGCCGGCGTCGCGATCGCGCTCGCCGCGGCCGGTGCCGTCGCCGTGCGCGTCTTCTTCGCGCGCGCGGCCGAGGCGTCGTTCTGGGAGGACGAGATCGAGGCCTTCGAGGCGGCCGACCGCGCGTCGATGCCCGCGCCCGGGGCCGTGCTCTTCGTCGGCAGCTCGAGCATCCGCATGTGGGACACGCTCGAGCGCGACATGGCGCCCGTGCGCGTGCTCAACCGCGGCTTCGGCGGCGCGCACATGGACCACGTCGTCGCGTTCGCGCCGCGCATCGTCGCGCCCTATGCCCCCTCCGCGATCGTCGTGTACGCCGGCGACAACGACATCGGCGCGGGCGCCTCGGCGGACCGCGTGGTCGCCGACTTCGAGCGCCTCGTCGCCTTCGTGCGCGACGGCGGGAGCCGCGCGCCGATCGCGTTCGTCGCGATCAAGCCGTCGCGCCTGCGCTGGGAGCTGTGGCCGCGGATGCGCGCCGCGAACGAGCGCATCGCGGCGCTCGCGGCGGCCGACCCCTCGCTCTCCTACGTCGACATCGCGACGCCGATGCTCGCGCTGCGCGCGCCGGGCGAGGAGGACGGCCCGCCGCCGGGGACGCTCTTCCGGTTCGACGGCCTCCACCTCTCGGCGGCGGGCTATGCGGTGTGGACGCGCGTCGTCCGCGACGCGCTCGACGCGATGCTCGGCGACGCGCTTCCGAAGGTCGAGGCTCGTTAGTCCCAGGCGTGCTCGTCGCCGAAGGCGACGAAGCGCGCGCGCAGGGCGAGCGCGCGCGCGGCGCGGTCGTCCGCCCCCGCGCGCAGGAGCGGTACGCCGCCCGCGGCGAGCACGGCGCGCGCCCAGCCCGCGAGGACGGCTGCGCCGAGCCCGCGCCCGCGGAACGGCTCGGCAGTCGCGACGCGCGCCTGCGCGGGCTCGCGCGCGCTCCGCGACGCACAGCGGCACACCGCGACGAGCGCGCCGTCGACGAAGGCGCCGACGGGCGCGCGCTCCGGCGCGCAGTGCGCCGCCTCGTCGCCGAGGCCACCGTGTGCGCGCGCCGCGTCGCCGGGCGCGAGCGGCCGGACGTCCGCCGCGACGGACGGCGCGCCTAGCATCGAGGCGTCGGCACCCGCGAAGGCGATTCCCGCGGCGCGGACGGCGACCGGTGCCGCGTCGGCGAGCGCGCGCCGCAGGAACTCGGCGCGCTCGAGCGGCGCGTCCGCGCGCCAGGGGCCCTCGCGACCCGCGAGCGCGGAGAGACGACGCACGAGCGCCGGCGGGAGGTCGCAGCGCATGCGCCAGACGGTGCCGAGCGCGGTGCGCACGACGTGGAGGCGCGGGGCGGCGCCCTCTGCCGGCGGGGCGAGGGCCGCGATGCGCCCGCGCGCGTCGAGCTCGTAGAGCGAGGCGAAGTGGAGCGCGGCGAGCGCGAGCGGGCTCCGATCCATCGCGCTCCTCCGCTCGCGCCGCGCGCTCCGCCCCGCGCCGCGCGCTCCGCCCGTCGTCGAGCCGCGCTCCGGCGACGCCGGCGCGCGTCCGCCATCCGGAGCGCGGCGCGCGGCGTCGCACCCGCGCCCGGCCGCGCCTCCCTAGCATCCTTTTCGCTCCCCGGCCTCGCACGGGTTCGGGCATGATGCGCGCGGCCGCGGCAGGGGAGCGACGGGAGCCATGTCCGAGACGACGAACGCCAACGAGGAGCTCGCGCGCCGCGCCTGGAGCGCGGTGTCGCGCGGCGACACCGAGACGCTCGCGCAGATCCTCGCCCCCGACGTGGTGTGGCACGCGACGGGCGCCAACCCGTGGCGCGGCGACCACGAGGGCGTCGACGAGGTGGTCGGCTACCTCGTCCGCATCGGCGAGATGACGGCGAGCTTCGACGCGACGCTCGTCGACGTGCTCGCGAGCGGCGAACGCGTCGCGATCGTGTTCCGCGCGAAGCTCGAGCGCGGCTCGCGCCGCATCGACGTCGGGTACCTGCTGCTCGCGCGCGTCGCGAACGGTCGCGCGGCCGAGGTGTGGACGGTGCCGCTCGACCCGGCCGCGCTCGTCGACTTCTGGATGGACGCGTGAGCGCGGGGCCGCCCGCGCGCCGCGCTCACTCGCCGAAGTCGCGCCGCCGCGCGTAGGCCTCGCTCGAGATCGCGTTCAGGCGCGCGAGCGCGCGCTCCTCGCGCAGCATGAGCTCGCGATAGCCGCCCGGGTCGGGGCCGCCGAGCGCGGCGAACAGCTTGTCGAAGATGCCGTCGAAGCTGCCGTTGCTCATCACCAGCACGACGTCGCCGGCCTGCGCCTCGCGCGCCAGGAACTCGACGATCTCCTCCACCGTCGAGAACGCGATCGCCTCCCGACCCTTCGAGTGGATGCGCTGGACGAGGATGTCGGCCGAGAAGAACTCCTCGACGCGGCCGGTCGCGCTGTAGATCGGGTCGCCCGTGTCGACGCGCTTCACGACGGTGCAGTCGGCGGGGCCGAACGCCTGGCCGTAGGCGTCCTGGAAGAGCGCGCGGCGGCTCGTGTTCGTGCGCGGCTCGAAGACGGCGAAGAGCTTGCGCGCGCGGAAGCGCTCGCGCGCGGCCGCGACCGACACCGTCACCGCCGTCGGGTGGTGCGCGAAGTCGTCGACCACGACGACGCCGCGCGCGACGCCGCGCACCTCCATGCGCCGCTTCACGCCCTGGTACTTCGCCATCGCGGCCGACGCCTCGAGCATCGGGAGCCCGAGCACGTCGGCGATCGCGAGCGCGGCGACGGCGTTCTCGGCGTTGAAGTGGCCCGCCGCGCGGATGCCGACGCCGAAGGCGTGGAGGCCGTCCTCGCGCGGGAGCGTCAGCTGGAAGCCCGTGCCGTGCGGCCCGACCGTCACCGACGTGCCGCGGTACTCGGCCTGCGACGGCGCGCCGTCGCGATCGACGCCGTACGAGACGACGCGGCACGGCGCGTCGCGCACGACGTCGGCGACGCCCTCCTGGTCGGTCGCGGCGAAGACGATGCCGTCGGCCGGCATGCGCGCGACGAGCGTGCGGAACGCCTCCTTCACGTGGTCGAGGTCGCGGTAGATGTCGGCGTGGTCGAACTCGACGGACGTGATCACGAGCAGGTCGGGCTCGTAGTGGAGGAACTTCGGCGTCTTGTCGAAGAACGCGGTGTCGTACTCGTCGCCCTCGACGACGAAGTCCTCGCCCCCGCCGTCGCGGAAGCTGTCGCCGAACTCGACCGGGATTCCGCCGATCAGGAACGACGGGTCGCGCCCGAGATGATGGAGCATCGACGCGATCATCGTCGTCGTCGTCGTCTTGCCGTGGGTCCCGGCGACGACGATGCGCCGCTTGTCGCGCATCGCGAGCGCGAAGAGCGCATCGGGGAAGGACATGTAGGGGAGGCCGGCGCGGATCGTCGCCTTCGCCTCCGGGTTGTCCTTGCGCACGGCGTTGCCGATCACGACGAGGTCCGGGTCGCGGCTCGTGACGTGACGGGCCGCGAAGCCCTCGTCGACCTCGATGCCCCACTCCTCGAGCTTCGTGCTCATGGGCGGATAGAGCTTCTTGTCCGAGCCCGTGACCGCGAGGCCGCGCCGCTTGCACAGACCGGCGAGCGCGCCCATCCCGGTGCCGCCGATCGCGACGAAGTGGATGCGCTGCGGGCCGCGCGCGCTCGGGCTATCCGGCAAGGAAGGCTTCCATCACCGCGTCGTGGATCTCGGCGCGGAGCGTGAACTTGCTGCGCTTCTCGACGAGGTGGTGGCGGTTCGTGAGCAGGACGACGATCGCCTCCTGCTCGAGGTCGATCCACAGCGACGTGCCGGTGAAGCCGAGGTGGCCGATCGAGCGCGGGCCGAAGTGCGCGCCCGACGACGACGCGCCGGCGGTCGGCGTGTCCCAGCCGAGCGCCCAGTCCGAGCCCTCCGGAATGCCCTGCCGCTCGGAGAACGCGAGCACCTGCTCGCGCGGGAGCACCTCGCTGCGGCCGTGCCACACGTCGAGCCACGCCTGTGCGAAGGTCATCAGGTCGTCGGCGGTCGAGAAGAGCCCGGCGTGGCCGGCCACGCCTCCCATCGCCGAGGCGTTCGGGTCGTGCACCTCGCCCCACAGGATGCGGTCGCGCCACGGGCAGTTCTCGGTCGCCGCATGGCGTCGGCGCTCGGCGTCGGGCACCTCGATCGGCGCGCCGTCCTCGGGGAGCGGCACGAAGAACGTGTTCGCGAGCCCGAGCGGGCCGAAGATGCGCTCGCGGCAGAACGCGTCGAGGCGCTGCCCGCTCGCCGCCTCGACCGCTGCGCCGAGCACGATGAAGTCGAGGTCGCCGTACACGGCGGCCTCGCCGGTCGCGTGCACGAGGTTCGAGCGCAGCACGCGGTCGACGATCCACTCGCGGCCGGCCGGCGTCTGCACGAGCCGATCGAAGCTCTTCTTCTCGCGCGCGCGGAGCTCCTCGTGGAAGGGGCGCCAGGGGCGCAGGCCGGCCGAGTGCGTGAGCAGGTGGCGGAACGTCACCGCCTCCTTGTCCGCCTGCGCGAACACCGGCAGCACGCTCGCGACCGGATCGTCGATGCCGAGCTTCCCGTCGTGCGCGAGCAGCGCGATGGCCGTCGCCGTCGCGACGGGCTTCGTCAGCGACGCGACGTCGAAGACCGTCTCGCGCCGCATCGCGATGCGCTCCGGCCGCACGACCGCGAAGCCGCGCTCCGAGACGTGCTCGAGCAGCTCGCCGTCGCGGTGCATGCGCGCGTAGACCACCGCGCCGGGCATCTCCGCCGCATCGATCGCCTTGTCGAGCAGGCGGTCGACCTTGGCGAGCTTGCGCTTGATGACGCTCCACTTCATCGCGGCGCGTCCGTCGTGCCGATCGAGCTCGTCATGATCTCCGGCTCACCCCCGATTCGAGCTGCGCGAGTGTGCCGCGCTCGGGGTCGAGCGCGGCGCGCGCGCCGAGCGTCCACGCGCGGTTGTCCTCGACGTGACCGAACGGAAGCCCGGTGACGAGCGGCAGGCCGAGCGCCTCGGCGCACTCGGCGACGATGCGTTCGACCGTCCAGTCGGGATGGCGCGCGTCGTCGCAGCCTACCATCGCGCCCAGCGCGATGCCCTCGCACGCCGCGAGCTTCCCGGCGACGCGCAGCGACTGCAGCATGCGGTCGATGCGGAACGGCGCCTCGTTCACGTCCTCGAGCAGCAGGATGGCGCCGCGCGTGTCGACCTCCCACGGCGTCCCGAGGCTCGCCGCGACGAGCGTGAGCGAGCCGCCGGTGAGGCGCCCCTCGACGCGCGCGCCGCGCACGCCGCGGCCCTGCATCGGCGCGGGCACCTCGCCCTCGAGCAGCGCGAACGCGCGCGCGAGCGCGTCGCGCTGGGCGTCGCCCGCGCGCTCGAGCATGGGCCCGTGCACGCCCGTGAGGCCCGCCGCGCGACGCTGCCAGAGCAGCAGCGTCGTGACGTCGCTGTAGCCGACGAGCGGCTTGCGCGCGGCGCGCACGAGCGCCGCGTCGAGGCGATCCGCGTAGCGGTGGCAGCCGTAGCCGCCGCGCGCGCACAGCACGGCCGCGATGCCCGGGTCGCTCCACAGGTCGGCGAGCTCGCGCGCGCGGCGCGCGTCGTCGCCCGCGAAGTAGCCGCAGGCGGCGGTCGGGTCGCCGCGCCGCACGGGCTCGTAGCCGAGCTCGCGCACGAGCTGCTCACCGGCCTCGAGCGCGTCGCGGTCGACGCGCGCCGCCGGCGCGGCGATGCCGATGCGCGCGCCGCGCGCGACGGCGCGCGCTCGGACGAGCCTCGGCACCTAGCGATGCGCTCCCGTCGCGCGCACTAGAACGGCTCGTCCGCGTCGCCGGCGCCGCCGTAGCCCGCGTCCATGCCGCCGAACGTGCTGTGGCCGTAGGGCTCGTCGAAGTCGTCCTGCTCCCAGTCGGTGAAGCGCGCGAAACGCCCCTCGAACTTGAGCGGCACGGTGCCGACGGGGCCGTTGCGCTGCTTGGCGATGATGAGCTCCGCCTTGTCGGGATACTCCGTCGCCTTGTTGTAGACGACGTCGCGATAGATGAAGCCGATCACGTCGGCGTCCTGCTCGATCGCGCCCGACTCGCGCAGGTCCGACAGCATCGGGCGCTTGTCCTCCGCGCCGCGCGACTCGGGGCCGCGGTTGAGCTGCGAGAGCGCGATGACCGGGATGTTCAGCTCCTTCGCGAGCCCCTTCAGGCCGCGGCTGATCTGGCTGATCTCCTGCTCGCGGCTGTCGATGCGCCCGTCGCCGTGCGCGAGCTGCAGGTAGTCGACGATCACGAGGTCGAGCCCCTGCTGTGCGTGCAGCCGACGGCACTTCGCGCGCATCTCGAGCACGGTCGGCCCGGCCGTCTCGTCGATCCACAGCCCCGCGCGCGACAGGTTGCCCGCCGCCTCCACGAGCCGCTTGTGCGCGTCGACCGAGATCATGCCCTTGTGGAAGAGCGAGAAGTCGATCTGGGCCTCGGACGAGAGCAGCCGCATGACGAGCGAGCGCGTCGTCATCTCGAGCGAGAAGACGGCGACGTGCTTGTCGTGCAGGAGCGCCGCGTTGCGCGCGATGTTGAGCGTGAGCGCCGTCTTGCCCATCGAGGGGCGCGCCGCGACGATCACGAGGTCGCCGGGCTGCAGGCCGCCCGTCATCTTGTCGAGCTCGCGGAAGCCGGTGGGGCAGCCGGTCAGGTCGCCGCCCCGCGTCATCAGCATCTCGATGTGGTTGAACGCGTCGTCGAGCTTCTCGTCGAGCGGCGCGAGCGAGCTCTTCGCGTGCGTCTGCGACAGCTCGAAGATGCGGCTCTCCGCGACGTCGAGCAGCTGGCTCGAAGGCTCCGTCGCGTCGAAGCCCGCCGCGACGATCTCGCTCGCCACGTGGATGAGGCGCCGCTTGACCGCGCAGTCGCGCACGATCGCCGCGTAGTGCCCGGCGTTCGCCGGCGTCGCCTCGAAGTCGCTGATCTCGGCGAGGACGGCGGCGCCGCCCACCGCCTCGAGCTGCGCCTCGGCGCGCAGGTGGTCGGCGAGCACGACGATGTCGACCGGCTGGCTGCGATCGCGCAGCGTGATCATCGCGCGGTACAGCACCTGGTGGGCCGGGTGGTAGAAGTCGTCGGGCGAGAGCTGGTCGAAGACCTGATGGAAGACGTCCGGATCGATCATGATCGCGGACAGCACGGCCTTCTCGGCCTCGACGTCGCTCGGCGGGACGCGACCCGCGACGTCGCCCGCCGCGCCCGCGCGCTCGCCGCGCCGGCGTCGGTCCCCGGCGCCGTCGCGCGCGAAGGGCGCACCGCCGCGGCCGATCACGTCGCCGGTGAGCGACATCCCCCTCCCCTCCTGCAGCGCTCCGGCGGGGCCCACGTCGAGCTCCGGCGGGCTCGCGCCGCGCTCCGGACTCCGAGCCGACGCCGCCCCGAGCGACGCCGCCCCTCGCGCAGCGCGACCGCGCGGCGAGGAGGCTCGCGAAGCATCAGAGCCGCGATGGCGACGCGACGACCGACGACGAACGCAGCCGCGCGAGTATACCCGCGAAGCGACGCGGAGCGTCGGTGCGATCGCGTCGACGGCGCGCGCGATGCGCGAAGCAGCGAGGCCCGGGTGTCGCGTGCGACGCCCGGGCCCCTTCGATCCGGAAAACGGCGTTCGCGCGCCGGCTAGTACTCGTCCATCGAGCCGAAGCCGATCGGCTCGGGCTCCTCGGCGAGCAGTGCGTCCGCGTCGGCGTCCGCGTCGGGCGCGGCCGCCGCCGTGACCTGGATCTTCACGTCGACGACGAGCTCCTTCTGCAGCCGGATCTTGATCGCGTGCTCGCCGACGGACTTGATCGGCTCGCTCTGGATCTTGCGCCGGTCGAGCTCGATGCCCTGCTCGGCGATGCGCGCCGCGATCATCGCCGGCGTGATCGACCCGAAGAGCTTGCCGGCGTCGCCCGCGTGCGCCTCGAACGAGAGGTCCATCGCGCGGATCTTCGTGGCCGCCGCCTTCAGGTCCTTCAGCAGCGCGGCCTGGCGCTCGGCGATGATGCGCCGGTGGTGCTCGATCTCGTTCACGCGCGCCGCCGTCGCCGGCAGCGCGATGCCCTGCGGAATGAGGTAGTTGCGCGCGTAGCCGGGCTTCACCTCGACGACGTCGCCCGCGTCGCCGAGCTTCGGCATGTCCTCGCGCAGGATCACCTTCACCTTGCCCACGGCACGCCCTCCTAGATGTGGCTCGTCGAGTAGGGGAGCAGCGCGACGTGCCGTGCGCGCTTGACCGCGAGCGACAGCGGACGCTGGTGCTTCGCGCAGTTGCCCGAGATGCGCCGCGGGATGAGCTTGCCCGTCTCCGTGAGGAAGAGGCGCAGCGTCTTCGGCTCCTTGTAGTCGATGGCCAGCTTCTTGTCCGCGCAGAAGCGGCAGACCTTCCGGCGCTGGAACATCTTCTTCTTCTGCTTGCGCGCCTTCTTGCGGGCCTTCGCGCGCAGGCGCGCCTTCACGGTCTGCGGGGGGCGCGGCCGGTCGTCGCGGCGGCCGCGGAAGCCGCCGCCGTCGCGGTCGCCGCCGCGGAAGCCACCGCCGCCACCGCCGAAGCCGCCCTCGCGGTCGCCGCCGCGGAATCCGCCACCGCCGCCGCCGAAGCCGCCCTCGCGATCGCCGCCGCGGTAGCCGCCCCCACCACCGCCGAAGCCGCCTTCGCGGTCGCCGCCGCGGTCACCGCCGCGGTAGCCGCCGCCGTCGCGGTCGCCGCGCGGCGGACCGTCGCCGCCGGGGCGCGGCTTGCGGAGGTCACCCGTCGGAGGGATGCCGGGAACCGTGGTCTTCGGCCCGTCGCCCGAGTTCGATTCGCTCATGCTCACTCCTCCTCGTCGCCGCGCGCGTCGTCGTCGTCGTCCGCGTCGCCCGAGTCGTCGTCGTCCTCGCGCGCGCGGTCCTGCTCGGCGCGCTTGCGCGCCTCCTCCGCCTCGCGCTCCGCGCGCTCGGCCGCGCGCTTCTCCTGCTCCTGCTCCTCGATCGCGGCGCGCGCCTTCCGCGCCTCGATGTCGGTGACCTCCTCCTCCACGAGCACCGTGAGGAAGCGCAGCACCGACTCTTCGAAACGCAGCGCGCGCTCGAGCGGCGGGATCACCTGGCCGTCGTCGAGGAAGCGCAGGATGCGGTAGTGGCCCTTGTGGAAGTTCTCGATCTCGTAGGCGAGCTTGCGCTTGCCCCAGTCCTCGCAGAGCAGGCGCACGGAGCCCGCCTTCTCGAGCTCGGCGTCGAGCCGGGCGAGGATGGCCGCCGATCCCTCGTCGGAGATCTCCGGCTGCACGACGAACATGGTCTCGTATTCCCGCACAATGCCTCCTCGTGGACGGACCCTCGGGTCCGAGCCCTCGCCGTCCGGCCCGATGTGGGCCCCCCTGCCGCGGCGGGTGCGAGCGGCAGGCGCGCGAGGACTGAGTGAGCGTCGATGGAGCCCGCGGCCCCGGGCGCGCGCGGGCGGCTGTGAGGGCGGGGGTGTAGCGCGGGGGCGGCGACGCGCGCAAGCGGGCCCGTCGTCGTCGGCCCCGCCGCGCGGCCGGGCCGACGACGACGGGCCCGCGCGGCGTCGCGCCTAGGCCCCCGCCGCCTCCACGACGAGCGCGTGCACGCGCGCGTCGTCGGTGAGCTCGGGGTGGAAGGTCGCGGCGAGGATGCCGCCTTCGCGCACGAGGACGGGCGCGCCGTCGACGCGGACGAGCGTCTCGACGGCCGGGCCGAGCTGCTCGAGGCGCGGGGCGCGGATGAACACGCAGCGCAGCCCGGGGAGCGCGCCGCCGGGGTCGGCGGGCGCGGCGAACGAGTCGACCTGGGTGCCGTAGGCGTTGCGCACGGCGGTGGCGTCGAGGAGGCCGAGCGTCGGCACGGGGTGGTTGCGCACCCCGCGCGCGAGCAGGATCGCGCCCGCGCACGTGCCGAGCACGGGACGGCCGCTGCGCGCGAAGGCGCGCAGCGGCTCGGCGAGCGCGAGGCGCGCGATGCCCTTCGAGATCGTCGTCGACTCGCCGCCCGGCAGCACGAGGCCGTCGAGCGCGTCGAGCTCGCGCGCGTGGAGCACGCGCACGGGCTCGGCGCCGCAGCGCGCGAGCGCGGCCGCGTGCGCCTCGACGTCGCCCTGGATCGCGAGGATGCCGACGCGCTTCACGTCCCGCCCTGCCCGCTCGACCCCGTTCCGCTCCCGCCCCGCGCGCTACCAGCCGCGGTTCGCGAGGCGCTCGTGCTCGGCGAGCGTCTCCATCTCGATGCCTTCCATCGCGCGACCGAGCCCGCGGCTCGCCTCGAGCACCTCGCGCGGGTCGTCCCAGTGCGTGCACGCGTGCACGATCGCCTTCGCGCGCGCGGCGGGGTCGGCGCTCTTGAAGATGCCCGAGCCGACGAACACGGCCTCGGCACCGAGCACGCGGCAGAGCGCGGCGTCGGCGGGCGTCGCGACGCCGCCGGCGGCGAAGTTCGGCACCGGCAGCCGGCCGTGCGCGTGCACGTAGCGCACGAGGTCGTACGGCGCGCCGAGCTCCTTCGCCTTCGTCATCAGCTCCTCGGGCCGCAGCGCCTGCACGGCGCGCATGTCGCCGTTGACCGTGCGCAGGTGGCGCACGGCCTCGACGATGTTGCCGCTCCCGGCCTCGCCCTTCGTGCGCATCATCGCGGCGCCCTCGCCGATGCGGCGCAGCGCTTCGCCGAGGTTGCGGCAGCCGCACACGAACGGGCTCTTGAAGGCGTGCTTGTCGATGTGGTGCTGGTCGTCGGCCGGCGTCAGCACCTCGCTCTCGTCGATGAAGTCGACGCCGAGCGCCTCGAGCAGCTGCGCCTCGACGATGTGCCCGATGCGCACCTTCGCCATCACCGGGATCGACACCGTCTTCTGGATCTCGGCGATCATCTCGACCGCGCTCATGCGCGCGACGCCGCCGTCGCGCCGGATGTCGGCCGGCACGCGCTCGAGCGCCATCACCGCGCACGCGCCCGCCTCCTCGGCGATCTTCGCCTGGTCGGCGGTCGTCACGTCCATGATCACGCCGTTCTTGAGCATCTCGGCCAGGCCGACCTTGAGCTCGAAGGCCTCGGCCCCGGTGCGTCCGGCGCCGTTCGCGCTTCCGTTCGTCATCTCGCTTCCTCCGTGGGGATGGGGTTCGTCACAGCTGTACGGCCGCCGACTGGCGGGCCGCGCGATCCTCGCCCTGGTGCGCGCGCACGACGCGCGCGAGCGCCGCGATGCCGCGTTCGATCGCCGCGGGGCCGGCCTGCGCGACGGTGAGGCGCAGCCCGCCCGACGGCGGGCGCCCGGGCGCGAACTCGGAGCCCGGCGCGAACAGCACGCCCTCGCGCGCCGCGTCGGCGAGCAGGTCGCGCGCGTCGATCGCGTGCGGCTCGCGCGGCAGGTCGACCCAGAGCTGGTAGCCGCCGGACGGTCGCGTCCACGTCGTGCCCTCGGGCATGTGGCGCTCGAGGGCGGCGAGCATCGCGTCGCGCCGCGCGCGCAGCTCGCGGCGCAGCTTCGCGAGGTGGCGATCGTAGGCGCCGCTCTCGAGCAGGCGCGCGAGCGCGGCCTGGAGCGGCAGCGAGTCCGACAGGTCGGTCGCGTGCTTGAGCGCGACGAGCGCGTCGACGACGCGCCCGCGCGCGGCGATCGCGCCGGCGCGCACGCCCGGGAAGAGCGACTTCGAGAACGACAGGAGCTGCACGACGAGCCCCGCGTCGTCGACCGCGGCGAGCGACGGCACGGGCCCGCCTTCGTAGCGGAGGTCCATCTCGAACGCGTCCTCGATGACGGGCTTGCCGTGGCGCGCGGCGATCCCGACGAGCGCGCGGCGGTGCGCGAGATCCGTCGACGTGCCGAGCGGGTTGTGGAACGTGGGGATCGTGTAGAACGCGCGCACGTCGGGCCGGGCGAGCGCGCGGTCGAGCGCGTCGAGGTCGGGCGCGGCACCCGTCCCCTCGCGCTGCATGGGCACGGGCTCCGCGCGCACGCCGAGCGCGACCAGCGTCGCGAGCACGTTCGCGTACGTGGGCACTTCGACCGCGACCGCATCGCCCGCACTCGCGAACACGCGCAGCGCGAGCGCGATGCCCTGCGACGCGCCGTGGCAGAGCACGACGTCGTCGGCACGCGCGTCGGGTGCGCCGGCGGCGGCGAGCCTGCGCGCGATGGCCTCGCGCAGCCCGACGTGTCCCTGTGCGCCGCCGTAGAGCAGCAGCTCCGGCCCCGTCTCGCCGAGCACCTCGTGGAGCGCGCGCCGGAAGGCGGCCGCCGGGTAGAGCGCGGGGTCGGGAACGAGCTTGTGGAGCGCGACGATCTCGCGCGGCGCAGTGCCGCTCTCGACGCGGCGCGACGGCTCCGCATCCGGCGCGCCGCCGAGCGCGACGCTCGGGAAGCGCGGGCGGCCGGCGTCGAACGCGAGCAGCTCCTCGGTGGTCGGCGCGAACGCGAGCGACGCGGCGGGCGCCGTCGGCGCCGCGCGCACGCCGAGCGAGGGCGCGACGAACGTGCCGCGCCCGACGCCGCTCTCGACGAGCCCCTGGGCGCGCAGCGTCTCGTAGGCCTGCGAGACCGTGTCGCGGTGGACGCCGAGCTCGTCCGCGAGTGCGCGGATCGGCGCGAGACGGTCGCCCGGTGCGAGCTCGCCCGCCTCGATGCGCGCGCGGATCGAGGCCGCGATCCGCCGGTAGGCGGGCGGCACGGCGCGTCCGGATCTTTCGGCGGAGGGCTCGGCCATCGCCGGACGGTATGTCCGGCTCGGTCACCGGTCAATGCGCGAATTGTCCGGTTCGTTCACATCAATGAAGACCGGACGATCAGGAGTCGGGCGTGCGCCCTCCCATGCCGAGCGCGCGGCCGAGCGCGACCGCGACGAGCCCGACCACGCCCGAGAAGAGCGCGCCCATCTTCGCCTGGCCCTGGAGCACCGGGTCGCGGAAGGCCGCGGTGGCCACGAAGAGCGCGACGGTCAGGCCGAGCGCCGCGATGAAGCCCGCCATGTAGAGGTCGCGGCGCGCCATCCCGGTCGGGAGCGGGAAGCCGAGCCACGCCGCGATCGAGCCGAACAGCGAGATGCCGACCAGCTTGCCCACCACGAGCGCACCGAGCACGAGCCACGTCATCGGCCCGATGTCGGCGAACGCGACGCCCGCGTTCGCGAAGGCGAAGAAGAAGAGGCCGAGGTCGACGGGCAGCTTGAACGCGTGCTCGAACTCCTCGAGCGTCGAGCGCCGCATGCGGAGGTCGGTCGCGAGCGGCTCGCCCATGCGCGCGATCTCGTCGTCGGCGCGGAAGAGCCCCGTGTCGCGCCGCGGCGCCGGCATGAACGGCACGACGAAGCAGAGCGCGAGTGCGGGATGGAGGTGCGCGAGCAGGAGCCCGCTCCACGCGATCGGCCCCGCGAGCGCGACGTAGGGCAGCCACGCGCGCACGCCCGCGCGCCGCAGGCCGAACGCGACGGCCATCGCCGCGAGCACGAGCCCGAGGAACGCGGGGTTCGTCGGCTCCGCGGGGTTCCCGTAGAAGACGGCGATGATCACGAGCCCGATCGCGTCGTCCGCGATCGCGAGCAGCAGCAGGAAGTCGATCGCCGGGTGGCCGCGACCGAACACGAACCGCGCGCACAGCCACGCGAGCGCGATGTCGGTGGCGGTCGGGATGCCCCAGCCGCGCGAGAGCAGCGGCCAGTCGGGGCTCGGGCCGAAGACGTCGAGGGCGTGACACGCCGAGAGGCCGGCGAAGAACACGGCGATCGGCCCGAGCACGCCGCCGAGCGTCGAGAACAGCGGGTTCATGGCCTTGCGCGGCGGGTTCAGGCTGCCGCCGGGAAGCACCGACTCCGTGATCTCCTTCGCGGCGATGCCGAAGAAGAACACCATGAAGATCTCGTTCGCGACGAAGTGCAGGTCGAGCGCGTGGCCGAAGACCGCGAGCGGCCCCCACGGCGCGTGGAGCAGGTGCTCGTAGGTCTCGTGCGCGAGGTTGGCCGCCGCGAGCGCGACGACGACGCCGGCGAGCAGCGGGATCGAGAACTCGAGCAGGAACGTGACGAACGCGCCGCGGGACGACTCACTCACGTACCGAACCGTCCTTTCAGCCCTCGCGCTCGCCGCCGCGCGCGTCCGCCGACGCCCGCGCGTCGCCGCGTCCGTCGGGCGCCGGCTCGGCCGTCGGCGCGCGATTGACGCGCTCCATCGCGCGCTCGATGCCGTCGCTCCATACCGCGTGCACCGCGTCGGCCGCGCGCTCGACCGCCGACCCGAACGCGGCGCGCTCGGCGTCGTCGAAGCGCGACAACACCCATTCGACCACATCTCCGCCGGCTCGTGGGCGGCCAATTCCGAAGCGCAGCCGCGGGAACGCCGTCGTGCCGAGCGCGTCGGCGATGCTCTCCATTCCGCGGTGGCCGCCGCAGCCGCCGGCGGCGCGAAGCCGCAGACGACCGAGCCCGAGGTCGAGGTCGTCGAACACGACGAGCAGGTCGCGCGCGGGGTCGAGACGCAACGCCTCGACCGCGGCGCGGACGCTCTCGCCCGAACGGTTCATGAAGGTCTGGGGAAGCAGCAGGAGGGCTTCGTCGTCGCCGACGCGGAGCGCCGCCGACCGTGCACGGAGCGGCCCATCGTCGCGCCACGCGGCACCCGCGCGCGCCGCGACGGCGCGCACGACCTCGAAGCCCGCGTTGTGGCGCGTTCCCTCGTAGCGCGGGCCGGGGTTGCCGAGTCCGACCAGGAGCTGCATGGCGGTGCGCGTCGCGTCGGCGGGCGGCGAGCGCCCGCGCCCCGTCGTTAGTCGCCGGCCGGCTTCGCCGCCTCTTCGGTCGGGGCGGCCTCGACCGCGGGCGCGGCCTCCTCGGCCTTCGCCGCGATCACGGAGACGACCGCGAGCTCGCCGTGCGTCATGAGCTCGACGCCCTCGGGCAGCGCGATGTCGGAGACGTGCAGCGCGTCGCCGAGCTGCATGTTCGCGATGTCGACGTCGATGCGCTCCGGGATCGCGCGCGGGAGGCACTCGATCTCGATCTCGCGCAGCGAGTGGTCGACGATTCCGCCGTCCATGCTGACGCCCACCGGCGTGCCGACGAGGTGCAGCGCGACGGACACCACGATCGTCTCGTTCGCGTCGATCTCGAACAGGTCGGCGTGAAGGAGGTCGCCGCGCACGGGGTCGCGCTGCAGCTCCTTCACCAGCACCGTGCGCTTGCCGACGCCGGGGCCCGCGAGGTCGAAGAGCGCGTTGTGGCCCTCGCTCGCGAGCAGCTTCTCGAGCGCGCGGGGCTCGAGCGCGAGCGCCAGGGGCTGCTTGCCCTGGCCGTACATCACGGCGGGAATGCGGCCCTGCGCGCGCAGCTTGCGGGCGACGCCCTTGCCCCGGCTCTCGCGGACCTCGACGCTCAACTGACTCACGACCTTCTCCTCGCCCGCGCGACGCGCGGACCTAGACGAACAGCGAGCTCACGCTCTCTTCGTTGTTGATGCGGCGAATCGCTTCGCCGAGCTGACGCGCGACCGTGACGACGTGGATCTTCGAGGACTCGACGTCGGGGCGCAGCGGAATCGTGTCGGTCGTGATCAGCAGCTCGAGCGGCGACTCGTTGATGCGCTTGATCGCGGGGCCCGAGAGGACGGGGTGCGTGATCGCCGCGGAGACCGAGGCAGCGCCCTCCTCCTTCAGGCAGCGCGCCGCCTCCGTGAGCGTGCCCGCGGTGTCGACCATGTCGTCGACGATCACGCACGTGCGGCCCGCGACGTCGCCGATGATGTGCATCACCTCGGACACGTTCGCGCGCTCGCGCCGCTTGTCGATGATCGCGAGCGTCGCGTCGAGGCGCTTCGCGAAGGCGCGCGCGCGCTCGACGCCGCCGGCGTCGGGCGAGATGATCGTGAGGTCGCCGCGCACCTTCTCGCGGATGGCCTGCAGCAGCACGGGCGTCGCGTAGAGGTTGTCGACGGGGATGTCGAAGAAGCCCTGGATCTGACCCGCGTGCAGGTCGAGGCAGAGTGCGCGGTCGCAGCCGGACGTCGTGATCAGGTTGGCGACGAGCTTCGCGGTGATCGGCGCGCGCGGGCGCGCCTTGCGATCCTGGCGCGCGTACCCGTAGTACGGGATGACGGCCGTGATGCGGCGCGCCGAGGCGCGGCGCAGCGCGTCCGTCATCACGAGCAGCTCCATGAGGTGGGTGTTCGCGGGCGCGCACGTCGGCTGGATCACGAACACGTCGCGCCCGCGCACGTTCTCGAGGACGTCGACCGAGCACTCGCCGTCGCTGAACGTCCCGACCTCGGCCTTGCCGAGCTGGATGCCGAGATAGGCGGCGATGTCCTGCGCGAGCTTCGGGTTCGCGTTGCCGGTGAACAGCGTGATGTTCTGCATTCGCTCGCCTCGCGTGCTTGTCTCGCTCGTCCTGCGCTCGTCGCCCCGCGCCCGCCGCGCGCCGCGTCGGTGTCACGCGTTCGCGGATCGAGGTGGTTGGGGCGGCAGGACTCGAACCTGCAAGTGGCGGCTCCAAAGGCCGCTGCCTTACCATTTGGCGACGCCCCATCTCCGACCTTCTCGAGGACGGGCTACGCCGACGCAAGCGTGATCACCGCGCGCGCCCACACCGGCGGCGGGAACGTGCCGCGAGCGACGGCAGCCTCGGCGCGGCCGCGACTCTCGAACACACCGAACACGGTCGCACCGCTCCCCGACATCCCGACGGCGAGCGCCCCGAGCGACTCGAGCTGCTCGAGCAGGCGCGCGATGGAGGGACAGAGCGAGGCGGCCGGAGCGAGGAGATCGTTGACGAGCACGGCCCGCACGCGGGCCCGGTCGTCGTCGCTTCCGACGAACTCGCCCCCGACGAACAGCCGCGAGAGCGTCTCGGCTGCGATCTCCGGCCCGTGAGCCGGCGGCATCGTAGGCCGGGGGCCCGGGGGCGTCAACGCGGCCGCGCGCTCGTCCCATGCCGCGTAGACGTCCGCAGTAGAAAGGGAAATCCCGGGATTCGCGAGCGCGAGCGGAAGCCCGCCGAGCCCGCGCGCCGGGTCGATCCGCTCGCCGATGCCGCGCACGCGCGCGGGCTGCGGGCGGAGGAAGAACGGGACGTCGGCGCCGAGCGAGAGGGCGATGTCGGGCAGCGCCGCGGGCGCGACGGCCCCGGGCACGAGCCGGTCGAGCGCGCGCAGCACGGCGGCCGCGTCGCTCGACCCACCGCCGAGGCCCGCGCCCGAAGGAACGCGCTTCTCGAGGTCGATCGCGAGCTCGGCCCGCATGCCCGCCGCGCGCAGGAAGGCGTGCGCGGCGCGCGCGGCGAGGTTGCTCGCATCGGCGGGCAGCGCGTCGGCGCCGAGGCCGCGCACCGCCAGCGCGATGCGCGAGCCGCTCGCGTCGCCGGGCGCGCAGGTGCCGAGCTCGACGCGCACGCGATCGCCGAGGTCGAGCGGCGCGAACAGCGAGTCGAGCGTGTGGTAGCCGTCCGGGCGGCGGCCGGTGATGCGCAGGCCCAGGTTCACCTTGGCGGGCGCGACGAGCTCGAGCACGGGCACGGGCGTCAGCCGTCGGTCGGGCCCGGCCCGGTGCCGCCGCGCGCCCCTTCGACCTCCACGACGCGCAGACGCAGCTCGTAGAGCAGGCTGTCGATCAGCTTCGACTCGTCGGCGTCGAGGTTGCCGCGCGTCTTCGCGCGCAGCATCTCGAGCGTGTCGATCGTGTGGCGGGCAAGCAGGACGTTGGGCTCGGCCGCCTCGCCCGATTCGGGGTCGGGCACGATGCCGAGCTGCACCATGGCGGTCGCCGCGAGGGAGAGCGCGAAGTTCGAGAAGTCGACGTCGGGGAGCTTCGTCCGGTCGGTCACGCGCTGCCCTCACGACCTCGCCGGCGCCGACGCGCCGCCCGACCGGGCTTCGCGCTGCGGGCCGTCCGGAGAGGCACCGCGCCGCGTCGCGTCGAGGTCACCGAGCGCACGGTAGGCCACCGCGAATCGCTGGGCGACGGTGACGACGCCGCCCGCGGCGAGCAGCCAGAGCACGGGCGCGAGCACGTCGAAGAGCGCGCCCGCCGCGAGCAGCCCGATGCGCTCGCCGCGCTCGAGCAGCCCGCCCTCGAGCACCGGGATGCGCGTCTCGGCGCGCGCCTTCGCGTACGAGGTGAGCACCGCCGTCGCGAGCGCGACGGCCGCCACCGCGGCCGTCGCGCGGTCGCCCTCGCCCGCGTACCACGCGAGCACGCCGCACAGCAGCACGACGTCGACCAGCCGGTCGAGCGTCGCGTCGAGGAACGAGCCGAACTCCGTCGACACGCCGTAGTGGCGCGCGACCACGCCGTCGACGAGGTCGAAGAAGCCGCTCGCGAGGATCAGCGCGCCGCCGAGCCGGAGCTGCCCGGCTGCGAGCATCAGCGCCGCCGCGACCGCGACGACCGCACCGGTGCACGTGAGGAGGTTGGGATCGATCGGGCGCGAGCGTCGGAAGAGGAACGGGAAGAGCCGGTGGATCCAGGCGTCGAGCCGCGCACCGAAGCTCGCCTTGATCACGCGTCGCCGCGCTCCTCGCCCTGCGCGCCCGGCGGCGCGACGTCCGCGACGACCTCGAGCTTCTCCGCCGTGTCGGGCAGCGCGGCGAGGTACGCGTCGCGCTCCTCGTCGCTCACCCAGCCGCGCCGGCGCGCCATGCGGGAGTCGAACTTGAGGTTGGAGATCGAGTCGTTGTCCATGGAGCCACTCCTGCTCGCGCCGCGACGGCGCGTTCGACCTCGCGAGCTCGCGGGCCGCACCCGACCGCCGCCCGCCCCGCGCGGGCGCGTCGTCGCGCTCGGTCTCGTCGATGGATCCGCCCGGCTCGGGCGGTCGGACGAAACCCTAGCAAATCGACATGGTTGCAAGAGAGGGCTAGGTTCCGCGCACCCCCGAGGTATCCCGACTTGCGAACTCGCCGAGCCCGTCGCCGCGCCGAGGCCGTCCGGATCGTCGCGCTCGTGGCCCTCCTCGTCACCCTCGCCGCGTGCCAGACGACGAGCGAGCCCGACTTCGACGACCTCCCGTCGGCCGAGGAGCTGTACGAGCGCGGCACCGAGAAGCTCGCGGGCACGCGCATCCTCTGGCTGATCCCGCGCGTCGACACGACCGGCGCGATCGAGGACTTCCAGTCGATCATCGACAACTATCCGTACAGCGAGTACGCGGTGCGCGCGGAGCTCAAGATCGCGGACGCGTACTTCGAGGACGACCGCTTCGAAGAGGCGCTCTCCTACTACCGCGACTTCGCCGACCTCCACCCGCAGCACCCGAAGGTTCCGTACACGATCCTGCGCGCCGCGCAGTGCCACTACGAGCAGCGCGCGACGATCGACCGGGACCAGACGGCGGCGCGCGAGGCGATGACCTATCTCGAGCGCCTCATGCGCGACTACCCCTACGCGCCCGAGACGCGCGAGGGCGAGATCGTCCTGCTCGATCTGCGGGGCCGCCTCGCGCGCAGCGTGCTCGCGACCGGCGACTTCTACATGCAGCGCGGCGAGCACCAGGCCGCCGCGGAGCGCTACCGCAGCCTGCTCGACGAGTATCCGGGGCTCGGCCACGACGCCGAGGCGCTCTACAAGCTCGCCGTCTGCTACGACCGCATGAAGCTGCACGACGAGGCGCTCCGGCTCTATCACGTCATCGTCGAGAACTACCGCGACAGCGCACTCGCGCGCGCCGCCCAGGAGCGGATCTCGGCGTCGAACTGACCGGGCGCGCCGCGAGCGCGTCCGCAGCGAAGAACGGTGGCTCCGACCGGGGGGGGGGAACATGAGCCAGTACCACGTTCGCATGACGTCGGAGGAGCGCGCGGCCTACGCGCTCGGCCGGCAGAGCTTCGAGAACGGCGACGACGAGACGGCGCTGCGCGCGTTCGAGACGCTGCTCCTCACGCGCGAAGGCTTCGCGGACGTGCACTACATGATGGGGCTGCTGCACGACCGTCGCGGCGACCTCGAGGCCGCGGCCGACGACCTGCGCGCCGCCGTGCGCATCAACCCCTCCTACGCCGAGGCGCTGCTCGCCCTCGCCACGGTGCACGAGCGGCGCGGCAACTACGACCAGGCGCGCGAGTACGCGGAGCGCGCAGCCCTCGTCGCGCGCGGTGCGGGCGGGAGCCTCGACGCGACGACGCGCGGCAAGCTCGCCAACCTCCAGGCCGCCGTCGGCGACGCCTACGCCGAGGTCGGCGAGCACCGCGAGGCGATCGACGCCTACCGCAAGGCGCTCGACCGCTGCCCCGATTTCCACGACATCCGCTTCCGGCTCGCGATCGCGCTGCGCGAGGCCGGGCTGCCGAGCAAGGCGGTGCTCGAGCTGCAGCGCGTGCTGCGCGGCAACGACCGCTATCTCGAAGCCTACGTCCAGCTCGGCCTCACGTACTACACGCTCGGCCGGCCGCAGGAGGCCGTCGAGCAGTGGGCGTACGTGCTGCAGGAGGATCCGGGCCACGAGGAGGCGCGCATGTACGTGCGCCTCGTGCAGAAGAACTCGCGCGCTCGCCAGTCGGCCTGACGCGCGCCGCGACATCGCATCACGGGGGGTGCCATGAAGGTTCCGATGCTCGACCTGGTCGTGGGCGCCGTGATGGCGCTCGCGATCGTGCGCGGCTTCTTCGTCGGGATGATCCGCGAGGGGTTCTCGGTGGCGGCGATCGGCGCCGTCGTGCTCGGCATGCTGTACGGCGCGCAGCCCGCGGGCCTGTGGCTCGAGCAGGCGACGGCCGGCGAGGTCGGCGGCCAGCCCGCGAAGTGGATCGGCGGTCTCGCGTGCGGCATCGCCGCCGGCATCGCGATCGGCGCGCTCGGCCGCTACCTGCGGCGCGGCGCGCGCATCGTCGGCCTCGGGATGGCGGACCGCGTCGGAGGCAGCGCGATCGGCGCCGCCGAGGGCGCGCTCATCGGCACGCTGCTGATCGTCGGCGCGACGCGCGCGTTCGGCCCCCAGCATCCGCAGGTCGCGAACGCCTACAGCGTCGCCGTGATGGACGAGCTGCAGTTCGCGATCGAGACCGGAACGATGCCGCAGCTGCCCGGCCTGCCGAACGTCGCGAGCGCGCCGGCCGAGCCTCGTCGTTAGGCGACGATCGGAGCGCGCGCGCCCGCGGGCGGCGCGCGGCTCCGGGGATGGAGCGCACGATGACCTTCGTCCTCAACGTCGCCGTCTCGGCCACCGTGATCGCGTTCGCCGCGTGGCTCGCGGGCCGCGCGCCCACGCTCGCCGGCTTCATCGTCGCGCTCCCGCTGTCGACGATGATCGTCGTCCCGATGTCCTACCTGCAGCACGGCGACGCGGCCGCGAGCGCGACGCTCGCGCGCAGCATCTTCGCGGCGATCCCGGTGAGCCTGTGCTTCTTCGTGCCGTTCCTCGTCTCGGAGCGGCTCGGCCTCGGCTTCTGGACGACCTACGCGCTCGGCGCCGCGGCGATCGCGGGCGGATTCTTCGCGCACCGCGCGCTCGTGCAGTGGTGGCTCGGCGCCTGAGCGGCGCGCGGTGCGCGCGTCAGCGCGCGCCGCTGCCGAGGCGCTCGTCGATCACGGCGAGCAGCCGGTCGGGCGCCTCGTCCTGCGGGACGTTGCGCACGACGAGCTCCTGACCGACGTAGAGGTTCACGCGGCCGGGGCCCGAGCCGACGTAGCCGAAGTCGGCGTCCGCCATCTCGCCCGGCCCGTTCACGATGCACCCCATCACCGCGATCTTCACGCCGCGCAGGTGCGACGTCTTCGCCTTCACGCGCGCCGTCGTCTCCTCGAGGTCGAAGAGCGTGCGTCCGCACGACGGGCACGAGATGTACTCGGTGCGCGTCGTCCGCAGCCGCGCGCCCTGGAGGATGCGATAGGCGGCGTCGACCGCGCGCGCGACGTCGCGCACGTCGACCATCGCGACGACGTCGCCGATGCCGTCGCACAGCGGCGCGCCCAGGTCGATCGCGGCGCGCAGCGCGGCGGCATCGCCGCCCTGCGGCGGTGCGTGCGAGGCGCGCAGCGCGATGGGCACCTGCGCGGCGCCGCGCTCGGCGAGCCGCGCGGCCACGACGCGCGCGGCGTGCGTCGCCGCGTCGCTCCGCGCGCCGAAGACGACGTCCGCGACGCCGGCCTCGCGCGAGGCCTCGAGGGCCGCGTCGACGAGCGCGGGGAGCGCGTCCGGCTCCCGTCGAGCTGCCAGTGGAGGACGGCGCCGAGGCGGGCCGCCGCCGCCGCCGCCGCGGGCATCGCGTCGCGCGCGCTCGCGTCGAAGACGATGCGCGAGGGTCGCTCGCCGAGGCCGTCGAGCCACGCGGCGTCGCCGACGCGGAGCGCGACCGGCAGCTCGGCGCCGAGCTCGGCGAGCGACGCGCGCAGCGCCGGGAGCGCTTCGGCCTGCTCGCGCGAAGAGGCCCGCGCGACGAGCCCCTCGAGCGCGAGGTCGCCGAGCGCCGCGCGCGCGGTCGCGACGATCGCGGCCGCCTCGCGCGGGCGCGCGAGCGCGCCGTCGAGCTCGACCTCGACGCGCACGGGCTCCTCGCCGCCGATGCGCAGACCGCCCGCGTCGAGCGCCTTCGTCGCGCGCCGCTCGTGCGCGTACGGGTCGCGGCAGTAGTCGCCCGAGACCGCGACCGAGCGCGGTGCGCGGGCGGCCGCCCGCTCCCAGCGCTCCATCGCGTCGCGCGCGCGCGCGCGCGCGACGGGGATCTCCTTCACGGGGTGCTCGGTCAGCGACACGCGCAGCGTGTCGCCGATGCCGTCCTCGAGCAGCGCGCCGATGCCGATCGCGCTCTTCGTGCGCCCGTCCTCGCCGTCGCCGGCCTCGGTGACGCCGACGTGGAACGGGTAGCTCGGCCCGCCCTCCGCGCGCTCGGCGAGCCGCGCCGCGAGCAGGCGGTAGGCCTGGATCGCGACCTGCGCGTTGCTCGCCTTCATGCTGAAGACGACGTCGCGGTACGCCTCCTCCTCGCACACGTCGAGGAACTCGAGCGCGCTCTCGACCATGCCGCGCGGCGTGTCGCCGTAGCGGTTCAGGATGCGATCGGAGAGCGAGCCGTGGTTGGTGCCGATCCGCATCGCGACTCCGCGCTCGCGACAGAGGCGCACGAGCGGGCGGAAGCGCTCGGCCACGCGCGCGAGCTCGTCCTCGTACTGCGCATCGCTGTACTCGCGCACCTCGAAGCGCTTGCGATCGGCGTAGTTGCCCGGATTGATCCGGACCTTCTCGACGATCTCGGCGGCGACGAGCGCCGCGTTCGGCGTGAAGTGGATGTCCGCGACGAGCGGCACGTCGCAGCCGCGCTCGCGCAGCGCCGCCTTGATGGGAGCGAGACACTCGGCGTCGGTGATGCTCGGCGCGGTGATGCGGACGATCTCGCACCCGGCGGCGGCGAGCGCCTGCGTCTGCGCGACGGTGGCCTCGACGTCCTTCGTGTCGGTCGTCGTCATCGACTGGATGCGGAGGGGCTCGTCGCCGCCGATGCCGACGGCGCCCACGCGCACCACGCGCGTCGGCCGGCGCACGACCGAGAACCGGTTCGCGACGTAGTCGGAGCGCGCGCTCACGCGGGCCTCAACGGGCGCCGACGCGCTCGCGGATCGCGTCGAGCGCGGCCTCGATCTTCGACGGATCCTTGCCGCCGGCCTGCGCGAAGTCGGGCCGGCCGCCGCCGCCGCCGCCCACGATCTTCGCGGCCTCGCGCACGAGGTCGCCGGCCTTGTGGCGGCTCGTCCAGTCCTTCGTCACGCCGACCGCGACGAGCGCCTTGCCGCCCGACTCGGACGCGATGCACACGACGCCGCTCCCGATGCGCGCGCGCAGGTCGTCGATCATCTCCGAGAGCGCCTTGCCCTCGAGGCCGTCGACGCGCGCGGCCACGAGCCTTCCGCCGTCGAGCTCGACCGCGCCCGCGAGCAGCTCGACCGCCGCCTCGCCGCGCTGCGCGCCCGCGAGCTGGTCGAGCTTGCGCTGCGCCTCCTTGCGGTCGTCGAGCATGCGCTCGATGCGCTCGGGCAGCTCGCCGGGCGCGATCTTGAGCAGCGCGGCGGCGCGCTCGAGCGTGGCCTCGCGCTCGCGGATCCATGCGAGCGCGCCCATGCCGGTGACGGCCTCGATGCGGCGCACGCCGGCCGCGATGCCACTCTCGCTCGTGATCCGCAGCAGCCCGATCTCTCCCGTCGCGTTCGCGTGCGTGCCGCCGCAGAGCTCGGTCGACACGTCGCCGAAGCCCACGACGCGCACCTCGTCGCCGTACTTCTCGTCGAAGATCGCGATCGCGCCCGCGGCCACGGCGTCCGCGTACGGCATCTCGCGCGTCGTGCGCACCTGGTTGCGCTCGACCCATTCGTTCACGTGGTCCTCGATCGCGACGAGCTCGTCGCGCGTGAGCGGCGCGTCGTGCGTGAAGTCGAAGCGCAGCCGCTCGGACGACACGAGCGAGCCCTTCTGCATGGCCTGCGGGCCGAGCACCTTGCGCAGCGCGGCGTGCAGCAGGTGCGTGCCGCTGTGGTTGCGCACCGTCGCCTGACGCGTCGCCGCATCGACGCGCAACGAGACGGCCTCGCCCTCGCGCAGCTCGCCCGCCGCGACGCGCCCCGCGTGCACGAAGAGCCCGTCGACGGGCTTCTGCACGTCGTCGACCTCGACGCGCGCGCCGCTCGCAGTCTCGATCGTGCCGCGGTCGCCGACCTGGCCGCCGCTCTCCGCATAGAAGGGCGTGACGGGGACGACGACCTCGACGCGGTCGCCCTCGCGCACGGCGTCGACGACCGATCCGTCGCGCAGCAGCGCGGCGACGCTCGATTCGGCGGCGAGGCCGTCGTAGCCCACGAACTCGGTCTGCACGTCGGCCGCGATGCGCGAGTAGACCTCCTCGACCGCCGCGTCGCCGCTGCCCTTCCAGGCCGCGCGCGCGCGCGTGCGCTGCTCGTGCATGGCGGCGTCGTAGCCCGCCTGGTCGACGGTCATGCCGTGGCCGACGAGGATGTCCTGCGTGAGGTCGGTCGGGAACCCGAACGTGTCGTAGAGCTTGAACACGACGTCGCCGGGGAGCACGCGCGCCCCCTTCGCCGCGAGGTTGGCGACCTCGTCCTCGAGCAGCGCGAGCCCCTTCGAGAGCGTCTCGAGGAAGCGCTCCTCGTCGCGGCGGATGCGATCGCGGATGTAGGCGCGGCGCTCGGCGAGCTCGGGGTACGCGACCGACATCTCGTCGATCACCGCGTCGGCGACGTCGTGCACGATCGGGCGCTCGACACCGAGCAGCTTCGCGTGGCGCGCGGCGCGGCGCAGGATGCGCCGCAGCACGTAGCCGCGGCCCTCGTTGCTCGGCAGCACGCCGTCGCCGATCAGGAAGGTCAGCGCTCGCGCATGGTCGGCGATGACCCGCAGCGAGACGTCGTGCTCGGGGTCGGTCCCGAGCGCCACGCCCGACGCGTCCTGCGCGCGCGCGAGGATGCCCGTGAAGAGATCCGTGTCGTAGTTCGTGGGAACGCGCTGCAGCACCTGGGCGAGGCGCTCGAGCCCGGCGCCCGTGTCGATCGACGGCTTCGGGAGTGGCTTCTGCTCGCCGCTCGCGCTGCGGTCGAACTGCATGAACACGAGGTTCCAGATCTCGAGGAAGCGGCCCGAGTCGTCGGACGGGTCGCCCGCGAGCGGCTCGCCGCGCACGGCGCCGAAGTCGAAGTGGATCTCGGAGCACGGGCCGCACGGCCCGGTGTCGCCCATCGACCAGAAGTTCTCGTCCTCGCCGAGCCGGAAGATGCGCGGCTCGGGGACGCCGATTCGGTCGCGCCAGATCGCGAACGCGTCGTCGTCCTCGCGGAACACGGAGACGACCATGTGCTCCGCCGGAATGCCGATGCGCTGCGTCAGCAGCTCCCACGCGAACTCGATCGCCTGCTCCTTGAAGTAGTCGCCGAAGGAGAAGTTCCCGAGCATCTCGAAGAACGTGTGGTGGCGCGGCGTGCGACCGACGTTCTCGAGGTCGTTGTGCTTGCCGGACACGCGCATGCACTTCTGCGACGACGTCGCGCGCGTATAGGGCCGCGTCTCCTCGCCGAGGAAGAGCCGCTTGAACGGCACCATCCCGGCGTTGACGAACATGAGCGTCGGGTCGGAGTCGGGAACGAGCGAGGCGCTCGGCACGCGCCGGTGGCCCTTGCTCTCGAAGTAGGAGAGGAACTCCTCGCGGATCTCGCGCGCCGCGAGCGGCATGACCGACCTCCTGCTCTCGAAACTTCCGTTCGTCCGGCTCGCGGGCTCGCTCCCGGCTCGGCCGTCCCGCGCTCGCCGCGCGCGTCGACGCGGGCGCCCGGCGCGCCCGTTCCGGCGTGCGCGCGCAGGCGTGCGCGTGCGTCCGGGAGACCGGCGGTGGCGCGAGTCGGCGGAACATAGCGGAGGGCCGCGCACGCGCGCGGTGCGGGGAGCGGGCGGGTGGGGACGGGAGGGGAGCGCGGCGCCCGCGCCGCGCGCGATCAGAAGCGGTCGATGCTGAAGTCGTCCTCGGCGCCGCCGGACGGCGCGTCGGCGGCGGCCGGCTCGGGCTTGTCCTCCTGCCCGCCGCGGCCCTGCGAGTCGCCGAAGTCGTCCCACTGCGAGTCGGACGTCGACGCGATGCCGCGGAAGCGCAGGGCGAAGTCGTCCGGGTTCGAGACGTGCTTCAGCGCCTCCTCGTACGTGATCAGCCCGCTCTTCACGTGCGACATCAGCGACTGGTCGAACGTCTGCATGCCGTAGTTCGTGAAGCCCTTGGCGATCGCCTCCGGGATCTCCTTGGTGCGGTCCTTGTCGCCGATGCACTCGCGGATGCGCGCGTTCACGCGCATCACCTCGAGCGCCGGCACGCGCCCCTTGCCGTCGGAGCGCGGCACGAGGCGCTGCGAGATGACGGCGCGCAGCACCGAGGCGAGCTGCAGGCGCACCTGCTTGTGCTGGTAGGGCGGGAACGCGGAGACGATGCGGTTGATCGTCTCCGTCGCGTCGAGCGTGTGCAGCGTGCTGAGCACCAGGTGGCCGGTCTCGGCCGCCGTGAGCGCCGTCTCGATCGTCTCGAAGTCGCGCATCTCGCCCACCAGGATGACGTCCGGGTCCTGGCGCAGTGCTGCGCGCAGCGCGTTCGCGAACGTGTGCGTGTCGACGCCGATCTCGCGCTGGTTCACGATCGAACGACGGTCGCGGATGAGGAACTCGATCGGGTCCTCGACCGTCATGATGTGCGCGGTGCGCTGCGAGTTGATGTACTCGAGCATCGCCGCGAGCGTCGTCGACTTGCCGGAGCCCGTGGTGCCGGTGACGAGGATGAGGCCGCGGTGCTCCTCGGCGATCGTCTCGACGACCTTCGGGAGGTGGAGCTGCTCGATCGTCTTGACGCCGAAGGGAATGACGCGGAACACGATGCCGATCGTGCCGCGCTGCTGGAAGACGTTGACGCGGAAGCGCCCGAGGCCGGGGATGCCGTGCGCGAGGTCGACCTCGCGGTACTCGTCGAAGCGCTGCTTCTGGACCGGGTTCATGATCGAGAACGCCATCTGGGCGATCTGATCGGGCATCAGGCGCTCGCCGTTCTTGAGCGGGACGAGCGCGCCGTCGACCCGGAACATCGGCGGCAGGCCGGACTTGATGTGGATGTCCGAGGCCCCGCCCTTCAGCGCGATCTTCAGAATCTCGTTGAGTTCCATCGGCATGGCGAGCGCGGTCTCCCGGCGAGCGGCCCGAAGCGGGCCCGCGGGCCCCGCGCACGCGCGGAGCCCGCACCGCTTCGGCCGCCTGGGGGAGAGCCTTGAGGGAGGCGACCGCTCGCGCGCGTCCGGAACCGCGACCTGCCGACTCCCGAGTCCGCGGCGGTCGACCCCGCGCGGGTCGATCCGGCCGCCGCGCGGCCGGTCGAGTCGGCCGTCCGCGGGCGCGGCGACCCGCGCCGGCCGCCGAACGCACCGCGAATTTCGAGGGTTCGCCCGGTCGCGCGCCGGCCCGCCGAGGCCGATGGAAGCCCGCCATCGAGCGGAGGGATCCCATGTCCGACGCAATCGCGCCCGCCGGCGCCCGGTGCCCGTTCATCGCGCGGTGCCCGATGTTCCCGCTCTTCGAGAGCCAGCACGTCCTGCGCATCTACCAGATCCAGTTCTGTGAATCGAAGTTCGAGCGCTGCATGCGCCATCAGAAGGCGTCTCGCGGCGTGATGCCTCCGGCAAACCTCCTTCCGGACGGCCAGACGCTCACGTCGCGCGACTGAAGCCCGGCCGGAGCCGACGAGGGATCGTCTCGACCATGCAACCGGCGACGCACACTCCCGCTCTGAAGGGCCTCGCCGTCCGCCCGGCGTTCGACCGCGTCTGCGAGATGCGCAAGCGCGGGGCGATCGACGACGGCGAGCTCGCGTCGCGCCTGGGCCCGAGGCACGTGGGACTCGTGGACAGCGGCGTCGAAGCCGGGCTCTGGTACCCGATCGAGCTGCAGGACCGCCTCCTCCGCATCGTCAGCGAGGTGGACGGGGGCGGCGACGACCACTACCTCGTCGCGTTCGGGCGCGAGACGGCGCGCGCCGTCACGCACTCGGCCGCGATGCAGTGGCTCATCGAGGGCGCGCGCGCGCTCGGACCGCGCGCCGGACGCGCGCTCGTCCGCATGGCTCGCGTCGGCTTCAACTTCGGCACCTACACCTTCGAGGGCGACACGATGGACCAGTTCGTCGTGCGCTGTACCGAGGTCGATCCGATGCCGACGTCGATCGGCCTCAACATCCAGGGCTTCATCGAGCAGGTGGCCTCGGACTGGCGGAGGCGCAACCTCGCCTGCGTCTTCGAGCGGCCGCATCGCGGCGAGATCCTGTTCCGAGTGAAGCCGCGCCTGTAGCCCCGCTCACGACGACGTCGAGCGCGGCGGCTGTGCCTTCGCGAGGCGGTCGGCGACCCGCCCGTCGATCGCGTCGAGCATGTCGACGAAGCCGCGCACGAGCGCGCGGCGAAGCAGGGGCGCGACGAGCCGCCCGACGACCGGCACCGCGAGCTCCGAGGCCCACGTCGCGAGCGTCCCGCCATCGGCCGCCGGCTCGAGGCGGATCTCGCCGAAGCGGTGCCGCAGCGGCAGGGAGCACTCGCGGACGAGATAGCCGAGCCGCTTCGGCGGCTCGAAGGCGACGATCTCCTCCACGAAGCGCAGGCCGTGCACGCGCAGCTCGCGCAGCGCGCCCACACCGTTGCGCTCGGGCGACCCCGGACGCACGAGCCGCGCGGACGATACGCCGGGCAGGCCCGCCAGCCCCTCGTGGTCGGTCAGCCCGGCGAACACGTCCTCGGGGCGCGCTCGGACGGAGTGCGCGGCAGTCGCGAGCATCCAGTTCATCCGTTCCTCCTCGCGCTCCGATCCACCCCGCGCTCCGAGGCCGCGGACTCGCGCGCGGCGGCAGGCCGGGACGCGCGTGCAGGCGCGCTTCGGGCGGCCGCGGCGCGCCCGCGCCTAGCGAAGCAGCTCGGTCGCGCCGTCCTCGAGGAACGCGATCGCCGCGTCCTCCTGCGCCGAGCCCGGTGCCGGCGCGGCGATCATGTCCTCGAAGCCGCGGAGCAGCACGATGCGGGCGACGCCCAGATCCTCGTAGCGCCGCCACGCGTCGCGACTCGGCACACCGGGCGGTGGCGTCACGGTGATCTCGAGCGGCCCGAGCCCGCGCGGCCGCTCCACCTCCTTCGCCGCGTCGGCGAGGCCGCGGAGCGCGGCCTCCGTCGCCTCGACGCTCTGGTAGAAGCCGTACCAGCCGTTCGCATGCGCGACGGCGCGCCGGTAGGCGGCCTGCGACATCCCGCCGACGAGGATCGGCGGATGCGGGCGCTGCACGGGCTGCGGATGCGACTGGATCCCGCGGAAGCGCGTGAACGCGCCGTCGAACTCCGGACGCGGCTGCGTCCACAGCGCGCGGATGGCCTCGATGTGCTCGCTCGTCCGCGGCCCGCGCTCGGCGAAGGGAACGCCGATGGCCTCGAACTCGCGCTCGACGTAGCCGACGCCCACGCCGAACAGCAGCCGCCCGCCCGACAGCACGTCGAGCGTGGCCAGCTCCTTCGCGAGGATCACGGGATTGCGCTGCGGCAGGATCACGATGCCCGTGCCGAGCCGAAGCCGCGTCGTGTGCGCTGCCGCCCACGTCAGCGCGATGGCCTGGTCGAGACAGCGCGCCGCGGGAGGGAGCGGGGAAGGCGGCGCCTGCGGATCCATCAGGACCACGTGCTCGCCCGTGAAGACGGACTCGTAGCCCGCTTCCTCCGCCGCGCGCGCGACCCGTGCGACCGCCTCGGGGCTCGAATGGAGCCCCTGGTTCACGCCGAAGTAGCCGAGGTGCATCGGGCTCCCTCTCCCGTCGGCGCGCGGGGCGCGCGAACGGCGACGCGAAGAAGCGCCCCGGTGCGCGCGCTTCGGCGGCGCGCGCACCGGGAGCCGTCTCCGGAAGGCCGATCCTACTCCTCGGCGTCCACCACCGCGCTCGCCGCGGAATCGTCGGCGAGCACGGCCGGCGCGGGCCGCTTCAGGCCCTTCGCCGCGAACACCTGGTCGGCGATCGCCTCGAGCGCATCCGGGTTGTCCTTGATGAAGCGGCGCGCGTTCTCGCGCCCCTGCCCGATCCGTTCGTTCGCGTAGGAGTACCAGGCTCCGCTCTTCTCGACGATGCCCTCCTCGACCGCGAGATCGAGCAGGTCGCCCTCCATCGAGATGCCCTCGTTGTAGAGGATGTCGAACTCGGCCTGCCGGAACGGCGGCGCCACCTTGTTCTTCACGACCTTCACGCGCGTGCGGTTGCCGATGACGTTGTCGCCGTCCTTGATCGCGGCGATGCGGCGCACGTCGATGCGCACGGACGAGTAGAACTTGAGCGCGTTGCCGCCCGTGGTCGTCTCGGGGTTGCCGAACATCACGCCGATCTTCATGCGGATCTGGTTGATGAAGATGATCGTCGAGCCCGTCTTCGAGACCGTTCCGGTGAGCTTGCGCAGCGCCTGGCTCATGAGCCGCGCGTGCAGGCCGACGTGCGAGTCGCCCATCTCGCCCTCGATCTCCGCGCGCGGCACGAGCGCCGCGACCGAGTCGACGACCACGAGGTCGATCGCGCCGGAGCGCAGCAGCACGTCGGCGATCTCGAGGGCCTGCTCGCCGGTGTCGGGCTGCGACACGAGCAGCTCGTCGACGTTCACGCCGAGCCGCCGCGCGTAGTTGACGTCGAGCGCGTGCTCGGCGTCGATGAACGCGGCCACTCCGCCGCGCCGCTGCACCTGCGCCACCGCGTGCAGCGTCAGCGTCGTCTTGCCGCTCGACTCGGGCCCGTAGATCTCGATCACGCGGCCGCGCGGATAGCCGCCGATGCCGAGCGCGATGTCGAGGCTCGGCGACCCCGACGAGAACGACTTCACGTCCCGGTCCACCGAATCGTCGCCCATCGCGACGATCGCGCCCTTCCCGAACTGCTTCTCGATCGTCGAGACCGCGAGCTCGACCGCCTTCTTGCGATCGGTCTCCTTGCCGCGGCTGTCGAGCTTCTCGGTCGTCTTCGGCTTGGCCATGCTCGTCTCCATCCTTTCTGTTCGCCGTCCTTCGGACGGGCTGCCGTCGCGCGGACGGCGTCCTGCGAGCGCCCCCCGCCCGATGGGCGGGAGCGCGCTTCAGGGGTGACCTCCTTCGCCGAGCGCGACGCGCTCGAGCGGCGTGTAACGGGCGCCGTCGGGGCGCAGATCGCTCTCGAAGAGCACGACGTCGCGCACCCACTGGCGCGCGCGACCGGCCGCGGCGACGCCCTCGGCGTCGCGCTCGCGGAAGCCCGCACCTCGGCTGCGCGCGAGCGTCACGTGCGCGCGGAACGGGCGCGCCTCGCCCGCGAGCCCGCCCTCGACCGCCGCGCGATCGAGCGCCATCGCCATCGTCTCGAGGGGCTCGTGCGGCGCGACGTCGAGCGCGAGGACGCGCGGGCGGCGCGGCGGAAACGTGATGGCTCGACCGAGGCGGATTTCGAACGGAGCGATCGCCGCGACGGCCTCGCGCGCGCGCGCCGCGAGCTCGCCGACCTGCGGCAGAGCCAGGTCGCCGAGGAAGCGCAGCGTGACGTGCCACCCTTCCTCGTTCGCGAATCGCGCCTCGACCGCGCGCGGCGTGTGCCGCCGCGCGGCGCGGACGCGCTCGCGCAGCCGCTCCGCGACCTCGCGCGCCTCCGCGCGCAGCGGCTCTTCGAGGCCCACGGCGAAGAAGGCGCGCACGCTCGCCTCAGCCATCGCGCCGCTCCTTTGCGGCGGCCGACGGCGCGCTCGCCCCGCCCGCGCGGCGCATCAGCGTCGGACCGACGAGGTCGGCCCCGAGCAGCGAGCGCCGCACCCAGTCGAGTGCGGTGTGCGTCGTGAGCTGGCGGTGGCGCGCGCGGTCGAGCGGGAAGACGAACCGGTCGCAGTGCGTGCCGCGCTCGCTCGCGAGCGCGATGTAGACGAGGCCGACGGGCTTCTCCTCCGTCCCGCCGTCGGGCCCCGAGATGCCCGTCGTGGCCAGTGCGAGATCGGCGCCGAAGCGCGCGCGCGCGCCCTCCGCCATTGCGCGCGCGACCGGCTCGGACACGGCACCGTGCTCCGCGAGCACGCCCGCATCGACGCCGAGCAACGCCACCTTCGCGTCGTTCGCGTAGGCGACGACGCCGCCGCGGAAGCAGGCCGAGCTGCCCGGGACGTCGGTCAGCTTCGCGGCGATCGAGCCCCCCGTGCAGCTCTCGGCCGTCGCGAGTGTCAGCCCGCGCTCGCGCAGCGCGCGGACGACGACGACCTCGAGCGTGTCGTCGCCCTCTCCGTAGACGACCGCACCGAGCCGCTCGCGGACCGCCGCGCACAGATGCGCGAGCTTCTCCTCGGCCTCGGCGACCGTCGCGGCGCGCGCGAGGGGCCGCAGATAGTTGTCCGGGAACGCCGTGCGGAAGCCGAGCGCGACGTCGCTCTCGTTCGCGATGTCCGCGAGCTCGGCGTCGAGGGACGACTCGCCGATGCCGAACGTGCGAAGCAGCGCCGCCCGCACGACGATCGACGGCCCGCCCGCGACGGCGCTGCGGCGCGCCGCGATCCGCGGCAGCACCTGCTCGTCCATCATGCGGTGGAGCTCGCGCGGAACGCCCGGCATGCAGAAGACGAGCGCGCCCTCGGCCGCGACCATGAAGCCCGGCGCGGTGCCGATCGGGTTCGCCAGCACGTCGGCGCCGCGCGGGAACCAGGCCTGCTTCTCGTTGTTGCGCGCCATCTCGCGGCCGACGTTCGCGAAGAAGGCGCGGATCGCCTCGAGCGACGCGTCGTCGCGCACGAGATCGAGGCCGAGCGTCTCCGCGAGCACCTCGGTGGTGAGATCGTCCCGCGTCGGCCCGAGGCCGCCCGACACGAGCACGACGTCCGCCCGCCCGATCGCGCGCCGGAACGCGTCGCGCATGTCGTCGCGGTCGTCGCGAACCGAGCTGTGGAAGTGCGTCTGGATGTCGAGCGCGAGCAGGCGATCCGACAGGAACGACTTGTTCGAGTCGACGATCTCGCCGCGCAGGAGCTCGTCGCCGATCGTGAGCACCTCGGCCTTCACTGCAGCCCCCCGCCCGCGACCACACCCCCCGCCGGCACGGCGAACACGAGCTCGAGTGCGAGCCCCGTCGCCGCCACGGCGAGTGCTGCGAGCGCGCCGGCCACGATGTCGTCCGCCATCACCCCGAGACCTCCCGCGAAGCGCCGCTCGGCCCAGCGCACGGGGCCGGGCTTGGCGATATCGAACACCCGGAACGCGACGAATGCGGTCACGAGCCCGACCGGCCAACGCCCATCCACCCACGCGAGCGGTGCCAGGACGAGCGGCGTCAGGGCCACGAGCTGTCCGGCGACCTCGTCGACGACGATGCGACCGTCGTCCGCGCGGCCGAAGGCGCGCTCGCTCGCGCCCGCCGCCCAGACGCCGGCGATGCCGATCGCCGCGCTCAGCGCGAGGTGGGCGGTGAGCCCGAGCCGGGCCGTCGCGGCGAAGAGGACGACGGCGACGGCCGAGCCGGCCGTGCCGGGCGCGAGCGGCGCGAAGCCGACGCCCGCAACCGTCGCGATCCACACGGCGGGCGACGTCGCGAGCGCGGACCCGCCCCGCCCTTCCGCGACCTCCGTTCCCATCTCGGCTTCGAGGATGGGCCGATCCTGCCCCAAGCGGACACTTCCGGCGCGCGCCGCCTGCGTCTCGGGATCGTCGTGACCGGTTTCCGTGCGAATCGACTGGGCTCCCCGGAGACGTCCACGCGGCTACCCGCGAAGGGCCGCGCCGGCGGCAACGGCATGCGCGGCGATGCCGGGCCGCACACGCGAAGCACCCCAGCCCTGAAGTGCGCTGGGGAGGTGCGAACTGCGCGCTGGAGGAATGCGCTCTCTGCTGCGGGGACCCACGCCGTCGGGGGAGGCGACGCGATGCGCGGAGGCTATGGCACGCCTCACGGGGCGGCAATGCGCAGGCGAAGAAAAAACGAAGAAAACGCGCGCCGGCGTTCGGGTCGCCCTCGCTCTCGGAGCTCGCGCCCCGAGACCGGCGCCCGGCCGCATCGATGCGCGGCTCGCGCGCAAGTACCCGTCAAGAGTGCGCAGCTGGCGGTCGAAGAGCCGGGCGCACGCGGCTTCGCGCGCCCGGGGCACACGGCCCCCGGCGCGCTCCTCACACGCACCTCGCGCGGGGAATCCAGATGGGATCGAGCGACTCCCCCGCGCACGCAGCGGGCCTGACGAGCTGCCTGCTCGAGCTCGGGCGACTCGTGCGCGCCGTCGGCTTCTACGCGCCGGACGATCCGGCGCGCACGCAGCTGCTCGAGCGCACGCACGCGGCGTGGGCCGGCGAGCTCGCGAGGACGGGCGCGCTCGGCATCTGCGTCGAGCCCGACGGCTTCCGCGTCGACGGCATCGAGGGCGTGCTCGACGCGCCGCCCGTCGCGAAGCTCGCCGACGCGATGCGCCGGCACGGCATCGCCGGCCTCTTCCTCAACCCCGAGCTCGCGATCGACGCCGTCGAAGGCCTCGCGGTCGTGCTCGCGCGCGAGGTCTCGAACACGTCGGACGCCGTCGGGCTCGACGCCGCGCACGCGTTCGAGGCGTGGAACGGCATGGGCATCACGGTGCTGCCGGACCTCGGCCAGGAAGCGACGGCGCCGATGCTGGACCTCGCCGCGGCACACCCGCCTCACGGCCCCACCGCCGAGGCGGCGCCCGCGCGCGCGGCCGAGCCGCCGAAGCGCATCGACGACGACCCGATCAACGCCCCCGGCGATCCGGCGGCGGACGCGCTCGTCGCGGTGCTGCGCCTGCTCGCCCGCGCCGCCGACCTCGACGCCTACTCCGATCACGCCGCCAACGCGATCCGACTCGCGAGCGAGCTGTGCGCGGCGTCGCGCGAGCTCGAGGCGTACCGCGCGGCGCTCGTGCTCGCTCGCCACGCGACGGGCGGCGCACAGGCCGACGGCGAGGAGATCCGCGCGACGGCGCAGTCCGCGCTGCGCGAGCTCTGCGACGGCCCGCTCCTCGGCTTCATCATCGAGCGCTCCTGCAGCGACGCGCCCGCGATCGGCGTGCGCGCCGCGCAGGTGCTGCTGCAGGTCGGCGAGGCCGCCGTGCCGCCGATCCTCCAGCGCCTGCGCAACGCGCGCGACCCGAACCGCCTCGCGCAGCTCTCCGCGGTCGTGATCGCGCTCGGCGAGCGCTCCGTGTCGCCCCTCGTCGACGAGATCGCGCGCGCGCGCGGCGCCGCCGCGCGCATCGCCGTGCAGCTCGCCGGCGAGCTCCAGAACCCGAAGCTCGTGCCGAGCCTCGTCGTGTGCCTGCACGAGGGCGACCCGGCGCTCCGCAAGGACGCCGCGAAGGCGCTCGTCACGATCGGGAGCGCATCGCACCAGGCCTTCGTCGACGCGATGACGAGCCGCGACGCCGAGGTCGCGCGGCTCTCCGCGCACTGCCTCGGGCTGCTCGGACACCGCCGTGCCGTGCGACCGCTCGTCGATGCGCTCGAGCGGTGGGTGAAGCGCAAGGAGGACTCGCTCGCGCGCGAGGCGATCCGCGCGCTCGCCGACATCGCCGACCCCCGCGCGGTGCCGGCGCTCGCGGCCGTCGCCACGCCCGGCCCCTGGCACAAGCGCGGGCCGCGCATCGAGACCAAGCTCGCCGCGGTGAGCGCGCTCGAGTCGATCGAAGGCGCGGCTGCGGAGCGTGCGCTGCGCGAGCTTCGCGCCGCGCGCGATCCCAAGGTCGCGGAGCGCGCGGGCCAGGTGCTCGCCCGCCGCAGCCCCGTCGACTCGGCGTCCCCGAGCTAGCCGCCGAAGGCGTCGCGCCGCCGTGCCCGCGCTCGCCGATGCGGCGCATCCCGCCGCCGCGCCCCTCGCCGCGGCCGCGTGCTCGACCGCGTCGCCCGGCCGCTACCCTGCCCCGCCATGCGCGTCCTCGGCATCGACCTCGGCATCCGCCGCATCGGGCTCGCGCTCTCCGACCCCGACGCCACGTTCGCCCAGCCCCACGGTGTGCTCGAGCGCCGCGGCGACGCTCGTGACCTGGCCGCCATCGGCGAGCTCGTGCGCGAGCACGGCGTCGCGCACATCGTCGTCGGGCTCCCGATCCACATGACCGGCCGCCGCGGCCCCGAGGCCAAGGAGGCAGAGCGGTTCGCGGCGGCGCTCGCGAGCGCGACGGCGCTGCCCGTCGACCTCGTCGACGAGCGCTGGACGACGGTCGAGGCCGAGCGCTCGCTCCGCGAGATGGGCCAGGTCGGCAAGAAGGGTCGGCGGCGACGCCAACACGTCGACGCCGTCGCGGCTTCACTGCTGCTGCGCACCTTCCTGGACCGCCTGCGGATCGAGGCCGAGCGCGGGGGCGCGACCCGATGAGCGAGGGTGCGATGCGCCGGCGATGGCCGATGGCGATCGGTGCGGTCGCCGCGCTCGCCGCGGCCGCGGCGCTCGCGGCGGCGATCGCCGCGGCGCGCCGGCTCGAGCCCGTCGATCCGAGCGGCGAGCCGCGCGCCTTCGAGGTCGCGACCGGCGCGACGCTGTCGCAGATCGCAGCCGCGCTCGAGCGCGAGGGCCTCGTGCGCGACGCGCGCGCGTTCGTCGCGCTCGCGCAGTGGCGGGAGCTCGACGGACGGCTCCGCGCCGGCGAGTTCGACGTCTCGCCCGCGTGGAGCGCAGGCGAGGTGCTGGCGCAGCTCACGAGCGGCCGCGTCCGCACCCATCCCGTGTCGATTCCGGAGGGGCTGCGCATCGCCGACGTCGCCGCGCGCGTCGAGGGGGCGGGCCTCGCGAGCGCAGCGGACTTCGAGCGCGCCGCGCGCGACCCGGCGCTCGCGCGCGAGCTCGGCATCGAGGCGGACGACCTCGAGGGCTACCTGTTCCCCGAGACGTACCGCTTCCCGCGCGGCGTCGCGGCCGCGGACGTCGCGCGCGCCCTCGTCGCGCAGTTCTTCCGCGTCTGGGCCGAGATCGCGCCGCGCGCACAGGGGCTCGCCCTGTCGCGCCACGAAATCGTGACGCTCGCCTCGATCGTCGAGAAGGAGACGGGCGCGGCCGACGAGCGACCGCTGATCGCATCGGTCTTCCTGAACCGGCTGAAGCGGGGCATGCGACTCGAGACGGACCCGACCGTGATCTTCGGCATCCCCGACTTCGACGGGAACCTCCGGCGCGTGCACCTCGAGGACGCGGGCAACCCGTACAACACGTACCGGATCTCCGGGCTGCCGCCGGGGCCGATCGCGAGCCCGGGGCGCGCCGCGCTCGAAGCGGTCGTCGCGCCGGCCGATTCGCGTTTCCTCTACTTCGTCGCGCGCGGCGACGGAACGCACGAGTTCTCCGCTCGTTATGCGGACCACGCGCGGGCCGTCGACCGGTATCAGCGGAGGCGGAGGCGGTGAGCGGCGACGCGCGCGCCTTCTACACGGAGCGGCTCCCCGCGCAGGTCGATCGCGCGCTCGACGACGCGCGCGCGCACGGCGACGCGCCGGGGTCGCTGTGGGCGCGTCTGCGCGAGGTCGACGCGGCGATCGAGGCGCGCGTCGGCGACGAGCGGTACTTCCTCGCGATCGAGGCGGGGCGCATGCGCGCGACCGCCGCGCCCGCGGCGCCGCCCTTCCTCACGATCGTGCACGAGGGGAACAGCTTCGGCGCCCTCGAGCGCGCGGCGGGCGATTCGGCGCTCGGCTTCCTGGGCGCGGTCGCGGGGCTCGGCCGGGAGCTGCGGCTCACGAAGCGTCGCGTCGACGAGCTGCGGCGGGTCGAGGGCTGCGTCGGGCTCACGGTGCGCGGCGAGGGCGGGTTCGCGCTGCGCACCCACTTCGGGAGCGGTGCGCCGCCGGACGAAGCGCACTGCCGCATCGCACTCGACGCCGACGTCTTCGCCGCCCTGCGCGCCGGCGAGACGGATGCCGAGAGCGCCTTCCTCGCCGGGCGCGTCGACATCGAGGGCGACGTCCAGAAGGCGATGCAGCTCGCGGTCGCGATCCTCGCGGACGACTGACGCGCTCGAACGCGGGCGCGTCTCAGCTCTTCGCCGCGCCCGCTTCCGTCGCGTCGCCCGCCGGCTCGAGCAGCGCGAGCAGGTCGCCCGCCTCGACGCGCTCACCGGCCGGCACGACGATCTCGGCGAGCTTCGCGTCGATGGTTCCGAAGACGTTCGTCTCCATCTTCATCGCCTCGATCACGCACAGGCGCTCGCCGGCCGCGACGCGGTCACCGACCTCGTGCGAGTAGGAAGCGACGAGACCCGTGAGCGGCGCCGCGACGTGACGCGGGTCGTCGGGGTCGGCCTTGCGGTGCTCCTGCACGGTGCTCGCGAGGCTCGCGCTGCGGACGCTGACGCGCTGCGGCTGACCATCGAGCTCGAAGAAGAGCGGGATGCGCCCTTCCTCGTTGGGCTCGCCGATCCCGATCAGGCGGATCACGCTCACCTTGCCCGGCTCGAGCTGGACGTGCACCTCCTCGCCCGCCTCGAGGCCGAAGAAGAAGGCGCGCGTCGGCAGCGCCGACACGTCGCCCTCGTTCGATCGCGCCTTCGCGAAGTCGCGGAAGACGCGCGGGTAGAGCACGTACGAGAGCACGTCGGAAGCGGACGGGTCGCGCCCGAGCAGCTCGCCCGCCTCGCGCGCCGCGACGTCCCAGTCGATGTCGGGGAGGTCGGCGCCCGGCCGACCCGTGATCGGAGCGCGCCCCTTGAGCACGAGCTGCTGCAGGCGCTCCGGGAATCCGTACGCGGGCTGGCCGATGCGGCCCTCGAAGAACCCGATCACGCTCTCGGGGAACGAGATGTCGCTCCCGCGCTCGAGCACCGCCTCGGGCTCGAGATCGTTCGACAGCATGTACAGCGCGAGATCGCCGACGACCTTCGACGACGGCGTCACCTTCACGATGTCGCCGAACATGTCGTTGACGCGCGCGTACATGCGCGTCACCTCGCGCCAGCGGTCGCCGAGACCGAGCGCGACCGCCTGCGCGCGCAGGTTCGTGTACTGGCCGCCGGGGATCTCGTGCTCGTACACCTCGGCGCTGCCCGTGCGCGGCGCGCGATCGAACGCGGCGTAGAGCTCGCGCGTCGCCTCCCAGTACGCGTCGAACGCGAGCAGATCGTGGAGCGGGAGGCCGGTGCGACGCTCGTCGTTCGCCTCCATCATCGCCACGACGCTCTGCAGGTTGGGCTGCGACGTCGAGCCCGAGAGCGGACCGAACGCGCAGTCGACCGCATCGACGCCCGCCTCGGCGGCCTGCAGATAGGCCGCCGCCTGCACGCCCGCCGTGTCGTGCGAGTGGAGATGGATGGGGACGCCGACCTCGTCCTTCAGCGCCCGCACGAGCCGCCCTGCCGCGTAGGGCTTGAGCAGCCCCGCCATGTCCTTGATCGCGATCACGTGCGCGCCGCGGTCGACGAGATCCTTCGCGAGCTTCACGTAGTAGTCGAGCGCATAGCGCTCGCGCGAAGGGTCGAGGATGTCGCCCGTGTAGCAGATCGCCGCCTCGGCGATCTTCCCGCTCTCGCGCACGGCGTCGATCGCGACCTGCATCTGCTCGGTCCAGTTGAGGGAGTCGAAGATCCGGAAGAGGTCGATGCCGCGCGCCGCCGCCTCGCGGACGAACCGGCGGACCACGGCGTCGGGATAGGTCGTGTAGCCGACCGCGTTCGCGCCGCGCAGCAGCATCTGGAACAGGATGTTGGGGATGGCCTCGCGCAGCCGGTCGAGCCGTTCCCACGGATCCTCGTCGAGGAAGCGCATCGCGACGTCGAACGTGGCGCCACCCCACATCTCGAGCGAGAAGAGCCCGGAGGCCGAGCGCGCGAGCGCCGGCGCCACGGCGAGCATGTCGTGCGTGCGCATGCGCGTCGCGAGGAGCGACTGGTGCGCATCGCGGAACGTGGTGTCCGTGACGAGCAGCCGCCGTTCGGCCGCCATCCACGCGACGAAGCCCTCCGCGCCGCGCTCTTCGAGGATCTGGCGCGTTCCCGGAGGCGGCGGGACGCTCGCGTCCCAGCCGGGCACGAACGGCTCGTGCGAGCGCGACGGGCGGGCTCGCCGATCGACGCCGGGGCGCCCGTTCACGGTGACGTCGGCGAGGTAGCGGACGAGCTCGTCGCCGCCGTCGCCGCGCTCGCGGGTCGCGAGCAGCTCGGGCGTCTCGTCGATGAAGTGCGTCGTGCACTCGCCTGCCAGGAAGCTCGGGTGGCGCAGCAGGTTCTCGAGGAACTGGACGTTCGTCTCGACGCCGCGCACGCGGAACTCCGAGAGCGCGCGCCGCGCGCGGCGCGCCACGTCCTCGAGGTTGCGACCGCGCGTCGTCAGCTTGACGAGCAGCGAGTCGTAGTACGGGGTGATCAGCGCGCCGGTGAACGCGGATCCCGCGTCGAGACGAACGCCGGGGCCGCCGGGCGAGCGATAGCCGGAGATGCGGCCGAAGTCGGGCGTGAAGCGGTTCTGCGGGTTCTCGGTCGTGATCCGGCACTGGATCGCGACGCCGCGCGTCGCGATCTCGTCCTGGCGGATGCCGAGCTCCTCGAGCGTCGCGCCCTCCGCGATGCGGATCTGCGACGCGACGAGATCGATGCCCGTCACCTCCTCGGTGACGGTGTGCTCGACCTGGATGCGCGGGTTCATCTCGATGAAGAAGAACTCGTCGCCCTCGAGCAGGAACTCGACGGTGCCGGCGTTGCGGTAGCCGACGCTGCGCGCGAAGGCGACCGCGCTCTCGCACAGCGCGCGACGGACGTCCGGGTCGAGATGGGGCGCGGGAGCGAGCTCGAGCACCTTCTGGTGGCGGCGCTGGATCGAGCAGTCGCGCTCCCAGAGATGGACGACGTCGCCGTGCTCGTCCGCGAGGATCTGCACCTCGATGTGCTTCGGGCGCTCGAGCAGGCGCTCGAGGAAGACGGCGTCGTTTCCGAAGGCGCTCCCCGCTTCGCTGCGCGCCGACCCGAAGGCCACCTCGAGGTCGCGCGGGGTGCGCGCGATGCGCAGGCCGCGGCCGCCGCCGCCGCCCGCGGCCTTGACCATCAGCGGGTAGCCGATCGCCTCGGCCTGCGCGCGCGCCTCCTCGAGCGTCGCGACCGGCGGGCTTCCCGGGATCAGCGGCAGCCCTGCGCGCTCGGCCGCCTCGCGCGCGCGCACCTTGTCGCCCAGCTGCTCGAGCAGCTCGGGCGTCGGGCCGACGAACCGCAGCCCGGCGCGCCGCACGGCGGCCGCGAAGGTCGCGTTCTCGGACAGGAAGCCGTACCCGGGGTGGACGGCGTCGGCGCGCGCCTCGCGCGCCACGCCCAGGATGCGCCCGACGTCGAGGTACGCGCGCACGGGCTCGCCCGCGTCGCCGAGCGGGTAGGCCTCGTCGGCCTTGAAGCGGTGCAGCGAGTAGCGGTCCTCGTGGGAGTGGATGGCGATCGAGCGGATGCCGAGATCGGCACACGCGCGATGGATGCGGATCGCGATCTCTCCGCGGTTGGCGATCAGCAACCGTTCGATCGGGGCCAAGGTACGGACTCCCAGGTTGTACGTGCGCCGGGACGTAGCACGTCGACGGGGGCGGCGTCGAGCCGGGGCATGCAGGGGCGCGCCGCCCGTACCGCCGGACGCGCCGTACGCTCGCGCCTCGCCATCCGGCGCCACCTCCGAGATGTTAGGTGCGAATGCCTCCGCCGCGACGCGACGCGACGTTGACCGCGGGCGTCGCGCGCTCCTAGCATCTCGCGCGAACCTCGTCCCACTGCGAGACGGGGCGTCCCGACGTCGCGCGCGTCTCGCCGCGCGCGGCCCATCCACCCGGAGGCCACACCATGACCGCGTCCGCGTCGACGCACTCCTCGCGATTCCCCTACCCGATTCCGTTCGGCTGGTTCGGCATCGCGCGCATCGACGAGCTGCCCTCGGAGCCGGTCACGCGGCTCGCGTACTTCGGGCGGGAGCTCGTGCTGTGGCGCGACGGCGACGACGTCCGGCTCGTCGACGCGCGCTGTCCACATCTCGGCGCGCACCTCGGCGTGGGAGGAACCGTGCGCGACGGCCAGCTCGTGTGTCCGTTCCACGGCTGGTCGTTCGGGCCCGACGGCGCGAACACCTGCGTTCCCTACGCAGACCGGCCCCACCCGAACGCGAGGCTGCGCGTCTACCCGACGGTCGTGCGCAATCGGCTGCTGCTCGCCTGGTATCACCCCGACCCGGCGGTCGCGCCGACGTTCGACGTGCCGGATGCACTCGGAGACGACGCCGTCGAATGCGGCAGGCTCGACTTCACGGTCGCGACCGCGTGGCAGGAGATCGCGGAGAACTCGGTCGACATGGCGCACTTCAAGTTCGTGCACGGACTCGAGCGCATCGGGCAGGTCGGCGAGCTCACGCTCGACGGCCCGTTCCGGAAGGTGGCGAGCCGCCAGCAGTACAACTCGGCGCGCGGGCCGATCGACGGAGCACTCGAGTCGAACAGCTTCGGGCCCGGCGTCGGAATCACGCACTTCGATCTCGTGAGCCGCGTGACCCAGGTGTCGGCGATGACGGCGATCGACGCGGACCACGTCCACGCGCGCTTCACGTTCTACCACGCAGGGGACGAGCTCTCCGCCAAGGTCGGGAAGAGCTTCGCCGAGGAGGTGCGGCGCCAGTTCCAGCAGGACATCCCGATCTGGGAGTCGAAGTTCGCGATGCCGCGCCCGGCGCTCGCGCCGAGCGAGCAGCCGATCGCGACGTTCCGCAAGTGGGCGTCGCAGTTCTACGTCGCGGAGAGCTGAGCGTTCGGCGGGCGGCGGGAGGTCGAGCGGCCGCGACCGGATCGCAGCTACTGGATCGCGACCTCGCGGAGCAGCGTGAGGTCGTCGAGCGCCTGCCCGGCGCCGTGGACGACGGCGGTGTACGGATCCTCGCTGCGGAGGATCGGGAGCTTCGTCTCCTGGCGCAGCACGTGGTCGAGGTCGCGGAGCAGCGAGCCGCCTCCGACGAGCATGATCCCGCGGTCGACGATGTCGGCCGCGAGCTCGGGCGGCGTGCGCTCGAGCGTCAGGTGCACGGTCTCGACGATGGCGTGGATCGGCTCGACGAGCGCCTCGCGGATCTCGTCGCTGGTCGTCACGACGACCTTCGGGATCCCTGCGACGAGGTCGCGGCCCTTGAGCTCCATCGTCGCGGTCTTCGTGTGCGCGGCCGCGGTGCCGATCGTCATCTTGACCTCTTCCGCGGTGCGCTCGCCGATCAGCATGTTGTACTTGCGCTTGACGTAGTTGATGATCGCCTCGTCCATCTTGTCGCCGCCGGTCCGGATGGAGCGCGACGTCACGATGCCCGAGAGCGAGATGACGGCGACGTCCGTCGTACCGCCGCCGATGTCCACGACCATGTTGCCCGTCGGCGCGGTCACGTCGAGTCCGGCGCCGATCGCCGCCGCCATCGGCTCCTCGATGAGGAACACTTCGCGCGCGCCCGCGGACAGTGCGCTCTCGCGCACGGCGCGCTTCTCGACGCTCGTGATGCACGGCGGGACGCAGATCACGATCCGGGGACGGACGAGCTTCGCGCGGTTGTGCGCGCGCTGGATGAAGTAGCGGAGCATCGCCTCGGTGATCTCGAAGTCCGCGATCACGCCGTCCTTGATCGGGCGGATCGCCTGGATCGAGCCCGGCGTGCGACCGAGCATCTCCTTCGCGGCGTGGCCGACCGCGAGGACCTTCTGACCGCGACCGTTCCGGTCCTCGGTCACCGCCACCACCGAAGGCTCCGAGCAGATGAGACCCTGACCCTTGCCGTACACGAGCGTGTTCGCGGTACCGAGGTCGATGGCCAGGTCGTGCGAGAACCAGCCGGCGATGGCGTCGAGCAGCATCGATGTATGTCCCCTGCAGTGGAGCCCGCCGCGCACGCGGTCGCGCGCGCCCTCCGCGGGACGGGCCTTGGGCCCGTATCGGAAGCTGCCTGCAGGGGTTGAGCGCAATGTCGCGCGCGCGAAGGGGATGTCCGCATCCCGAGGCGCGATGCGGACGGGCGGCGCGCGGAGGCGCTAGTCGGCGTCGGGCGGCGCGTCGGTGGCGACTTCCGGGGCGCTCGGCGCGCCCCGGGAGCCCGACCCGGAATCGGTGCTCGTGTCGGCGGCATCGGCGAGCGGAGCCGGCGCCGCGTCCAGCAGGGCCTCGAGCGCCGCGAGCGTGCTCGCGACCTGGCGGACGCCGCCGCGAACGCGAGCGTCGTGCGCCTCCCAGGCCCCGATGTGCTCCTGCGCGGCCGCGAGCTCGCGGTCGCGAGCGGCGAGCGTCGCCTCGAGCGCGTTCGAGCGCTCGAGCTGCGTCAGCCAGAGCCATGCGAAGACGAGCGCCGCAGCGAGCGCGAGCCAGGCGAGACGCGACGACCGGGGCCGCTCGCGCTCTCCCTCGGAGGGGGTCGGCGCCCGTGCCGCCGGTTCGGCGTTCGCACCGACCAGGCGGAGGTCGGCGCGCGCGGCGGTCGCGTCGGGCGGAGTCGTCGTCGGGGGCATGGGACACCTCGTTCGGCGAGCGTGCCGCCGCGCCGCACGTGGCGCCGCGACCGGGCTCGATGCGTGGGCGAAGCGGCTACTCGGTCGCAGCGCGCGCCGTCGTTCGCGCGAGCTCGCGCCGGTAGTCGGCCTCCTCCTTCTCGACCTTCGCGATCAGCGCCCAGACGGCATCGACGCGGGTCTCGTCGACCGGGTCGTCGGCGTCGCGCAGCTCCTTGGCCGCCGCAGGCTCGACGTCCTCCTTCTCGCCGTCGTCCAGGATGCGCACGCGCTTCTCCGTGATCGTGTCGACGAGCACGCCCGTCGACAGCGCGTAGTTCACGAGGTGGTGCGGAGTGCGCGCCTGCTGGGTCGCTGCGCGCGTCGCGATGAAGGTCTTCATCGCGAGCTCGAAGTCCTTGCGAGCCTTCTTGCGCTTCGCGACGACCTCTTCCTCGCTCCCCTCGTCCGAGACCTTCGGCTCGGCGGGAACGGGCGGGTCGGGCAGGTACACGGCCACGAGCGCCGAGAGCCCCATCGTCGGTGTCGACGCGATGCGCTCATCGCCGTCGGGCAGGTTCAGATCGCTCGCGGCATCGAACCGCCCGAGCTGTCGGAGGTCGCCGCCCAGCTGCTGGTGGCAGGTGTTCGGGAAGAGCTCGAGGCACGAGCGGAGCTCCTGCTCGATGGCCTGCGCCCGGGCGATGACCGCACCGAAGGCGACGGACGACTCGACGCCCACCCGCGCGTCCTCGTCGAGCACGCCGACGACCTCGCCGTCGCGCTCCTCGAATCGCACACCGTGGTAGGCGAGGGCACGGCGCGCCGCGCGGATCTCCTCGAGTGCCGCCCGAGCCGCGGCGGTGCGAGCCCCCGCGTCGGTCGTCGCGCGAACGGCCGCGTGGAGCCGTGCGACCGCGTCGTTCGCCGCTTCGAGTCGTCCCCGCACGACCTCGGGCGTCGCCGCGAAGTCCGCGTCGGAGAAGAGAGGCCGGGGCGGCTCGGGGCCCTCGACGAGGGGCGGGATCTCGACCGCGATCTCCTCCTCCTCGGTCGCCTCTGCAGCGCTCTCGCCGCCCGCGGCCGCGGTGTCGATCACCGCCGTTGCAGCGTCCGCGGCAGGCGTCTCGTTGGACGACGCCCCGTCCGGCGCCGAGTCGGCGTCGGCGGCGGCCGCGGTGGCCTCCGACGCCCGACCAGCATCGACGTCGGTCTGGGCGCCGCCGTGGAGTGCGGCGGCGAGCGCAACGGTGAGAGCGGAGCCGAGAACGAGCGAGCGCGTTCGCATGAGGGGGCCTCGAGCCGGGTGGTTCCGGAGCGCGCACACCCTACCCGAAGTCGGCGGACCGCGTGAATGGGGTCGTCGCCAGGCACTGGCTCGCGTCAGCGACGCGATTGCAGCGCAGACGAACCGACGCCGCGGTTCGCCGGCGCGCGGTTCGCCCTACGACTGGATGACGAGCTTGCTGAGCGACGTCTTGCGCAGGTTCGTCTTCTGGATCGTGCGCACGAGCTCGGCGACCTTCTCGGTATCCGTCTCGAACGGGTTGTTGCAGATCACGCGGACGTTCAGGAGGTTGCCGAGCCGGATGTTCGACCAGTCGAGGTCGTACTGGATCGAGTTCTGGCGCGCGAGCTTGATGAACTCGCCGCGCATCTTCGCGCGCGTGTCCGGCGGCGGCTCGGTCTTCGCCTTGATGATCTCGTCGTCGCTGAAGCAGCGATCGACCGCGCCGCGGCGCTCGAGGAGATAGTAGAGCCCGCGGTTGAGCCGGATGTCGTGGTACTGCAGGTCGAGCATGAACACGCGCGGGTCGCTCCACGACGCGCCGTGCTTGTCGATCCAGTTCTGGATCAGCTTGCGCTTGATCACCCAGTCGATCTTGCGGTCGAGCTTGTCGGGATCGCTGTCGAGCCCGTCGAGCGTCTCCTGCCACATCGCGACTGCGAGCTTGTGCTCGTCGCTGGTCGGATACTGCTCGACGTACTTCTGCGCGAGCTCGCAGTACTCGCGCTGGATCTCGATCGGCGAGTATTCGCGGCCGTTGTCGAGCCGCAGGCGACGCTTGCACGTGACGTCGTACGTGATGTCCTTGATGGCCTTCACCGGGTTGCGGAGGGTGAAGTCCTTGTTGATGTAGTTGTCCTCGATCATCTGCAGCACGACCGAGCACGCTCCCACCTTCAGGAAGTTCGTGTACTCGCTCATGTTGCTGTCGCCGACGATCACGTGCAGGCGGCGGTAGCGCTCGCGGTCCGCGTGGGGCTCGTCGCGCGTGTTGATGATCGAGCGATCGTTCGTCGTGGTGCCCGAGATCTTCTGGTAGATGTGCTGCGCGCGCTGGCTCACGCAGTAGTGCACGCCGTCCTGCGTCTGGAAGACCTTGCCGGCGCCGGTGTAGATCTGCCGCGTGACGAGGAACGGAATCAGCTGCTCGGCGAGGTAGTAGAAGTCGACGTCGCGGTCGACGAGGTAGTTCTCGTGGCAGCCGTAGCTGTTCCCGACGAAGTCCGTGTTGTTCTTGAAGATCGAGAGCTTCCCGGGGATGCGCTCCTCGCGGATCTTCTCGTCGGCGTAGGCCTGGAGATCCTCGAGGATCCGCTCGCCGGCCTTGTCGTAGATGATGAGCTGGCGCGGCGAGATGCACTCGGGCGTGGCGTACTCGGGGTGGCAACCCGTGTCCTGGTAGAAGCGCGCGCCGTTCTCGAGGAAGACGTTGAGGAAGTGCTCGGTGGTGATCAGCTTCTCGAACAGGAACCGGATCGCCTTCTCGACGGGGAGCGTCTTGCGCCCTTCCGGCGTGAAGATGATTCCGTACTCGGTCTCGAGGCCGTAGATCCGTTTCTGCACCGGCTCACTCGTGTTCGAACCGCGAGGCGCTGCGTCCCCCGCCCCGGCTAGGCTTCCAACATACCTCGGACTTCATCGGTGGACAGGCGACGGAACTTGCGGTTCGGCAGCCCCGTGTCCAACACGCAGACCTCGAGCTTCGACTCCGACAGCCCAGCGGTTCCGGCCGACCCGCGTTCGAGCGACTTGCGACCGAGCTGCACGGCGCCCCCAAGGGAGAGCCCGGGCCGGTAGTCGGTCCGGAGCACGCTCTCGACGTCCTCGACGTTGCCTCCGATGACGCACCACCCCGTGTGGTCACTGATGAAGCCGTCGTACATCACCTTGTAGATCGAGCTCTCCTCGTGACCCGCGAGGCGAGGGTCCCCGACCTCCGCGATGATGATCTCGACCTCGAGCGGCTTGAGGTCGCGCGTGAAGGCTTCGCCCATCACCTGCGAGTAGGCATTCGCGAGCCCGCGCCCGCGCACGTCGTCGCGCGAGTAGGCGTAGCCCTTCGTATCCGCGAAGCGGACGCCGACCTTCCGGAGCTGATCGAATTCGCTGAACTTGCCGACGCCGGCGAAAGCGATGCGGTCGTAGATCTCGCCGATCTTGTTGAGCCCCGTCGCGTTCTCGGCGATCAGGAGCAGGCCGCCGTCGTACTCGACCGCCACGATGGACTTGCCGCGCGCGATTCCCTTGCGAGCGTACTCGGCCTTGTCGGCCATGACCTGCTCGGGAGAGACGTAGAACGGCATCGACATCAGCGCGCACCTCCGGACCGCGCCGCGAGGAGCTCGCGGAACACGCGGTCGAGCTCGGCCTCGGGAACGGTCTCGATCCCCGCCCGGGTTGCGATCTTGACGATCGAGTAGATCCCGCGCTGGAGGTCGATGCCGCCCGTGGCGCGATCCTCGTCGGCGGCGTCCGAGAGCGCTGTCACCGCGACGCGGACCGCGTCGTCGCGCCCGAGCGACGGTGTCCAGTTGTGCTTGAGTGAGTCGCGCGCGAAGAGACCGCCGGACCCCGTGGCCTCGAAGTCCATCTCCTCGTAGCGGCCTCCCGTGATGTCGAACTTCCACAGACGTCCCGTGCGCCGCCGCACGTCGTAGCCCGCGAAGAGCGGCACGACGACGAGCCCCTGCATGGCCGCGGGCAGGTTCTGCCGGATCATGGTCGAGAGGCGGTTCGCCTTGCCGTCGAGCTCGAGCGCCTCGCCCTCGATCTTCTCGTAGTGCTCGAGCTCGACGCCGAGCAGGCGCGCCATCTCGATGCACGGCCCCGCAGCGCCCGAAATCGCGACGAGCGAGTGCTGGTCGGTCTCGAAGACCTTCTGCACGTCGCGCGACGCGACGCGGTGCCCCTCGGTCGCGAGCCGGTCGCCGGCCACGAGCACGCCGTCGGCGAACTTGAACGCCAGCACCGTCGTGCCGTGCGGCACTTCGATCCGGCCCTCGCCCGGCGCGGAGAACCTCGGCAGCAGCTGCGGATGGTCGATCTGCAGGAGCTCCGCGAAGCTCGAGCCCTGATAGTTGCCCTTGAAGAGCACCCTTCCCCCCCGGTGTGGACGCCCCGCGCATGGTTCCGCGCGGCGCCCGGTGCCCGGCCCGCCATGCGGGCCGTGATCTCGCGCTCGTCGAAGTGCGGCGTCCGTTCCGCTCGCTACTGGCCGCCGCGCTGGACGTAGTTCTTCACGAACTCCTCCGCGTTCTCCTCGAGCACGTTGTCGATCTCGTCGAGGAGCTCGTCCATCTCTTCCTTGAGCTCTTCGCCCTTCTTGGCGAGCTTCTTCGCGCCTTCCCCGCTCTTGGCGTCGGACGAACCCTCACCACCCCCACCGGACTTCTGCTTCTGCGTCGAGTCGGCCGCGCCGTAGATCGGCAGACCCGCAGCCGCATCACGGCCGCCCTGCTCTCGGATGATCCGCATGTCGTTCCTCCTTCGGGCCGGGTCCGTCGCCGAGCGTTCCCGGCTCAGGCCCGCAGGTTCCGGACGAGCTCGCCCGCGTTGGCCGAGCCGTCGAGAAGATCCTCCACGAGCCGCCGCGTTCCCTTGAGCGGCTCGGCCATCATGACGCGCTTGATCGGCTCGTCGTCGACGCCGAACGAGATCGAGTCCCAGTTCACGCCGAAGACCTCGCCCGGGTAGCGGCGCAGGCACTCGCCGCGGAAGTAGGCGCGGGTGTCCTCGGGCGGCTTCCGGATCGCTTCGGTGATCTCCTCGTCGGTGCAGATGCGCTCGACGCGCCCCTGTCGCTCGAGCATCGCGTACAGCCCCTTGTCCGGACGGGTGTCGTGATACTGGAGGTCGAGCATGCGCACCTGGGGATCCTCCCAGTCGTAGCCCTTGCGCGACATGTAGCTCTCGATCAGCTGCTTCTTGACGACCCAGTCGATCTGCGAGGAGAGCTCCATCGGGTCGCGGGCCAGTGCGTCGACGACGCGCTGCCACTTCTCGAGCACGTCCTGCGTGACCTCGTCGACGTCGTGGGTCGCCGCGTAGGCGAGCGCCATCTCGACGTACTCGGCCTGGATCTGCACGGCGGTCAGCCTTCGTCCGCTCTCGAGCGGAACCGCGAGCCGGCAGGTCGCGTCGTGCGAGATCTCCTTGATGGCACGAACGGGGTCGCGCAGCGCGAGGCTCTTCGTGAGCGCACCGTCCTCGATCATCGACAGGATCAGCGCCGTGACGCCGTTGCGCAGGTAGATCGTGTACTCGCTCATGTTCGAGTCGCCCACGATCACGTGCAGCCGCCGGTACTTCTCGCGGTCGGCGTGGGGCTCGTCGCGCGTGTTGATGATGGGTCGCTTCACCATCGTGTCGAGCGCGACCTCGGTCTCGAAGAAGTCCGCGCGCTGACTGAGCTGGTAGTCGCACGGCTGCCCGCGGTTCTCGCTGCCCACCTTGCCGGCGCCCGTGAAGACCTGACGCGTCACGAAGAACGGCATCAGGTGCTCGACGATCTGCTTGAAGGACGTGCGACGGTCCATCAGGTAGTTCTCGTGCGAACCGTACGAGTTGCCCTTGCGATCGCTGTTGTTCTTGTGGAGGAGCATCGTCGCGCCGGCCGGAAGCATCGAGGTCGCCTCGCGGCGCGAGATCTCGACGATGCGCTCGCCCGCCTTCTCGTGGACGACGAGGTCGCGGGCGTTGGTCACCTCGGGGCACGAGTACTCGGGATGCGCGTGGTCGACGTAGTAGCGCGCGCCGTTGATCAGCGTCTTGTTGCGCGCGATGTTCTCCTGCTGGTTGGGCGTGTACTTCTCGCCGTCGACCTGGAAACCGCGCGCGTCGGCGAGCGGGTTCTCCTGGTCGTAGTCCCACAGGATCTCGCCGGCCGGGTCCTCGCGGTACGCGTTCACGAGCAGGACGCAGCTCGAGATGGGGTCGAAGTCGGGATCGTTCTTGACGATGATCCCGTACTCGATCTCCGTTCCCATCACCTTCGGAATGGCCATGAGGCCTCCCCGTGAGCTGCGGCCACCGGCTGGACGGCCCGAACGGCGCGCGGCGCGCGAGCGTAGCGCGCCGCCGCGGCCCCCTTCGTCGAGGAGGCTGCGACGGCGCGCTCGCGGCTAGAGGTACTGCCCCTGTCCGGGGACGTCCTCGATCGTCTGCTCGCGTCGGCTGATGCCCGTCATCAGCGTGCGCACGTTGATGATGCGCTCGCCCTTGCGACCGGAGATCCGCGCCCAGTCGTCGGGGTTCGTGGTGTTCGGGAGATCCTCGTTCTCCTTGAACTCCTCGCGGACGGACTCGATCAGGTCCTCGGCGCGGATCCCGCGCTCCTGCGTGTCGATCTGGCGCTTCACGGCCTTGCGCTTCGCGCGCGCGACGATGTTCTCGATCATCGCGCCGCTCGCGAAGTCCTTGAAGTAGAAGATCTCGCGTTCGCCCTTCGCGTAGGTGACCTCGAGGAACTTGTTCTCGTCTCCGGTCGAGTACATGTTCTCGATCACGTCGGCGATGATCGCCTCGCACGCCTTCTCGGCGCTGCCGTACTTCTCGATCACGTTCGTATGGAGGGGCAGGTTCGCGGTCAGGTACTTCGAGAAGATCTCGCCCGCCGCCTTCGCGTCCGGGCGGTGCACCTTCACCTTGAGGTCGAGGCGGCCCGGCCGCAGCACGGCGGGGTCGATGAGATCCTGGCGGTTCGACGCACCGACCACGATCACGTTCTCGAGGGCCTCGACGCCGTCGATCTCCGACAGGAACTGCGCGACGACCGTGGCCTCCATGTCCGAGCTGATGCCCGAGCCGCGCATGCGGAAGAGCGAATCCATCTCGTCGAAGAAGATCACGACGGGGACGTCCTCGCTCGCCTTCTCGCGCGCCTTCTTGAAGACCTCGCGGATCTTGTGCTCCGTCTCTCCGACGTACTTGTTCAGGAGCTCCGGCCCCTTCACGTTGAGGAAGTAGGCGGGCGTCGCCTTGCCCGTCTTCTCCTCGATCCGCTTGCTGAGCGCGTTCGCGACGGCCTTGGCGATGAGCGTCTTGCCGCAGCCGGGCGGGCCGTAGAGCAGGATGCCCTTCGGCGGCTTGAGCTCGTGCTCGGCGAAGACCTCCGAGTACAGGTACGGCAGCTCGACCGAGTCGCGCAGGATCTGGATCTGCTCGCCGAGGCCGCCGATCTGCTCGTAGGTCACATTCGGGACCTCCTCGAGCACGACCTCCTCGACCGCGGACTTCGGCATCCGCTCGAACGCGTACTGGGTGCGGGGGTCGACGAGCAGGTTGTCGCCGACCTTGATGCGCTCGCGCCGGAGCGGCTCCGCCAGCGTCACGACGCGCTCGTCGTCCGTGTGCCCCAGCACGACGACGCGGTTCTCCGACACGACGTCGACGACCGCACAGATCTCGCCGCGCTGCGTGTAGCCGGCGGGCTCGATGACGTTGAACGCCTCGTTCAGGACGACGAGCTGCCCTTCCTCGAGGACGAACGGGTCGATGTTCGGGTGCACGTTGACGCGCATCGCGCGGCCCTCCGAGAGGATCTCCGCCGTGCCGTCCTTGTTCGCGCGCGTGAAGACGCCGTACGTGTTCGGCGGCGCGCAGAGCTTGTCGACCTCCTCCTTGAGGAGCTCGATCTGCTGCTTCGCCTCCTGCAGCATCGCGACGAGCTTCTCGTTCTGCCGCTCGGCGTGCTCGTGCCGCTCGCGCACCGTGTCGTAGCGGCGGCGGAGGGTCTCGAAGTCGGCGAGGAGTCGATCGAGGCGGTGGCGGAACTCGGTCGAATCGCTGCCGAAGAAGCGGATCGCGTCCTGGAGCTGCTCGACGTCGTCGGTCGGCGCTGCGCTCGGGGATTCGGGTTCGATCTCGGGATCGCCGGGACGCGGGGCCGACGGCGAGATCCGTCGGATCACGTCCCGGAACACGTTTCCACCGCGGCCCGAACCCGACTCGTTGTCCCTGCTCATCGTGCCTCTCCCCCCAACAAGCATTCCGGAATCATCACCGGAGTGCTCTGCGCGCCGCTGAGCTGCAAAGCTCGTGCCTTGTTCGACCAAGCGATGCCGAGCTGCGTTCCCGGCCAGCGTCCGCGGGGGTGAAATCGCTTTCGCGGCAGGGGGTTCGCAGAGCCGTGGGGGCGCGGTCGGAGAGCGATGGAGAGCCACACGCCCCCTCGCGCGGCTCGAAGCGCCGGAGACGTCGCAGTCGCGAGCGAGAGGAAGCCGAGACGAGCGATCGAAAGCCTCCAACGCCTTGGAATTCAAGCAGTTTGGTGGCAGCGGAGCGTAGCTGGCGAAGGGGGCCTGTCAACCGAGCCGCGACGGCGGGCACCTCGATAAATCGTTGTTTTGTCAGAGGATTCCGCGAGCGAGGCGCGAGCCGCGCCGCCGTGGTCGCCGCCCTGACGCCACGAGTCAGGGCTACGACGCTCGACTCCGCCCGCCCGGAAGCCCACGTCGCCGTCCCGGGCCACCGCGAAGCGGCAGCCGCGACCGCAATTTGGCACTTCGACACGCGATCTGAGATGCCGCCGCGCGAGCCGCCGCACGCGTCATCGCGAGCCGCATCGCAGCCGCCTCGGGCTCAGCTCCCGGTGAGATCGAACACCTTCGCGTCCTCGGGCGGGGAGAAGTCGAAGGTGGAGGCCGGCGGTGACGCGTTGATGCGGACGTCGCGGAACCGGACCGTCGTGACGTTCCCGAAGAGGTCGACCACGCGCGTCTCGCGAACCTCTCCCGTCGAGCGCGCGACCACGAGGCCGAGACGCTCGTAGCCCGCATCCGTGCGCGGGTGGAGGTCGAGCTCGGCGAGCTCCGCCGTACACCGCAGGGCATCGACGCGGAATTCGTCGTCGAGGCTCCCCTCTCCGAGCAGGAACGAGAGCGCGGCGCCGGTGAGGTACCCCGAGGCGACCGCGAAGTGCTGTGCCTCGCGCGTCTGCGGATCGTAGATCCACAGCGTCGACCCGTCGCTGACGACGAGGTTCGGACGCGGTGACTCGTACTCCCAGCGCATCCTCCCCGGCTTCGCGACGACGACGCGCCCGGTCGACGTGCTCTCGCCTGCTGCGGCCCCGGTACCGAGCGCCACCGACTGCGTCGACTGCGCGAAGCGCGCGTCGATGTCGCGGACGGATTCGTAGAACGACTGCACGCGCGCCGCGGTCTGGCGCGCGCACTCCTCGAGCGGCTGCGGCGCCGGCGGGCGGGCTTCGTCTCCGTTCGCGTGCGACGCGGTCGCGAACGCCGCCGCGAACGCGAGGCTCGCGATCGAGGCGACGCGTCGAGAGCGGGTGGCACTGTCTCGGGGTCCGGCGGACACGGCGCGCAGCGACGGCGCCCCGCGGAGGCTATTCATAGTCGCCGTCGTCGGGCTTCCGCACGAACACCTCGCGGGGCTTCGTGCCGACCTGCGGGCCGATCATGCCCTGCGCCTCCATCTCCTCGACGATGCGCGCCGCGCGGTTGTAGCCGATCTTGAGCCGCCGCTGGACGTAGGAGATCGACGCGTTCCGCGTCTCCGCCACGATCGCGACGGCCTGGTCGAACATCTCGTCGACCTCGTCGCCGTCGCGCGCCTCGGCGGCCGCCGCTTCTTCCCCGGCCTGGACCAGCGAATCGTCGAACTCGGGCCGCCCCTGGTCGCGCAGGAACGCGACGAGCTCGCCGACCTCCTTCTCGTCCACGAAGGGGCCGTGCAGGCGCTGCACGCGCGACGAGTTCGGAGCGAGGTACAGCATGTCGCCCATGCCGAGCAGGTTCTCGGCGCCGTTCTGGTCGAGGATCGTGCGCGAATCGATGCGCGACGAGACCTGGAACGAGACACGCGACGGGAAGTTCGCCTTGATCACACCCGTGAGGACGTCGACGCTCGGACGCTGCGTCGCGAGCACGAGGTGGATGCCGGAAGCGCGCGCCATCTGCGCCAGGCGCTGGAGCGACTCCTCGACCTCCTTCGCCGCGAGCACCATGAGGTCGGCGAGCTCGTCGATGACGACGACGATGTAGGGGAGCAACTGCCACTCGACGAGCTCCCCCTCCGTCTCCTCCGCCTTCGCCTTCAGCCGGAAGTGCGTCTCGCCCTCGGCGAGCGCGTCGCGCGCGCGCTCGTTGAACTGGGCGATGTTGCGCACCTGCACGGCGCTCATCATCTGGTAGCGCTCCTCCATCTTCCGGACGACGCCGCGGAGCGCGGCCGCAGCGCGCTTCGGATTCGTCACGACGTCGGCGATGAGGTGCGGAATGCCTTCGTAGACCGAGAGCTCGAGCAGCTTCGGGTCGATCAGCAGCAGCTTGAGCTCGTCGGGACGCGCGCGACAGAGCAGCGAGCACAGGAACGAGTTGAGGAAGACGCTCTTGCCCGTGCCGGTCGCACCCGCGACGAGCAGGTGGGGCATCTTCGCGAGATCGGCGGATACGCACGTCCCGAAGATGTCCTTGCCCATGGCCACTTCGAGCCGGGACGGGCTCTTCCGGAACCCGTCCGCCTCGAGCAGCGTGCGCAGGTAGACCGTCTCGCGCTCCGGGTTCGGCACCTCGATGCCCACCACGCTCTTCCCCGGAAGCGGCGCGATGATCCGGATCGACAGCGCGCGCAGCGCCATCGCGAGGTCGTCGGTGAGGTTGACGATCCGGTTGACCTTGATGCCCGACGCGGGCTCGTACTCGTACATCGTGATCACGGGGCCGGGATGCACGCGCACCACGCGCCCCTGCACGCCGAAGTCGGCGAGCTTCTTCTCGAGGATGCGCGAGTTCATGAGCAACGAGTCGCGATCGAACCCGTTCGTGCCCTCGGGCGGCGCCTGGAAGATCGCGGTGTCGGGGAGCTGGAACGGTCCGGCTGGTCCCCCGTCGTCGAAGTCGAACGCCTCCTGCGACGGCTGGCGCTTGCGGGCGCTCTCCGCCAGGTGGTCGACGATGTCGGGCTCGCTTCCCGCTCTGCGCCGCGACGGCCGCTCCTGCTCCACGCCCGCGGCGGCGTCCGGAGCCTCGAGGGTCGCGGCCGGCGGCAGCTCCGCCGCGGGCTTCGCGCCCGCTTCCTCGGAGGCACGAGCGGCGTCCTCCGCCTCCGCGCGGCGGCGGGCCGCCGCTGCGCGACGCTGGCGCGCGCGCTGCTCGCGCCACACCTGGAACGCGGCCACGCCCTCGCGCAGGCCCGCGCGCGCACGCGCGACGAGCTCGACCGCGGCGGCGGCGAGCGCACGAACGCCGTCGGCGAGCCGCTCGACGAGCGCAGATGCGACGCCCGCGACCGCCGCAACGGCGACGCCGATCGCCCGGAGCGCCGCCGCACTCGACACCCCCGTCGCGCAGAGGAGCCCGACGGAGAGCAGCGCGACGTTGACGAGCGCCGCACCCCAGATGCTCAGGAGGAGCGACTGGAGCCGGAAGAGGCGATCGCCGAGCAGGCCGCCGACGACGGCCGCCGGCGCCTCCCACGTCGGGAAGAGCGCGGTCAGCGTCGGGCCCGCGCACGCCATTCCCACGGCGAGTGCGCCGGCTCCGAGCCAGAAGCGGGAGGCGACGCCGGGGACGCCCATCCCGAGAATGAGCCGCGCCCCGAGCACGGCGATCGCACCGACCGCCGCAACCGAGCCGAGGCCGATCCCGCGAATCAGGACACCCGCGAGCGTCGCTCCGACGGCGCCCGCGCGATTTGCGACGCGCACGAGTTCGAGGACGGGGTCGGCGGGCGAGTACGTCGCGAGCGCGAGCGCACCGATCGCGGCGACGAGCAGCAGCACGAGCCCGGCGACTTCGCTTCCGAGGCGAGATACGAACGTCGGTTGATCGCTCGACCGCGACGCGCGGGAGCGCTTCGAGCGCGCAGCGGCCTTAGCCATGCGCGGCCTGCCTGCGGTCGCAGGGTGCGAGAGCTCGCTGGTTCATGAGTCCCTCACCCCCCGGAAAGGAACCGCGCGAGAGTACCGGCGGCGTCGAGGGCGGGCAAACGCGGCCGGTGCGAGCGGCGTCGGACATCGGTGCGCATGGCGATCGGCGGCGCCGCCGGGTTCGCACCGGTATGCTGGCGCGCACCCTCCGGGCCGCGCTCTCACGCACGCCCCGACCACCCCACCTCCGACGGAGATCCCCCACCATGGCAGGCGTCAACAAGGTCATCCTGATCGGCAATCTCGGTCGCGACCCCGAGCTGCGGTACACGCAGAGCGGTCAGGCGGTCGCGAACTTCTCGATCGCGACGAGCGAGAACTGGAACGACAAGAGCTCGGGCGAGCGCGTCGAGCGCACCGAGTGGCATCGGATCGTCGCGTGGGGTCGCACCGCGGAGCTCGCGGCGCAGTACCTGTCGAAGGGTCGGACGGTCTACGTCGAGGGGCGCCTGCAGACGCGCGAGTACGAGGACCGCGACGGCGTGAAGCGACGCGTCACCGAGGTGGTCGCGAGCAACATCACGTTCCTCGGTGGTCGCGGTGGCGAAGGCGCGGCAGGCGGCGGAGGCGGCAGTGCGCCGGAGTCGGGTGGCGGCAGCGGCCCGCCCGACGACGACATCCCGTTCTAACCGGTTCGTGTCGGCTCGGGTCGGCGCGCGAGTCGGTCGCGCCCGCGCTTCGGTGCGGGCGCGCGTTCGCTAGCGGGTCTGCCTGAGGGCGCGGATCATCTCGTTGATCTGCGCGCGTGCGTTCGGCGGCAGCTCCTCGAACTCGACGGCCATGCCCATCGGCTCGCCGGTCGCACCGTCGTTGCTGCGGACGACGATCCCCGACGTCTTCACCGGATCGGCGGCGCCGGGGAGGTGGAACTGGAGCGTCACGGCGGTGCCGAGCGGCTGCGGATCATCGGTCTCGATGAAGACGCCGCCCTCGTTGATGTCGCGCGTGAACTCGGAGAAGAGATCGTCGACCGTCGAATACTCGACGCGCACGACGAGATCGGTGCGATCCCACCGACGACGCTCTTCGGAGAAGGTCTGTCCCGCAGTCTCGACGCTCACTCGGGCCATGGGCGGCCTCCGATCGTTCCCGGCCTCCGGACGCGACCGCCCCTATCGGCGGTCGCTCGCCCTCCCCTTTAGCCGGAATCCGCAGCGCGCGTGCACACAGCGAGCAGGTCCCGCCGTCAGACGTCGCCGCCGAGCTCCCCGGCCTGCTGGAAGCTGAAGTAGCCGCGCTCGGCGACCACGACGTGGTCGACGACGCGCACACCGAGAAGCTCGCCCGCTTCGGCGAGACGGCTCGTGACGCGGCGGTCCTCGGCGGAGGGCGTCGGATCGCCGCTCGGGTGGTTGTGCACGAGCACGACGGCCGCCGCCGCGCGCGCGAGCGCGGGACGGAACACCTCGCGAGGATGGACGAGGCTCGCGGTCAGCGTCCCGACCGAGACGGTCGCGTCGCCGAGCACGCGGTGGCGCCCGTCGAGGAGCAGCACGAGGAAGCGCTCGCGCGCCGCATCGCGCAGCCGCGGCGCGAAGTGCAGGTGCACGTCCTCCGGCCCTCGCAGCACGTGGCCGGCCTGGACGGGACGCGAGGCGACCCGACGGCCGAGCTCGATCGCCGCGGACAGCGAGCCCGCCGTCGCGGGGCCGAGCCCATCGAGGCGCGCGAGCGCGGCCGCGCTCGCGCGCGCGAGGCCGTCCACCCCGTCCACCGCGCGCAGTACCTCCTGCGCGATCGAGAGCGCATCCCGCCCACGCGCGCCGCTGCGGAGCACGAGCGCGACGAGCTCCGCATTCGACAGCGAGCGCGCGCCGAGCGAGTGCATCCGCTCGCGCGGGCGGTCCGGCTCGCTCGGTGCCACCGGCGGTCGCGTTCGTCGGCTGTCGATGGTTCGAAGAGCGCGCTCTGCGCTGAGTTCGCGCAGCGCAGCGAGGCGGGCCGCGTGGTCGTCGGACACGAGGATCTCGGAGGACCGGGGGCGCGCATCGTAGCGACCGCATCGCGCGGGCGCGATCGCCATCGACGCCGCGCGCGCATGCACGGCCGGGATCCACACGCGATGCGCGCCGGCGCGTGCTCCGCGGCCGTTCCGGGACGTCCGCCGTGTCGAAGTCTCAGCGCGTCGCTGCGCAGGTCCGCTCGTCCGCCTCGGCGCGCGCGAGGCGCGCCTCGAAATCGTCGCGAGCGAGCTCGGGCGCGACGAGCCCGTGGAGCGCCGCATGCGCGTGCTCGCCGTCGACGAGCACCGCGAACGTGCGCAGCAGTGCGAGGAGCCCGCGCGCACGGCTCGCTTGGCTCAGCGCCACGTCGAGCTCGAGATCGATGGCCGGGCGATAGGTCGTGCCGTCGACGAACTCGACCACGCCGTCGGGCGACAGCTCGCCGAGCCGCCGCATCGCACCCCGCACGTAGCGATCGGTGAAGTCGCCGTGCGGAGCGAGGGAACGCGCGAGCGAGGCCTCGTCGAGCGCATCGCGGAGTGCAGCGTCGAACACGAGCGCACAGCCCGCGACATCGCCCTGCGCAGCCCGCTCGAGGGCGCCGATCGCAGCGCGCACGGAGGCGGCGCCGCGATCCGCCGGGACGAGATCGATCGAGTACGTGTGCCGTTCGCGCACCGGGTCGAACGCGCTGCGCGAGCGCAGCTCGACGCGCTCGGCGACGCCGTCGCGCAGTGCGACCCGCACCGCGAGGTCCTCGCCGACCTGCCGCGCGACGATCCCGGCGACGAGGCCGTCCTCGACGCCCTCGAGCGCCGCGCCTACGCCGTCGCTCATCGCCGTCTCCGCGAGGAAGAGCGTGAACCCCTCGTCCTCGCGCTGCACGCGCACCGACGCGAGCTCCGTCGTCACGAGCTCGAGCGACGCCCGACCCGCGAGGTAGCGATGCGCGATGGCATCGAGCCGGTTCGGCAGCGGCTCGAACGAGAGGAGGAGACCCTTCTCCCCAGTGTGGATCGGCAGGGTCGTCTCGACCTGCCGGAATCCGGGAAGGAAGGCGCGCACCCGGAGCGCGTCGCGATCGAGCGAGGCGATGCGGGAGGGCAGCACGAGCGTCACGGGTGTCTCCGCGCGCTCGTAGCGACGCTGGAAGTTGGCCCGGATGTAGAAGAGCTCGAGCCGCGCGCCCGGGGGCGAGGACTCGATCACGAAGTCGCGGGTGTCGTACCAGTATCCGAGCCCGCCGACGAACGGGGCGAGCAGCGGTGCGAACACATTGCGGAGCGTGAACCTCGCCGGCTCCTCGAGCTGGAAGTCGAGTCGGTCGGGTTCGAACTCGTCGGCGTCCGCGAGCGCCCGTCCCGCCATGGCGCCGAGCGACAGGACGAGCGCGACGACGACGCGCGAAGCCTCGGGAAGCGAGCGGGTCGTCGACGGACGTCGCGGCACGGCTCCGAGGTTATCGACCGGGCGCAGCGGGCCAAGCCCCGCTCGCGAGCCCGCGCCGACTCGTCGTCAACGGGAGGTCGCGATCTGCTCCGCCACCACCTGCGCCTCCGCGGCCAACGAGCGGGCGAACGCCACGGATGCCGACGTGCCGCCGTTGCGGAGTGCGCGAACCACTTCCTCGGCCGTTCCCTGCTCGACGGCGCGCTGCGCCAGCGCGCGCACCCAGTGTTCGCGCTCCGCGAGCGAGAGCGAAGCCTGACGACTCGCGAACTCCGCCGGCTTCTGCCGGACGACGACGAGCCACTCGTCGACGGTGCGGGGCGCTCCCGCGAACGAATCGCTGAGCGCATGCCCCGGCCGCGGACGAGCGACGACGCGCACGCGCGGCGCCCCGGCGGACGCGCCATCCGTCGACACCGTGGTCACCTCGAAGACCGCGGGCGGCCGGGTCTCGGTCAGCGGAGAGCTGCTGCCGCGGAAGGCGCTGGGCTCGCGCCCGCGCGCCGCCTGGCCTCCGAATGCCTCCGTCGCCAGCACCTGCGCCTCGCGCGGGATCACCGGAAGCTGCGCGGCCGCAGTGCGCTCGGCCGCTGGCGCGACGCCCGCCACGGAGAACGGAGTCGACGCCTGGAACTTGCCGGTCGACAGCGCCATGGCGAACGCGATCACCATGGCACCGGCGGGAATCGCGACGCCCGGCGCGAAGAGCTCCGACGCGAACTCCCGGAAGCGCTCTACGAGGCTCGGCGTCGCCTCGCCGAGACGGATGCGCCGCATCACGTCCGCGACGAGCTGCGGCGGCGGCTCGACATCGGGGAGCGACCGCAGGAGATGGATCGTCGTCCGCAGCTCGTCGAGCTCCGCGGTGCAGGAATCGCACCCGTCGAGGTGCGCGTCGACGAGCGCACGCCGATCGAGCGAGAGATCGCCCTCGAGGTATTCCGGAAGCCTGGATCGAACATCGGCGTGATTCACGAATCGGCTCCTCGCGAAGTTCCCGGAAGCAGCCCACTCAGGCGCTCGCGCAGCGCCTGCCGGGCACGATGGATGCGCGACTTCACGGTGCCTTCCGCGATGTCGAGGATCTCGGCGATCTCGCCGTAGGCGAGGCCCTCGATGTCGTAGAGGACGACCGGAAGTCGCAGGGAAGGAGAGAGCTCGTCGAGCGCGTCGCGGACGTGCTGCGTGAGCTCGTTGCCGAGCGCGCTGTCCTCGGGATCGCGCGGGGAGCTCGGAAGATCGTCGCCCGCAGCCTGCCGCGTCGCGAGCTTGTCGATACGCGCGCGCGCGCGGCCGAGCGTCCGACGCCGGTTCAGCGCCGCGTTCGCGGCGACGCGGTAGACGAAGGTCGAGAAGCGGGCCTCGCTGCGGAAGCGCTTGCCGTGGCGATAGAGGCTGAGGAAGCAGTCCTGTGCGACGTCCTCGGCCTCCTCGCGGCTGCCCATCATTCGATAGAGGAGGCGATACACGCGGGCCTGGTGGCGGCGGACGAGCTGCTCGAACGCCCCCTCGTCGCCCGCCTTCCACGCCTCGACGAGCTCGAGGTCCGGATCCTCGATCTCGTCCGGCGCGCGCGTGCGAGAGAAGACCCGATCCGTCACGAGCGGGCCTTGCTCCACCATCTCGTAGCCCATGGAAGTCCGCCTTCGGGGCAACGGACCCCGGGCGGTGACGGGCGGTTCCGCCGGCTCCGTCTTTTCGTTCGAGTCCGGGTCCGACACCGCGAGCTGCTCCCTATCGCCGTGCGCAGCGGCCTTGCGCGGCGTCGTCTCCACCTTTCCCGATGCCGGGGAAGGTGGCTCGGCGCTCACGCGCGCGCTGCGGAGCGATCACAAACAGTATGGGGACCGCGACGCGTCGTGCGAAGCGCGAACGAAAGACGGCGACACGCGACGGCTACGCCTCCTCGGATTCGCCGACGCGCACCCAGTCGCCGCTCTTGCCGCCCGTCTTGCGCACCAGCCGCACGCGCCCGACCTCCATCCCGCGATCGACGGCCTTGCACATGTCGTACACCGTGAGCGCCGCGGCCGACACCGCGACGAGCGCCTCCATCTCGATCCCCGTCCGCCAGGTGGCACTCGCGCGGGCCTCGATCCGCAGTCGCCCGCCGGCCGAGTCGGGGGTGAGCACGACCTCGACGGCATCGAGCGGGAGGGGGTGGGCCAGCGGGATCCACTCGTGCGTGCGCTTCGCCGCCTGGATGCCCGCGATCCGCGCGGTCGCCAGCACGTCGCCCTTCGCGATCGCCCCTTCGGCGATGCGTTCGAGCGTCGCGCGTTCCATGCGCACCTCGCCGCGGGCCACGCACTCGCGGCGCGTCATCGGCTTGTCGCCGATGTCGACCATGCGAGCGCGCCCCTGCGCGTCGAGGTGCGTCAAGCGATCGCTCACGCCCGCCCCTCCTCGCCGTCGCCCGCCGCGAACGCGACCACGTCCTCCCAGACCGCGACCCGCTCGGGCTCGTTGAAGATCTCGTGGCGCAGACCAGCGTACGCCTCGAAGGCGCTGCGCGGTGTCGCGACGTCGCGGAGGAAGCGCTCGGTCCCTCGCGCGGGGCAGATCGGATCGTCGGCACCGTGGAGGCCGAGCAGCGGGACGCGGACCCGCGACCCCTCGCACGCGGTCTCGATCTGCGCTCGGAGCATGGCGGCGGCGAGGCCCGCCGTCATCCGGGTGCACACGAGCGGGTCGGCCTCGTAGCGCCGGACGACCTCGGGGTCGCGCGACAGGCCGGCCACGGGGAGCCCCGATTCCATCGCGAGCCGCGGTGCGACGACCGCGAGCGCGCGGGCGAGCCACTGCTTCGTGCGGGAGAAGCCGGGGGACACCGCGAGGGCGGCACCCGAGATCACGGCGCAGGCGACGTCCGGACCGCGCCGCGCGAGTGCGCGCGCCACCACGAGCCCACCCATGCTATGTCCGACGAGGATGCGTGCAGCCTCCTCGCGTTCGCCGGCGAGCAGGGCGAGGAACGTCATGAGGTCGTCGACGTAGGCATCGAAGCCGCGTGCGCGTGGCACGAAGTTGCGATGCCCCTCGGACAGGCCGTGGCCGCGGTGGTCGTAGGCGTCGACGGCGAAGCCGCGATCGACGAGCCATGCGGCCATCTCGTCGTACCGACCGCTGTGCTCGCCGAAGCCGTGCACGAGCACGACGCGTCCGCGAGCAGCTCGCTCGCCGGCGGCGCGCCACGACCGGCTCACGAGACGAAGGCCGTCGGAGGCGCGGAACGAGGATTCGCGGCGAACGACCTCGGTGGACAGAGGGGTCATGCGCGCGCGACCTCGCCGTCAGGACGGGCGCGCGCGAAGGAAGGATTCCCGGGCCTCTCGCACCTTCTCGAGATAGGCGAGGTTCCGGATGTTCGAGCCCCAGAAGTAGGCCGAGATGCCGCGCTCCTCACCGAGCCGCTCGATGTTGTCCGAGAGGATCCAGCACCCCGCCTCGATGTTGCTCTCGATCGTCGTCGGGTTCCCGGCGAGACCGAGCGGGTCCATCATGTGCGGCATCACCTGCATGAGACCGATCGCGCCCTTGGGGCTGTGCGCCCAGGGGCGAACGCTGCTCTCGACCACGACGACGGCGGTCACGAGCGCCGGGTCGAGCGAGTACTGGCGGCTGTAGCGGTCGATCGCGCGCGCGATGCGCGCGCGCGTCGTCTCGTCGAGCGACGGGTTCCAGCGGTCGAGGACCTCGCGAATTCCCGTCGCGTCGAGGCCCTTCGGCGGTGCGGGGGTGGCGGCGAGGTCGACGACGGCCGCGCGCTCGGAAGCGCCGACCTCGGCGGCGCGGAAGTCGGCGCCGTCGAGGACGAGGAAGGCACACAGTCCGGAGAGCAGGAGGGTCCGCGCGCGTCGCACGGGACGCGCGCCGGGGGAGGCAGAACGAGCGGGCATCGCATCGGCTCCGCGCATGTCGTCCGCTCCTTTCCGCCTTCGGCTCGCGAGTCGACGTCCGGGGCGACCATCGAGCCCCGCTTCGCTTTCCGGACTCCGAGCCCCGTTGCCGAGCCCGCGTTCGCTCCAACTGGCGCCGAACCTCGACGCCCGCGCGGATCGCGCCCGACTCTCCCGGCCGACGGATGGCTCGCGCGCTCGATCGCGCGTGTGGAGTGCGGGTCGGCGGCGGACAGCACGCGCACGGCTCGACGCCGTGCGATCGCCACCATCGACGTTGGGGGGCTAGCAGCCTCGAGCCGATCTCACCCCCTAGGGACGCACTCCGAGGCCTGCCGTCTGGCGGCGCACTATAGGCGACCCACTGGCCGGCTTCCATCGAGAGCGGTCGACCGCCCTCTCGGTGACCTGGATCACTCCGCGCGTGCGCCGCTCTTCTGCAGTGTGCGCGCAGCGGCGACGCTCGCGTGTGCATTCGTCGACGTGACTCCGCTCGCGCGCACGCGCCTGTCGTTCGCGAGGAGGATGCAGGCGGGCTGCGAGTGGAACTGCGTTTGACCCGAATTCCGGCCCGCTGATAGATTGGACCCGCTCGCTCGAGGTCCTGACTCTGCATCCGGAGTTCCACCTAGCTGCCGAGGCCGTTCGTTCCGACCCCATGACCGCGACTCCCGTCAGCCCCTCGTCTCCGACCGACACCGGCGCCCTCGTCGGGCCGCCTCGAGTCCGCGAGATCGTCGAGAGCCTGTCCCGCCTCCACGACCTGGTGGTCGTGTGCGACGGCGAGGATCGGATCGCATGGTGGAGCGATCGGCTCGGCGTCGTCGCGAGCGACGCCGCGGATCTCGTCGGAGCGCGCTTCGCCGACGTCGTGCGCGGCGCCGCCGACCTGACCGACCTCCGGACACAGGTCGCGTCGCCGCTCGGAGTCGGTGCCGGCCGGATCGAGCTCGAGGGCTCGGACGGCGACGCGCTCGAGGTGAGCGCGTTCCGTCTCGCGACCGACCGCGACCTCACCGTGCTCGTCGGGCGGACGACCGAGGAGGCCCGGCGCGCCGCCGCCTGCCTTCGCGGCAATGCCGCCTACCTGGCGGCCGTGCTCGACTGCGCACCCGACGCGGTGATCGCGACCGATCGCGGCGGCTTCGTGAGCTATGCGAACCCCGCCGCAGCCGCGCTCTTCCACACGCGCGCCGACGCGCTCGAAGGACACCCGCTCGCGAGCTGCCTGCCGTGCACCGCCGGGCTCGCCGCAGTGCTCGACGGCGTGCGCGGCGAGGCGGTGACCGGGCAGGATCTCGAGATCGTCGACGCGTCGGGCCGGCGCTACGTCTCCGTCTCGACGAGCGAGCTGCGGCTGCCGTCGGGAGAAGTCGCCGGCAACGTCGTGTTCGTTCGCGACGTGAGCAAGCGACGCCTCGCCGAGATCCGCCTCGCGGAAAAGGCCGAGGAGCTCGAGCAGTACGTGTCGCACGTCTCGCACGACCTGCGGTCGCCCCTCTCCTCCCTGCTCGGCTTCGCGAGCCTGCTTCGGCGCGAGCCGCTCGGTGCGCGCGGCGAGTCGTTCCTCGACCGCATCGAGCAGAGCGGGCGGACGATGGAGACGCTGATCACCGATCTCCTCGAGCTCTCGCGCATCGGAAGCTCGAACGAGCCCGCGGAGTGGGTGGCCCCGCTGCCGATCCTCGAGCAGATCGCGGCCGAGTGGAAGTCGCGCTTCGAGGAGCGCGGGATCGAGCTCGACCTGCCCGGCGACGCGCCGCTCGTCTTCTGCCATCGCACGCGCCTCTATCAGCTGTTCTCGAACCTGCTGGGCAACGCGATCGCGCACATGGGCACGCGCGACGGCGCGCGCGTCTGCGTCGCGATCGACGAGGAGCCGCACGCACATCACCTTCGCGTCGTCGACAACGGGCGCGGCATCGCGCGCGAGCACCACGAGCGCATCTTCGACGTCTTCGCGACGCTAGGCCGACGCGCGGACGGCGCGAAGTCGACGGGCATCGGGCTCGCGATCGTGCGAAGGATCGCCATCGCGCATGGGGGCCGCGCGTGGGTGGAGAGCGAGCCCGGGTGCGGGAGCGCATTCCACGTGACGATCGCGCGACCTGCTCGAAGCTAGGGCACGTCGCCCCTCGGGCCGGCTGCTACGCTGCCGCGCCGGGGGGCTCCGGATGTACCCGATCCTGTTCCACGTGCCGTACTTCGGCATCCCGATCACCACCTTCGGCGTGATGATGGTGCTCGGCTTCCTCGCCGCGTACTGGCTCACCGCGCGGCGCATGAGCGAGCTCGGTCTCGACACGGAGCTCGCCTCGAGCCTGCTCCTGTGGTGCATGGTCGGCGGCGTCGTCGGATCGAAGCTCTACTACGCGGTCGACACGGTGATCCGCGGCGAGAACGCGAGCGTGCTCGCGGCGTTCTTCTCGCGCGGCGGCATGACGTGGTACGGCGGCTTCTTCGGCGGCCTCGCCTGCGGCATCGTCGGCTGTCGCGTGAACGGACTGCGCGTCCTCACCTTCGCGAACGCCGTCGCGCCGGGGCTCGCCGTGGGGCAGGCGCTCGGACGCGTCGGCTGCTTCCTCGTCGGCGACGACTACGGACGCCCGACCGACGTCGCGTGGGGGCTCGCCTTCCCGGAAGGCTCGCCCCCCGTCGACGTGCCCGTACATCCGACGATGCTCTACGAGGTCGCCTGGCTCGTGCCGATCGCCTGGCTGCTCTGGCGTCGACGCGATGCCAGCCCGCTGCTGATCGGCGAGTACCTGATGGCGAACGGCGCGGGCCGCGCGGTGATCGAGCACTGGCGCGTGAACGAGCGCGTCGCCCTCGGCCTGTCCGAAGCACAGTGGATCGGCGTCGCACTCGTCGTCGTCGGGGCCGCGGGATGGGCGCTCGCACGCGCCGGGAAGGTGAGCGAAGCGGCCTAGGCGACGCGCGGCATTCCGCCGGCCGCGGTCTGCGGCAGCAGCGGAGCGACCCGCTCGGCGAGCGCGACGGCGCGCGCGACGACCGTGTCGTCTCCATCCTTCACCAGGTTCCCGATGCGCGAGAGCGCCGAGTGGGCCAGCAGCGCATAGCCCGCTTCGCTGGGCTCGGGCGCGGCGTCCACCCATTCGCCGAGCCGGTCGACGGTGCACGCGTAGTCCCCGACGAGGAAGGCCCGCATCCCGTCGGCGTAGTGTGCGAGGCGGTCGAGGACCTCGCTCGCGCCCGACTTCGCACGCGCCGCCTCGATCGCGCGGAGCGCGTGTCGGAAGTGCGCGCTCTCGATGTAGGAGACGGCCGCGGCGATCCACCCGTCGCGCGCGGCGCCGAACATCGACGTGAGCAGCGCGTCGACGCCGCCCGCGAAGATGGCGTCGACGCGCGGGGCCTGCTCGATCAGGTAGCGGGCGACGAGCCCGTCGCGGCGCCCGCGCAGGAGCACGACGAGCTGCTCGCCGGCGAGCGCGAGCAGCGCCTCGGTCTCGTGCAGCGCCTCGCCCATTCTCTCTTCTGCGGCGTGCTGGATCTTCTCGAACTCGCGGAAGAGCTCGCGGTCCTCGTCGGCGCCATCCGCGCCTGCCTCGCGCAGTGCGCGGACCTTCGGCGCGTAGACGACCTGCTGGTAGAAGTTCTCGCGGAACTTCATCGCCTCGTGGAACAGCGAGCCGACCGCGAGGTCGAAGAGCGCCTCGCGCCGGACGGGCGCGTCGGTCGGGTCGATGTCGCGGAAGAGCGCGTGGCAGCGCTCCTTGAGCCGGAAGAGCGGGCTGTCGGGGCCGTCGTCGCAGAGCTCGCGGACGGAGTCGAAGTCGAGATCGCCGGCGCGAAAGCGGGCGAACAACACCGTCAGTCGCTCGTGCACCTCGAGGTACTCGCGAAGCGTATCGACGAGGACGGACCGGGCCACGTGCATGGCGGTGGGCTCCCCTGTGTGCGCGACCTCTCGCGCGATGGCCGACGCCCGCGGCCGGCTCAGCGGCGGAAGCGGGAGGTCGCCGGCGAGAGCACGAGCTCGTGCGCCCGCGCCGGGTGGAGCTTGCGCGCGCGCTCGAGCAACACCGCCTCCGATTCCTCGCGCTCGCCGTCGGGGATGCAGCAGTCGACGGGACACACCGCCGCGCACTGCTCGACGGCGTGGAAGCCCACGCACTCCGTGCAGCGCGCCGGGTCGATGGCGTGCCCGAGCGACGCCTCGGAGATCGCTCCGTTCGGGCACTCGGGCAGGCAGAGCCCGCAATCGATGCACTGCTCGGTGATCCGCGTCGCCACTGCTCGCCACTCCCCGCGCATCCGCTCCGACGCGGGGTCGGGGCGACCGGCGAGCCACCGACGGCCGCGCAGCGTAGCGCGACGCGACCGAGCGCTCGCCCGGAATCGCCCGACCGCTTCGGCAGCGGACGACGCGGCCTGAGCCGCGGGACCCACCCCCGGGGCCGAAACGAGCCGGGCTCGAATTCGTTGTTCCCGCGGAACCCTTCTCTTACCCTCGGGCGCGCCGTGACCCCCGCCCGGCTCCTCGCGCGCGGGCACGGACCCAAGTCGAGGAGATTCCGATGAGCGAAGTCGAACGCGAGAGCATGGAGGTCGACGTCCTGTACGTCGGCGCCGGCCCGGCCAACCTGGCCTCCGCCTACCACCTGATGAAGCAGGTCGAGGCGTACAACGAGGCGGCCGCGGCAGCGGGCAAGGACCCGATCGAGCCCCCCACCGTGCTCGTGATCGAGAAGGCCGCGACGGTCGGCGACCACCAGCTCTCGGGCGCCGTCATCAACCCGCGCGCCATCCGCGAGCTGATCCCGGACTTCGAGGAGCAGGGCTTCCCGACCGAGTACGTCTGCACGCACGACTACTTCTACATGTTCACGCGGAGCTTCACGGTGAAGGCGCCGAGCTTCGCGACGCCGCCGATGTTCAAGAAGAAGGGCTACCACATCGCGTCGCTCAGCAACGTCGTGAAGTGGATGGCCGAGAAGTGCGAGGCCGCGGGCGTCGAGATCTACCCCGGCTTCGCGGCCGCCGAGCTGCTCACCGAGGGCAACCGCGTGCTCGGCATCCGCACCGGTGACATGGGCGTCGATGCCGACGGCAAGCCGAAGCCGACGTACCAGCCCGGCATGGACATCTTCGCCAAGGTGACCGTGCTCGGAGAGGGCGTGCGCGGGAGCCTCACGAAGAAGCTGATCGACGACTTCGAGCTGCAGGGCCTCAACCCGCAGACGTACGAGACGGGCATCAAGGAGATCTGGCGCGTCAAGCCGGAGAAGCACCAGCCCGGCCGCGTCATCCACGGCTCGCTCTTCCCCGACTTCTTCGGGCAGATCAACGGCATGTGGCTCTACGACATGAAGGACGACCTCGTGTCGTTCGGGTTCGTGACGCCGCTCGACGCCGAGGACCCGCACAACGACCCGCACCGCAAGGCGCAGGAGTTCAAGCAGACGCCCTTCATGCGCGACCTGCTCGAGGGCGCCGAGCTCGTGCGCTACGGCGCGAAGACGATCCCGACGGGCGCGCTCTACGCACAGCCCAAGCTCTACGTCGACGGCGCGATGCTCGTCGGCGACGGGGCTTCGATGTGCAACATCATGAAGCTCGCCGGCGTCCACATGGCGATGAAGTCGGGCATGCTGGCCGCGGAGACGATCGTCGACGCGCTCGCGGCGGACGACTTCTCCGCGAACACGCTCGGCGGCTACACCGAGCGCTACCGCGCGAGCTGGGCCTACGAGGAGCACCTGCAGGGCCGCAACTTCACGGGCAGCAACGAGATCCACCCGCTGTTCGGCATGTTCGTGAACATCCCGCTCATGATCGTGACCGGCGGCCGCGGTCTCATCGACCCGATCCGGACGCACGCGAGCCACAAGAAGATGAAGAAGCTCTCGGAGCTGGCGCCCAGCCAGCGAAACCCGAAGCCCTTCGTCCCGGACGGCGTGCTGACGTTCAGCAAGGAGCACCTCGTCGGCTTCAGCGGAACGGCGCACGAGGCCGACCAGCCGTCGCACCTCGTCGTGCCCGACCGCGAGCTCTGCGCGACGAAGTGCGCGGAGGAGTACGGCAACCCCTGTCAGAACTTCTGCCCCGCCGCCGTCTACGAGATGGTCGACGACACGGCGAACCCGGGCCGCAAGAAGCTCTTCATCCACCACGAGAACTGCGTCCACTGCAAGACGTGCGACATCGCCGACCCGTACGAGGCGATCACGTGGACGACGCCGCAGGGCGGCGAGGGGCCGGACTACACGCTGATGTAGCCGGCGCGCCGCACGCCGGCCGGCGAGATCGTGCAGGAACGGGGGAGCGCGAAGGCGCTCCCCCGTTCCGTCTGGCCCGCCGCCGCGGGCCGCGGGGAGGCAGGAGGCGACCAATGCAACGGCGACGACTTGGCGCGAGCGGCCCCGAGGTCTCGGCGATCGGCTACGGCGCGATGAGCCTGTCGGGCACCTACGGCGCATCGGACGACGCCGAGTCGCTCGACGCCCTGCACGCGGTCGTCGACTCCGGAATCGACCTGATCGACACCGCCGAGGCCTACGGCGGCGGCCACAACGAGCGCCTCGTCGGGCGGTTCCTCGCGGAGACGAGCGCGCGCGTCTTCGTCTCGACGAAGTTCGGCATCTACTTCGACGGCGGCGCGCCGCGCGTCGACTGCAGCCCGACGAATGCGCGGCGCGCGGTCGAGGGCAGTCTCGAGCGGCTCGGCGTCGAGTGCATCGACCTCTACTACGCGCACCGCGTCGACGCGAACGTCCCGATCGAGGAGACGGTCGGTGCGCTCGCGGAGCTCGTGCACGCGGGCAAGATCGCGCACGTCGGCCTCTCCGCGTGCAAGCCCGACACGCTACGGCGCGCGGCCGCCGTGCACCCGATCACCGCCGTCCAGTCCGAGTACTCGCTCTGGACGCGCGATCCCGAGCGCGGCGTGCTCGCCGCGTGCGACGAGGTCGGCGCCGGCTTCGTGCCCTACAGCCCGCTCGGCCGCGGCTTCCTCGCCGACCAGACGCCCGACGCCGACGCGCTCGACGGCTTCCGCCGCCACGTCCCGCGGCTCGCCGGCGCGAACCTCGACCACAACATGGCCATCGCGCGCGAGATCCAGAAGATCGCGACGGAGCTCGGCCTCACGACGAGCCAGCTCGCGCTCGCGTGGTGCACGGCGCGCGGCGAGCACGTCGTGCCCATCTTCGGGACGCGGCGGCGTGCGCGCGTGATCGAGAATGCGCTCGCCGGCGACGTCGTGCTCGACGCGGCGACGCTCGAACGGCTCGACGCAGTGAGCCCTCCCGGAGCGACCCGGGGGAGCGCCCTGCCCGAGTTCATGGCGTCGCTGGCGGAACGCTAGTCGGCGAACGAACGCCGATGCGACGCGCGGTGCGACCGCGGCGCATCGAGTCTGGAGGGATCCCATGCGAGGCAAGCTCGTCCTCATCCTGCTCGTCGCGATCGTCGCGTTCGCGGCGTGGATCTACGCGCTCGGCTCCGGTCGCTTCGCCGACGTCCCGCACGCCGGCTCGCCGGCCGCGCGACCGATCGACGCGGACGTCGTGCGCGCGCGTTCGGCCGCGGTCCGCGAAGCGGCGGGCGAGCTCGGCATCGCGCGCCCGAAGCAGATCCTCTTCGGCGACCTGCACGTGCACAGCACGTTCTCGTTCGACGCGTTCCAGCTCTCGCTCCCCATGGTCGGCGGCGACGGCGCGCACCCGGTCTCCGACGCGTGCGACTTCGCGCGGCACTGCTCGGCACTCGACTTCTGGTCGATCAACGACCACGCCGTCGCGATCGGCCCGCGCCGCTGGAAGGAGACCGTCGACACGATCCGCGAGTGCAACGCGAAGACGGACGCGGGCAACCCGGACACGGTCGCCTACCTGGGCTGGGAGTGGACGCAGGTCGGCTGGACGCCCGAGAACCACTACGGCCACAAGAACGTCGTGCTGCGCGATCTCGACGACGCGCACATCACGCCGCGCCCGATCAGCGCCGGCGTCCCGATCGGCACGCCGGACCTCGAGACGCTCGCGCCGTCGCCGTTCCTCACCGGCCTCTACGCGCTCTCCGAGTGGAGCCGCGGCGGCCCGGAGCTCGCCACCTACCTGCAGGAGACCGCCTCGCTGCACGACTGCCCGAAGGACGTCCCCTCGCGCGATCTCCCGGACGACTGCCGCGAGGTCGCGCAGACGCCGGCCGTGCTGTTCGACAAGCTCGACGAGTGGAGCGACGACGTCGCGTCGATGGTGATCCCGCACGGAACGACGTGGGGCTTCTACACGCCGCTCGGCTCCGCGTGGGACAAGCAGCTCGCGCCCGGCATGCACGATCCCCGACGCCAGCGCGTGATCGAGGTGATGTCGGGGCACGGCAACTCGGAGGAGTACCGGCCCTTCGTCGAGGTCGTCGAGCACGGCGACGGAACGCGCTCGTGCCCGGCGCCGAACCACGGCTTCCTTCCCTCGTGCTGGCGTGCGGGCGAGATCATCCGCGATCGCTGCCTCGAGGACGGCGAGGACGCGTCGGAGTGCGACGACCGCGCCGAGGTCGCACGCCAGAACTTCGTCGACGCGCAGCGCAACGGCGGCGCGGCGACGGTTCCCGGCAGCACGGTCGAGGAGTGGCGCGACGCGGGGCAGTGTCGCGACTGCTTCCAGCCGGCCTTCAACTACCGACCGAAGAGCTCCGCACAGTACATCCTCGCGCTCAGCCGCCCCGACGCCGCCGAGCCCGGCGCCGACCGCTTCCGGTTCGGCTTCATCGCGTCGAGCGACAACCACTCGGCGCGGCCCGGCACCGGCTACAAGGAGGTGGCGCGCAAGGAGTTCACGGAGGCGCGCTTCGGCGAGTTCGTGAAGACGCCGTTCGCCTCGCCGTTCGACCCGAAGCGGCGCTCGCACAGCGTGCGGATGAACGACGAGTTCTCGACGTCGGTCTTCGCGACGTTCGAGACCGAGCGCGGCGCGTCGTTCTTCCTGAACGGCGGGCTCGCCGCCGTGCACAGCGAGGGGCGCACGCGCGAGGAGATCTGGGACGCGCTGCAGCGACGCGAGGTGTACGGCACGAGCGGCCCGCGCATCCTGCTGTGGTTCGATCTGCTGAACGCGCCCGACACGCGCGGGAAGCCCGCACCGATGGGGAGCCGCGTGGCGCTCGCCGACCCGCCGATCTTCCAGGTGCGCGCGGTCGGATCGTTCGAGCAGAAGCCCGGCTGCCCGGACGACGCGTCGCAGGCGCTCGGTCCGGACGCGCTCGCGCGGCTGTGCCAGGGCGAGTGCTACAACCCGAGCGACGCGCGCCGGCCGATCACGCGCATCGAGGTCGTCCGCATCCGCCCGCAGCTCGCCGCGAGCGAGCCGATCGAGAAGCTGATCGACGACCCGTGGAAGACGATCGAGTGTCCGGGCGACTCCGCGGGCTGCGTGGTCGCCTTCACCGACCCCGAGTTCGCAGCCGGCGGACGCGACGCCCTCTACTACGTGCGCGCGATCGAGGCGCCGAGCCTCGCCGTCGGCGCCGACCCGCTCGGATGCACCTACGACGACGCCGGCAACTGCGTCGAGCAGCGCCACTGCTCGGCGCGGTCGCTCGACGACGACTGCCTCGCGCCCACGGAGGAGCGCGCCTGGTCGTCGCCGATCTTCGTCGACTACGCCGGAAGCTAGGCGGGCGCGGGCCCGACTACGGGCGCGCGAGCGCCAGCGCGGCGTCGAGCACGTCGAGGTCGGCCTCGTCGCGTGCGACGACGAGGCCCGGCTCGAAGGTCGAGACGTCGTCGGGGAAGTCGCGGAGGCCGAGCGCGCGCACGTGCAGCCCGGCCTCGCGCGCGATCAGCAGGCCGATGCGCCCGCGGATGCTGATGCCCTCGGGCGCGCTTCCCCAGCGCAGCCCGGCGCGCACGCCCTTCACGAGCGGCGCGACCGCCACCGCGCCGCCGCAGGCGGGCAGCGGGTCGAACCCGGCCGCGCGCACGGCCTCGAAGACGGCCTCCGGCATCCCGTGCGACACGAGCACGCGCGTGCCGAGCTCGTAGAAGCGCGCGGCGCCCGGCTCGCCGCCCGCGCGACACGCGCGTGCGCCGCGACCGCGAACGGCGTCGTAGAACAGGCCCTCGCGCGGCAGCGCCACGAGCGCGGCGTCGTAGCGACCGCGCCGCTCGAGCCCGACGAGCACGCCGTAGGGGCCCTCGCCGCGGAGGTACGAGTGCAGCGTGCCGTCGATCGGGTCGCACACCACGCGCACGGGCCCCTCGCGCGGGAACATCCGCGCGGTCTCCGTGTCCTCCTCGGCCTCGAGCGCGACGTGCGGGAAGTGCTCGGCGAGCGGCACGAGCAGCGCCTCCTGCGTGGCGGTGTCCGCCACGGTGAGGGCCTGCTTCACGGCCGTCGGCTCGCCTTCCTTGGGTGTGTTCTGGACGCGTCCCTCGAGCGCGCGCGCGATCGAGGCCGCCTGGCGCATCGCCGGCGCAACGAGCTCGACGAACTCGGCCGGATCGACGTCGGGCGTCAGTTCGTCCGCGGGAGCCACAGGTAGTGGAAGCCCGGCGAGGGGCCGAGCAGCGGGCGCAGATCGAGCTGGAGCACCGGGCCGGGCGCCGCGCGGGTGTAGAGGTTGTCGCGGTACTCGTTGGGCCGGTGATAGCTCACGACGCGCGAGCTCGAGACTCCCGCGAGCGCCTCGACCCGCGCGACGGCCTCCTCGATCGTCCCGATGCGGTCGATCAACCCGTTCTCGAGCGCCTGCTGCGCGACGTACACGCGACCGTCGGCGAGCTCGGACACGCGCTCGGGCGTGAGCCCGGGCCGGCCGGCCGCGACGACCTCCTTGAAGCGCGCGTGCAGGGCGTCGGTGATCGCCTGGATGTAGGCGCGCTCCTCGGCGCGCATGTCGCGCAGCGGCGAGCCCGCGTCCTTGAAGGCGCCGCCGGTGAACGTCTGGTTCTCGATGCCGAGCTTCTCCATCAGCCCGGCGAAGTTGAGCCCCGCCATGATGACGCCGATCGAGCCCGTCACGGTCGTGGGATAGGCCTGGATCTCGTCGGCGGCCATCGCGACGTAGTAGCCGCCCGAGGCCGCGGTTCCCATCATCTGCGCGACGACGGGGACGCGCGTGCGCGCTTTGAACGCGAGCAGGTTGCGGTAGATCATCTCGCTCGCGGATGCGCTGCCACCGGGCGAGTCGATGCGCAGGAGGACTCCGCGCACCCCGGACCTCTCGGCGCGCGCGAGCTGCTCGCGCACGCGCGCCACGGTGCTCTCCGGACCGGTCCCGAGGAACCCGGGCTCGTCGGCGTCGATGATCGCGCCGCGGATGTCGAGCAGCAGGACGGGAGGGCCGCTCGTCCCGAAGACGACCGTCTCCTCGAGCGGGCGCCGCCCGCCGGCGAGCCCGCCGAGATCGATGCACCCGGTGGCGAGGAGGAGAGCCGCGGCGAACGCGATCTGCAGCGACGGCGCGGGAGCACGAGGCACCATGGACGCCCCCCAACGAACCATGATTCCTCGTGCTCCCTGGGCTCTCTCACCCCCCGATGATCAAGCCCTCAGCCGTGCCGCGAGCGCCTCCACTCGACCGCGGGCGCTCGCACTCGATGCTAGTTCGCGCCGCATGGTGACGCGGCTCGCGCCTAGCTGCAACCGCTCGTGCTGCCGCAGTTCGGGCACTTGTAGCAGGCGCCGTTGCGCAACATGATCGATCCGCAGTCCATGCACGACGGCGCGTCCGCCTGGTTCACGAACGAGGACGGCCGCTCTCCGGCGCCCGCCCCCGCCTCGAGCTTGCGCCCGGAGCCGCCGGCGATCGCCGTCTTCGAGGACGCGTCGCCGACCAGGCTGATCGTGCCCGCCGCGTCGTCCGCTCCGCCGTCGAAGTCCGCGACCTCGGCCTCGCTCTGCAGGAAGCGGTTGCCGAGGAACCGGAAGACGTAGTCCATCACGGACTTCGCGATCGGGATCTCGCGATTGTTCGTGAAGCCGGACGGCTCGAAGCGCGTGTGGCTGAACTTGTCGACGAGCGCGCGCAGCGGGACGCCGTACTGGAGGGCGATCGACGTCATCGTCGCGATCGTGTCCATCAGGCCCGAGACCGTGCTGCCCTCCTTCGCCATGCGCAGGAAGATCTCGCCGGGCTGACCGTCGCTGTAGAGGCCGATGGTCAGGTAGCCCTCGTGGCCCGCGATCGAGAACTTGTGCGTGAGCGCCTGCCGCTCGTCGTCGAGCTTGCGCCGCTGCGGGCGCAGGTCGGCGATCTTGACGCCCTTGTCGCTCGACTTGCCCGCGTTGAGCGGCTGCGTGCGCTTGCTGCCGTCGCGGTAGATGGCGAGCGCCTTGAGGCCGAGCCGCCAGCCCTCCATGTAGGCCTCGGCGACGTCGTCGACCGAGGCGTCCTCGGGCAGGTTGACCGTCTTGCTGATCGCGCCCGAGAGGAAGGGCTGCACGGCGCCCATCATCCGCACGTGTCCCATCCAGTGGATGGAGCGCGTTCCGTTGCGCGCGCGGAAGGCGCAGTCGAACACCGGCAGATGCTCCTCGCGGAGCTCCGGAGCGCCCTCGATCGTCTCGTGCTCGTCGATGTACTCGACGATCTTCCCGATCTGCCGCTCGTCGTAGCCGAGCTTCTCGAGCGCCATCGGCACCGTGTTGTTCACGATCTTGAGGAAGCCGCCGCCGACGAGCTTCTTGTACTTGACGAGCGCGATGTCGGGCTCCACGCCCGTCGTGTCGCAGTCCATCATGAACGCGATCGTCCCGGTCGGCGCCAGCACCGTCACCTGCGCGTTCTTGTAGCCGTGCTGCGCACCGAGCTCGAGCGCGCCCGCCCATGCGTCGCGCGACGCCTGCCACAGGTCGTCCGGAACGCCCTCGTGCGCGACCGCCTCGGCCGCCGCCTTGTGCATCCCGATCACTTCGAGGAACGGCTTGCGGTTGGGCCGGTAGCGCGGGAACGGCCCCATCGCGCTCGCCACCTCGGCGCTCGTCCGATACGCCTCGCCGCACATCAGCGACGTGAGCGCCGCCGACAGGTTGCGGCCCTCGTCGCTGTCGTACGGGAGGCCGAACGACATCAGCAGCGCGCCGAGGTTCGCGTAGCCGAGGCCGAGCGGGCGGTACAGGTGGCTGTTGTGGTCGATCGCGGGCGTCGGGTAGTCGGCCGGGTCGACGACGATCTCCTGCGCGAGGATCGTGATCGCGACCGCGCGCCGGAAGTCCTCGACCTGGAACGCGCCCGCGTCGTCGACGAAGGTCATGAGGTTCAGGCTGGCGAGGTTGCACGCCGTGTCGTCGAGGAACATGTACTCCGAGCACGGGTTGCTCGAGTGGATGCGCCCCGACGCCTTGACCGGGTTCCAGCGGTTGATCGTGGTGTCGTACTGGATGCCCGGGTCGCCGCACAGGTGCGCTGCGTCCGCCATCTCGCGCAGCAGGTCGCGCGCGCGGAACGTGTCCACGACCTGCCCGCTCGTCACCGCCTTCGTGTTCCAGTTCGCGTCCGCCTCGACGGCGTGCATGAACGCATCCGTCACGCGCACCGAGTGGTTGGCGTTCTGGAAGGCGATCGAGTCGTAGGCGCCGCCCGGGACGTTGAAGCCGCCGTCGTAGCCGGCGTCGATCAGCGTCCAGGCCTTCTTCTCCTCGTCGGCCTTGCACGAGATGAACTCGCGCACGTCCGGGTGATCGATGTTGAGGATCACCATCTTCGCGGCGCGCCGCGTCTTGCCGCCGCTCTTGATCACGCCCGCGAAGGCGTCGAAGCCGCGCATGAAGGAGACCGGGCCGGAGGCCTCGCCCCCGCCCTGGAGCGGCTCGCGCGAGGAGCGGATGGTCGAGAGGTTCGAGCCGGTGCCCGAGCCGCCCTTGAACAGCATGGCCTCGGTCTTCGCGAGGTCCATGATCGACTCCATCGTGTCCGAGACGGAGTTGATGAAGCACGCGCTCGCCTGCTGCGGCGTGTCGGCGACGCCGAGGTTGAACCAGACGGGGCTGTTGAAGGCCATCTTCTGGTGGACGAGCAGGTAGGTGAGCTCGTCCGCGAAGGACTGCGCGTCGGCCGGCGTGCGGAAGTAGCCGCCTTCCTCGCCCCAGCTCGCGATGCGCTGCACGACGCGGCCGATCAGCTGCTTGACGCTGCGCTCGCGCTCCGGCGTGCCGACGTGCCCGCGGAAGTACTTCGAGACGACGACGTTCGTGGCGAGCAGCGACCAGTCCTTCGGCACCTCGACGTCCGTCTGCTCGAAGACGATCTCGCCCTTCTCGTTCGTGATCTTGGCGGAGCGCAGCTCCCACTCGACGCCGTCGAAGGGATGCGAGCCGGGCTGCGTGAAGTAGCGCGGGATCTCGAGGCCGCGGCCGTGGCCGTCCTTCGAGGCACCGCCCTTGCCCGCGCGTCGACCCGCGCCGACCGCCTGGAGGTGGCGCTTGCCGCCGCGCTTGCCCTTCGCCTCGGTCGTCGTGCCCATGTGCCCCCCCAGTGTGGTCGCTCGATTGGTTCGATGGTTGCCGCTTCGCACTGCCGCATCGCCGCGCCGGGGCCGAGCCGTGGTTCGCGTCGCCCTACTGCGCAGCGTCGCCCGTTCCGCGTCGGGTGCGGCCCGACGCCATGGCTGTTCCACTGCTGCTCGTCCCCGATGCCCGAGGCCCGATGCTTGCGAGGTGCCGGCGAAGACCGTGCCGCCGGCGCGTAGAGCTCACCCGTCCCACGACGCCGCAATGCCACGAGATCCGGAGACGAGAGAGGCGCCGGGTTTCCCCGGCGCCCCCGAGCAAGAGTCGGGTCCTCCGTCCCTTCTCAGGCTCGCGTCCCTCCCCGCAACCGCCTTAGTTGCGAACCCCCCCAGGCCACGGGAGGGACATCACATCCCCGTAGCGGACGTTTGTACTTGGGCGCTCCACGAGCGTCAAGAAGAATTCCCGGGGAGTACACAAAATCTCGTGGCTCCCCCGCGCGTGAGGCACAAGTCCTTGCGTTTCGAGCAGTTGCGCGGGACGCGCGCGCGGGCACGGGGTGGGGCGGCCGCCGGCCGCGCCGCACCGCGGCGCGACCGATGCGCACGAGAGCTGCGCAAGTCCCTGGAATTGCAGGAGAGATGCCCGATCGGGCGGCGCGCAGGCTACTCCGGGAGGCCGGTGAACCGGATGCCCATCCCCTCCGGCAGCTTGTACCGGATGTTGAGCCCGATCAGGAGCGCCGTCATCTCCTCGACGATGCGCGCGTTGGCGAGCGGCCCGCCGTCGACGGCGCGCAGGCCGGGGATCAGCGGACAGAGCGCCATCACGGCCTCGCGCGGCCCCTTCGCCCCCGAGACCACGACGTCGCACTCGACCTCGTGGTCGAGCTCGCGGAGCCGGTGCGCCGAGACGTTCTGGAAGGCCGAGACCACCTCGACGCCGGGCGGCACGAGCGACGCGACGAGCTCCGCGCACGACCCCTGCCAGATGCCGATCGTCCGCATCGCCCCGTCGCCGATCGCAGCGGCGAGCGGGACGCCCATCGACACGACGATCTGCCCGGCCTCGAGGTCGCCCTTGATGCCCTTGGTGGTCCCCGCCATGTGCTCGAACGGAACGGAGAGGATGACGATCCGCGCCCGCTTGCAGGCCACCTCGTTCGCGAAGCCCGTGACGTCGGCGCCCGGCACCGCCTGGCGCACCTCGTCGGCCGCCTGCACGGCGCGCTCTTCCTTGCGCGAGCCGATCACGACCGGGCGTCCGGCCTTCGCGAAGCGGAGCGCCAGGCCGAGGCCCTGGTCTCCCGTTCCACCGAGGATTGCGATTGCGTCGGAGTTCATGGCGGGCCGCAGCCTAGCAGCCGCGCCGCGCCCGTCGAACGACGCGCGCGGCGCGCGAACGCGCGCGGCGGCCCGGTATGCTCGCGGCGCGATGCCGCCTCCGCCCGACGACCCGCGCACGACGCCGCGCGCGATCCGCCAGCACGACGCCGCGACGCTCGCCGTCGACTGGGCCGACGGCGTGCGCTCCCTCCTCGACGTCCGCGAGCTGCGTCTCGCGTGCGGCTGCGCGCACTGCGTCGACGAGTGGACGGGCGAGCTGCGCCTCGACCCCGAGAGCGTCCCGCAGGACGTCCACCCGCTCCGCATCGAGGCGGTCGGACGCTATGCGATCCAGATCGCGTGGAGCGACGGCCACGACGCGGGCATCTATCCCTATGCGCGCCTGCGCGCGCTCGCGGACGGGACGGCCGGCCTCTGACGCCCGGTGCGCGCGACCGCGCGCGCCTAACGATCGATGCGATCGAGGAACGCGAGCAGCGCGGCGTCGAACGCCGCGGGTGCCGCGAGGTTCACCACGTGACCGGCGCCCGGCACCTCGACGAGCGTCGCGTCGGGCAGCAGGCGCGCGAGCTCGCGGCAGGGTTCGAGCGAGCCCGCGTCGCGCGTGCCCACGACGACGAGCGCGGGGACGCGCAGCGCCGCGAGCTCGCCTGCGAGCTCGGACGGCGACGGCAGGACGGCGATCGCCTGGCGGAGGATCGCGGCGAGCGAGGCGGCCGGATGCTCGAGGAAGCCGCGTCGGACGAGCGCTGCCGCCTGCGGGTCGAGGCCGCTGTCGGGGCCCCACACGAAGCGCGCGCCCGCTTTCTCGAGCCCCTCGCGCTCGAGCGCGACCGCGAAGGCCTCGGCGCGCGCGGCGAAGCCGCCCTGCCCCGCGCGACCGGCCGGATGCGCGGCGAGCACGAGCCCGCGCACGCGCGACACGTCGCGCAGCGCGAAGCGAAGGGCGACGGCGGCGCCGAGCGAGAGGCCGCCCGCGACGAAGCGCGCAGCGGCACCGCCGTGCGCGTCGGCGACGTCGCCCAGGTCGCGTGCGAAATCGTCGAGCCCGAAGCGCGCGGTCTCGAGGCGCGCCGCGCTGCGCGCGTGCCCGCGCGCGTCGTACGCGACGACGCGCGCCCGCGCGCGGAGCGCGCGCATCTGCGGGCGCCAGTTGCGCGCGCTGCCCGCGAAGCCGTGGTGGAGGACGACGAGCGGCGCGCCCTCCGGCCCCGCGACGTCGGTGTGGAGCGCGGCGGTCACGCCGTGCCGCGGCGCGCGCCGCGCGCCTTCAGTCGGCCGCGCGAGCCGGGCCGCGCGCCCCGGCCCCCTCGCGGCGCCACTCCGCGAGCGACGTCTCCGACTCCATCGACGCGACGAGCTCGACGCCGCCCTCGCCGACGAGCGTCTCGCGCAGCCGCTCCTGCGACAGCACGAGCCCGATGCCCCTCGCGTGCCATTCCGTGACCACGACCTCGCCGTCGGTGACCTGCATGCGGCCCGCGCCCGGGATCTCGATCTCGCCCGTGACGGTTCCGGTGTAGCGAACGACCAGGCACTTCTCGAAGCGGCCCGCCGGCGTGCGCGCGTCCTGCAGGCCGACGACCTCGCCCCACGTCTCGCCCGCGAGGCCGCCCACGCTCTCGCTGCTCACGTGCCAGCGCTTCCCGACCGCGGCCTTCTCGTCGAGCACGACGGCGGGCCTCGGATAGCGAAGCCGGTACTGCTCGCCGTCCGCGACCGCGTCCCAGCCGTGCACGACGTAGGCGCTCGACGTGGGCGACACGAACACGCGCTTCGTCTCGCGCGACACCTGCGACTCGTCGCCGCGGAGCTCCGTCGAGATGCGGATCTCGGCCGCGGCGTCGCCCGCGTCGGCGCCGGCCGCGACCACGCGCTCCTCGCGCGTTCCGACCATGCGATCGACGCCGAGCGACATGCCGCCGGTCGTGTAGTCGCGGTCCTGTCGGTGGACGAAGCGCTTGTAGAGGCCGACGTCGACGGGCATCCAGGCCTCGCCGCCCGACGCCGCGAGCGGGGTCTCGGCGCCCGCCGGCCCGCCGACGGCGAGCGCGATCGCGACGGCGAGCGCGAGGGAGGCCGCGCCGGACGCGGCGGCCGGGGAGGTGGCCGCGCGCGCGGCGGAGGAAGCGGAGGCGTTCATGCTCGGGGCTCCGGCCGCGCCGGCGGCTCGCGCGGGCGGATCGGTGCGACGGCGCCACGGCTGAACGCGCGCGCCGCCCGAACCGCGGGCGGCGCGCCATCGACGCGCGCTCGACGCGATCGGCGCGCGATCCGCGCGCGATCGGAGCGCGATCGGAGCGGCGATGCGCACCGCGGCGCGCGCGCCGCCGCACCGCGGCGATGCGCAGGACGCGCGCAGCGCGCGCGCGGCGTCGCGTATGCTCCGCGCCGTGGCCCCCCTCGACCTCGAACGCGCCGCGGCCGTCGCGGCCCACGCCGCCGACCTCGCGCGGCGCGAGACGCTCCCGCGCTTCCGCGACGTCGCGGTGGAGACGAAGCGCGACGGCTCTCCGGTGACCGAGGCCGACCGCGCCGCCGAGCGCGCGATCCGCGCCGCGATCGCCGACGCCTTTCCCGACCACGCGATCCTCGGCGAGGAGTACGGCGGCGAGCGCGACGACGCGCGCCCGACCTGGGTCGTCGACCCGATCGACGGGACGATCGCCTACGCACGCGGCATCCCGCTCTTCTCGACGCTCGTCGCACTCGTCGTCGACGGCGAGCCGCTCGTCGGGCTGATCGACCTCCCCGCGCTCGACGAGCGCTACGTCGGCTGGAAGGGCGGAGGCTGCCGACGCAACGGCGCACCCGTGCGGGTCTCGCAGCGGAGCGACCTCGCGAGCGCGATCGTCTCGCACGGCGATCCGTTCTGCTTCGACGCGGCCGGCATGCGACCGGCGTTCGAGCGCATGGCCGCGCGCCTGCGCATGCTGCGCGGCTACACCGACGCGTTCGGCCACGCGCTCGTGCTCGGCGGCGGCGTCGACGCGATGGTCGACGTCGACCTGAACCCGTGGGACGTCGCGGCGACGCAGGTGCTCGTGCCCGAGGCCGGCGGCGTCTGCCACGCGCGCACGCTCCCGAGCGGCAAGCTCGGCCTCGTGCTCGGCAGCCCCGCCCTCTGCGACGCGCTGCTCGCGCTCGTCGACGGCGACTGACGCGGCGCGAGCGCTCCCCGATCCACCCCGACCCCGACCCGACCGGAGGCACGACCGTGGACTACGAGAAGCTCGGCGCGTTCTACCTCGGCCGCGTGCACGACCTCGCGACCGGCGAGACGACGAGCGAGACGCTCCTCTACGACGCGAAGGACCTGACGACGCACGCCGTGATCATCGGGATGACCGGCAGCGGCAAGACGGGCCTCGGCATCGACCTGCTCGAGGAGGCGCTGATCGACGGCATCCCCGTGATCGCGATCGACCCGAAGGGCGACCTCGGCAACATGCTGCTCGCGTTCCCCGACCTCGCGCCGGGCGACTTCCGGCCGTGGATCGACGAGGCCGAGGCCGCGCGCAAGGGCCGCACGGCCGACGAGCACGCGAAGGCGACCGCCGAGCTGTGGCGCGACGGGCTCGCGCGCTGGGACCAGCCGCCCGAGCGGATCCGACGTTATGTCGACGCGTGCGAGCGCGCGATCTACACGCCGGGGAGCACCGCGGGCCGGCCGATCGCCGTGCTGCGCTCGCTCGCCGCGCCCGGCCCGGCCGTGATGGACGACGCCGACGCGCTGCGGGAGCGCATCGGCGCCGCCGCTGCGAGCCTGCTGGGCCTGCTCGGCGTCGACGCCGACCCGCTCCGCAGCCGCGAGCACATCCTGCTCTCGACGCTGCTGCAGCACGCGTGGACGGCGGGGCGCGACCTCGACCTGCCGACGCTCATCGCGCAGATCCAGAGCCCGCCCGTGCAGCGCGTCGGCGTGCTCGAGCTCGACTCCTTCTACCCGCCCGCCGACCGCTTCGAGCTCGCGATGACGCTCAACAACCTGCTCGCGTCGCCGGGCTTCGACGCCTGGACGCAGGGCGAGCCGCTCGACGTCGCGCGCCTGCTCTACGGCGAAGGCGGCAGGCCGCGCCTCTCGGTGCTGTCGCTCTCCCACCTCTCCGAGAGCGAGCGCATGTTCTTCGTGACGCTGCTGCTCACCGAGGTCGTCGCGTGGATGCGCGCGCAGCCCGGAAGCTCCTCGCTGCGCGCCATCCTCTACATGGACGAGGTGTTCGGCTACTTCCCGCCGACCGCGAACCCGCCCTCGAAGACGCCGATGCTCACGCTGCTCAAGCAGGCGCGCGCCTACGGCCTCGGGTGCGTGCTCTCCACGCAGAATCCCGTCGACCTCGACTACAAGGGGCTCGGCAACACGGGCACGTGGTTCCTCGGGCGGCTGCAGGCCGAGCGCGACAAGCAGCGCGTGCTCGAGGGGCTCGAGGGCGCGGCGGCGACCGCGAGCGGCGGCTTCGACCGCGCGCGCATGGAGCGGACGCTCGCCGGCCTCGGCAGCCGGGTGTTCGTGATGAACAACGTGCACGACGACGGGCCGGTCGTGTTCGAGACGCGCTGGGCGATGTCGTACCTCGCCGGCCCGCTCGCGCGCGACCAGATCAAGCGGCTCGCGGGCGACGGCGGCGGCGCGGACCGGTCCGGCGAGACCCGGCCCGCGCGCGCACCCGCGGCGGCCGAGGCCTCCGTCGCATCGGCGGCGCGCGCGCCGGCCGCCTCGCAGCAGGCCGAAGCGCGCCCCGTGCTCCCGCCCGAAGTGCGCGAGGCCTTCCTTCCGGTGACGCGTCCGCCGGCCGCGCACGAGCGGCTCGTCTACCGGCCCGCACTCGCCGCGCGCGCGGCGCTCCGCCACGCGAACGCGAGCGCGGGCATCGACCTCTGGCGCGAGCTCGCACTGCTCGCGCCGCTCGACGACGACACGTCGGTCGCGCCGTGGGCCGAGGCGGCGCCGCTCGGACGCGCGCTGCCCGAGCTCGCGGCCGCGCCCGTCGACGGCGCGGCGTTCGCCCCGCTCCCCCCCGACGCCGCGCGCGCGCGAAGCTATGCGAGCTGGGGCAAGCAGCTCGCGACGCAGCTCTACCGCGAGCACCCGCTCGTGCTGTGGAAGTGCGCGAAGCCCCGGGCCGTCTCGGAGCCGGGCGAGACCCTCGACGACTTCCGCGGCCGCCTCCGCGGCCTCGTGCGCGAGCAGCGCGACCTCGAGGTCGAGAAGCTGCGCGCGCGCTTCGCGCCGAAGCTCGCGCGCGTGCAGGACCGCATCGCTCGCGCCGAGCAGCGCGTCGAGGTCGAGAAGGAGCAGTACGAGGACAGCAAGCGCTCGACGTGGATCACCGCCGGCACGACGCTCGTCGGTGCGCTCTTCGGTCGCAAGCTCGGGAGCGCGACGAACGTCGGGCGCGCGGCGTCGGTCGCGCGCGGCGCGAGCCGCGCGGCGCGCGACAGGGGAGACATCGCGCGCGCCGAGGACCGCGCGGACGCGCTGCGCGACGAGCTGCGCGACCTCGAGACCGAGTTCCAGGAAGCGGTGGCGGCGCTCGAGGAGCCGATCGCCGCGGACGACCTCGACGTCGAGGAGCTGCGCATCGCGCCGCGCAAGTCCGACGTCGCGATCGAGGAGCTCCTGCTCGTCTGGACGCCGTGGCGCGTCGACGCGACGGGCATCGCCACGCCGGCGTTCGAGACTCCGGCCGCGCCGGCACGCGCGTGAGCGCGCGGCCGCGACGTCGGGGCGCGAAGCGGACGACGATCGCGGGCGCGGCGCTCGCGCTGCTCGCCGCGCTCGCGTTCGAGCTCGCACCGGACGACGCCCGCGAGGAGCCCGCGACCGCGCCGCTCCCGCGCTCGGCGTCGCCGGCCCCGGCTGCGCCGACGGCGCGGGACGGCAGCGCGCCGGAGCGCGCCGGGCGGGACGATGCGCGCATCGAGGAGGCGTTCCGCGAACGGCGCTCGGGCTTGATGGTGGCCGTCGACGCACGCGTCGCGAAGACGCTGCGCGACGACGAGGACGGCTCGCGTCACCAGCGCTTCCTGATCGAGCTCGCGGGCGGGCGGACGCTGCTCGTGGCGCACAACATCGACCTCGCGCCGCGCGTGCCGCTCGCGCCGGGCGACCGCGTGCGCGTGCGCGGCCAGTACGAGTGGAACGAGCGCGGCGGCGTGCTGCACTGGACGCATCGCGACCCCGCCGGCTCGCACGACGAAGGCTACGTGGAGCACGCCGGAGTTCGCTACGAGTAGGCGGGCGCGCCCGGCCGCGTGACTCCGACGCGCGAAGCGGCGTTGCACTCCATGGCCCGCGGCGCCGGCCGCACGGCGGCGGCCGGGCGACCGATCGACACGAGCCCGTCGAGCCCGCCCGCGCGGCGGGCTCCACATCCGTGCAGGAAGGAGACCCCCGATGGCGAACAAGAAGATCGAAGAGGTGGAGGGCATCGGCCCGGCATTCGGCGAGAAGCTGCGCGCGTGCGGCTGCAAGGACACCGACTCGCTGCTCGCGCGCGGCGCGACGAAGCCCGGTCGCGAGGCGCTCGCGGCCGACACCGGCATCCCCGAGAAGCGCATCCTCGGCTTCGTCAACATGGTCGACCTGTTCCGGATCGACGGCGTCGGCGGCGAGTTCGCGGAGCTCCTCGAGGCGGCCGGCGTCGACAGCGTGCCGGAGCTCGCACAGCGCAACGCCGCGAACCTCGCCGTGAAGTGCGCCGAGGTGAACGCGGAGAAGAAGCTCACGCGGCGCGTGCCGACCGCGGAGCAGCTCGCAGGGTGGATCGCGCAGGCGAAGGACCTTCCGCGCGTGGTCGAGCACTGACCGCGGCGCCCGCGCGGCGCCCGCACGCAGCCCGCTCGACGCCCCGCGCAGGCCCGCCTGCGCGGGGCGTCTCGCTCCGGGCCGGCACCGGCGCTGCGCTACCGTCCGGCGCCCGCGAGGCGCGCGCCTCGCCGGGCCCGTACCCAGCCCCGCGCTCCCGGTGCCGCACGGCCCCCGCCGCTCGAAGACCCGGTGCGCGAGCGATCGCGAACGACGAAAGGCCTGTCCCGATGAGCTCGCTCCCCACGCTCGACGTCGCCCACACGCTCGATGCCGCCGCGCGCGCGCTGCTCGACCGCGCGGTCGAGCGCGCCCGCGCGATCACGAAGGACGGCGCCGCGATCGACGACCACCAGGTGCTGACCGAGCGCGTCGCCTACGCCGCGACCGAGGCGGTCGCGATGCGCGAGACGCTCGCGGCCGTCGAGGCCGCGCGCGCCGAGGGCCGGAGCTCCGACGCCTTCGAGCTGACCGCGGTCGCGGCCGTGGGCGAGCTCGCGCACGCGCTGCGCGACCGCCTCTCCCTCGCCGCCGACGACCTCGGGCTCGGCGACGCGGCCGTCGAGCAGGCCTTCCCCGTCGACGTGCGCGCACAGCTGCGCGCGGCCGTGTCCGAGCGCGTGATGCGCGAGATCGGAGCGAACGTCTGCGACACGCTCGGCCGCAACGACTGGCCGCACGACGAGACGCACGAGCAGGTGCGCGACCAGGTGCGCGAGTTCGCGCGCGCCGAGGTGATGCCGCACGCCGAGCACATCCACCGCCGCGACGAGGACGTGCCGGAGGAGTTCATCGAGAAGATGGCCGAGCTCGGCTTCTTCGGGCTCTCGGTGCCCGAGGAGTACGGCGGCGTCGAGATGGGCAACCTCGCGATGATCCTCACGACCGAGGAGCTCTCGCGCGCGTCGCTCGCCGCGGCGGGCTCGCTGATCACGCGCCCCGAGATCCTCACGAAGGCGCTGATCGCGGGCGGCACGGAGGCGCAGAAGCAGGCCTGGCTGCCGCGCATCGCGAGCGGCGAGCTGATGGTCGGCATCTCGGTGACCGAGCCCGACGTCGGGAGCGACGTCGCGAGCGTGAAGTGCCGCGCCGAGCGCGCGCACGTCGGAGGCGAGGACGGCTGGATCCTCGACGGGCCGAAGGCGTGGTGCACGTTCGCCGGCCGCGCGGACGTGCTCGCACTGCTCGCGCGCACCGACGCGAAGACGCCGGGTGCGAAGGGCCTCTCGCTCTTCATCGTGCCGAAGACGTCGTTCCGCGGGCACGAGTTCGTGTCGGAGCAGCCGACGGGCGGGCGCATCGTGGGCAAGGCCGACGCGACGCCCGGCTACCGCGGCATGCACTCGTTCACGCTCAACCTCGAGCGCTACTTCGTGCCGGCCGCGAACCTGGTCGGCGAAGAGGGCGGGCTCGGGCGCGGCTTCTACCTCCAGATGGGCGGCTTCGCGGCCGGACGCCTGCAGACGGGCGGACGCGGCTGCGGGCTCGCACAGGCCGCGCTCGAGGAGACGGCGAAGTACGTCACGGGCCGCACGCAGTTCGACCGCGCGATCTCCGAGTTCCAGCTCACGCGCTACACGCTGGGCCGCATGGCCGCGAAGCTCGCCGGCGCGCGCGCGATCACGTACGCGGCGGCCCGCGCGATGGACGAGGACGAGCGCGCGGCGGCACCGCTCGCCGCGCAGGCGAAGCTCCTCGCGTGCGACGTCGCGGTCGAGACCACGCAGCAGGGGCAGCTCATGCACGGCGGCTGGGGCTATGCAGAGGAATACCCGATCAGCCGCTACGTGGTCGATGCGACGGTGCTTCCGATCTTCGAGGGAGTGAAGCCCGTGCTCGAGCTCAAGGTCGTCGGCCGCGCCGTGCTCGCCGGCTGATCGCGCACGGTCCGGCGCGCGCGCGCTCAGCCGCGCGCGCGCATCTCCCGATAGCGCACCCCGATGCCGCGATGAACCGCGGTGGTGTCGGGGGACGCGACGATCGCCGACCTGGGATCCAGACTCGCACTCGCGTTCGTGATGGGCGTCGTCGCCTACATCGGCGCGCTCCACCTGTGGCTCTGGCGCGGAGGCCGCGGCGCGCCGTCGCACGCGTGGGTCGCCGGGTGGTGCCTCGCGTCGGTCGCGTTCCAGGCCGCGCGCATCGTGCAGGTCTCGACCGCCGATCCACAGGCCGCCGTGCTCGCGGCGCGCTTCCAGGTCTCGACCAGCATCGTCCTCGCCTACTGTCTCGCCGGCGTGTCGTCGACGCTGGGCGGGCGTCGATGGACCCCGCGGCGCGCGGCGACGTGGGGCGCCGCCGCGCTCGCGGCGTTCGCGGCCGGCGTCGCGACGCCGCTCTTCGTCGACGGCGCGACGACCGACTTCCGCCTCGACTGGGACGGGCACGGCTTCCTCGGCGTGCCGGTGCGCGCGTCGGCGGGATGGATCGCCGTGCTCGTCGTCGTCGTGGCCGCGCACGTCGCGCGCGGCCTGCGCGACGTCGGACTCGAGCCGAGGGAGCGCGGCGCAATGCTCGCGGGGCTCGCGGTCTACGCGCTGCTCGCGCTGACCTCGATCGCGAGCGCGATCCGCGTCCTCGACCTCCCGCTGCTGCTTCCGTACGCGCCGCTCGCGATCGCCCTTTCGCTCAACTTCCTGCTCGTCCATCGCCATCGACGCCTGACGACCGAGCTCGAGCGCATGGTCGAGGACCGGACGCGCGCGCTGCGCGAGAGCGAGGAGCGCTCCCGCCGGCTCGTGGACGACGCGCCCGTCGGCGTCGTGGCGTTCGACCTCGACGGCGCGGTCACCGCGCTCAACAAGTCGCTGCTGCGCATCCTCGGCGCCCCGGACGCCTCACCGGGCGCGACGAGCAACGTGTTCACGTCGCCCGTCCTCGCGCGCGCGGGCGTCTCCGACGCGGTCCGGCGCTGCCTCGAGACGGGCCAGCCCTCGTCCGGCGAGTTCGCCTACGCGTCGCGCTGGGGCCGCGAGCTGCGGCTCCGCGCGCACCTCGTTCCGCTGCGCGACCACGAGGGGCGGACGACGGGCGCACAGGCCGTCGTCGAGGACGTGTCCGAGCGCGTCGCGCTCGAGCAGCGTCTGCGCCAGTCCCGGAAGATGGAGGCGGTCGGCGCGCTCGCGGCCGGCATCGCGCACGAGATCAACAACCCGATGGCCTACGTCCTCACCAATCTCCGCCTCCTCCGCGACGAGCTCGGATCGATCGAGAGCGAGGCGCGCAAGCTCGACGCGTCCGACGACCTGCTCGACCGCGTCGCCGAGGGGAGCGAGCTGCTCGACGACGCGCTCGAGGGCGTGTCGCGTGCAGTCCGCCTCGTGCGCGAGGTCAAGGAGTTCTCGCACGGCAGGGTCGCCGAGCAGAGCCGCGTCGCGCTCGGCGACCTGCTCGACGACGCGCTCCGGTACGCCTCGCCGCAGCGAAGGCCCGGCGTGCGCATCGAGCGCGACTTCGCGCCGGTCGCTCCGGTGCTCGCCTCGCCCGAGCAGCTGCGGCAGGTCTTCCTCAACCTGATCGTGAACGCGCTCCAGGCCGTCGGCGACGACGGCCGCGTCCGCATCGCGCTGCGCGAGGAGGACGGCGTCGCGACCGTGACGGTGAAGGACGACGGCTGCGGCATCGCGCCCGACCTGCGCGACCGCATCTTCGAGCCCTTCTTCACGACGAAGAGCGCGGGCGAGGGGACCGGCCTCGGGCTCTACTTCTCCTACGAGATCGTGCGCATGCACGGCGGCGAGCTGCGCGTCGAGTCGCGGCCCGGTGGGGGCACGACCTTCGAGGTCCGGCTCCCTCGCGACGAGTCGCGACCCGACGGAGTCCGGCGCGCCTAACGAGGCGTGCTCTCCTCGTCGGCCGGCGCCTCGCCGCCGCCGAGGATCGAGCGCAACGCGCCCGTCGCACGGCGGACGCCCTCGTCGACCGCGCCCCCGAGCACGTCCCGCGCGACGCGCTCGCCTTCGTCGGCCACACCGCCGATCGCGCGGGCGACCGCGCCCGTGACCTCGACGCCGACGTCGAGCGGGAGGGTCGCCGTGCGCCGGACGAGCGAGATCGGCAGCGCCACGCCCTTCTCGACCATGGCGCGCACGATCGCGGCGACGACGACGGACGAGAGCTCGGACGCCAGCACGCCGCCGTCGGAATGGGAGCCGACGTCGCGCAGCGCGATCTCGGGAATCCGGACCACGAGGTCACCCGCGCCGGTGTCGAGCACCTCGCGGTCGACGTGGGCGACCACGTCGCGGAGCACGAGCTCGCGCACGATCACGCCGCGGCCCGCGTCGTCGCCCGAGCCGGCCGCGCGCGTCCGCCCGAGCGACTCGTAGTTCGCGCGCCCACCGCGCGACTCGAGCCGCAGCGCGAGATCGCGCAGCTCGATGCGGTCGATGCGCACGACGTCGGCGCCGAGCGTCGACATCGCGACGTCGACGCGCCCGTCGCCGACCGCGAGGAACGGCGCGTCGCCGAAGCCCTCGGGGTTCGCGATGCGCACGTCGGCGAGACCGACGGTGCCTCCGAAGGGCTCGACGCGCACCGAGCCGACCGTCGTCGCCACGCCGAGCGCGCGCTCGCCGCCGCGCTCGAGGGCGAGCTCGACGGCGCGGTCGAGGTAGATCCACACCCCGACTGCCGCGACCGCGACGAGCGCGACCAGCGCGAGACCGAGGCGGGTGGCGATGCGCACGCGCCTAGCCTTCGCTCGGCGGAGCGGTGCTCCGGAGCTCGTTGACGACCTCGACGACGCCCGGAGACGAGCGCGCGATCTCGGCGGCGCGCGCGCGGGCCTCCTCGTCGGGCACGACGCCGCGCAGGGTCGCGACACGCCCGGCGACGTCGACGCGCACGGCGGCGTCCGCGAGCTCCCCGTCCTCGAGCAGCCGGCGCTGCACCACCCGGAAGAGGACGTCGTCGGTGGCGAGCGCCGCGACGCGCTGCTCCGCCTCGGCCACGTGCGCGGCGGCTTCGCGGGCGACGCGCTCGGCGTCGCCGAGCTCGTCCTCGAGCTCGCGCATGCGCTCGCGCGTGCGCTCGACCTCGGCGTCGGCCGCCGCGCGGTGCTCGATGGCCGTCGCGAGCTCGGCCGCCGCGTCGTCGAGCGCATCCTCGGGGTCGGGCGCGCCGCACGCGGCGATCGCCAACGCGAGCAACGTCGCGATCGCCGCAGCGGGCGCGCGGCGCGCGGGCGAGCGACGCGCGGACGCGCGAGCCGGGAGCGCGGACACACCGCGCTCCCGGCGAGGACCGCAGCCGGTGCTACGGACGAACACCCTGCTCCGCCGCATCGAGCGCATCCGCGGCGCGGTTGCGCGCGTCGTCCGCGGCGTCGTCGACCGCCTTCGCGGCCGCATCCGCCTTCGCGGCCGCATCCGTCTTGGCCGCGTCGACGGCGGCTCCCGCGCTGTCCGCGGCGTCGCTCGCCGCCTGCTGGGCCGAATCCATCGCCTCGCCCGCAGCCTGCTGCGCCGACGCGGCGGCGTCGTTCGCGGCCGTGCCGGCGGCGTCGAGCGCGTCGCCGGCGGCCTGCGTCGCCGAGTCGACGGCGTCGGACGCGGACTGCGCCGCGTCGCTCGCGGCCTGTCGGGCCGAGTCCATCATCCCCTTCGCGGCGTCGCTCCCCGACGACGTCGAGTCCTCGGATCCACAGGCGACCGCGATCGCGAGACCGAGCAGTGCGATCCAGACCGGTGTCCTTCGAAGCATCGGTGCTCTCCTCCTTCGGAGTTGGCTCCGCGCGCGCGGCGCGATCGGAGCCGGGTGATGCGTCGACGCGCGCCACTGCGCGCGCGAACGCGAACGGAAGCGGAGCGCGTCGCCGCGGCGCGGCCGACCGCGAGACGGCAGCCGCGCTGCGATGGCGCGCAGTGTAGGGCCAGCTCGCGCGACGGCGCGACGACTGGCCGAAACCCTACGAGAACGAGCGGAGCGCGCGTTCGCGCTGCGACCGGGCCTCGCGGGCGGAAATGCCGGGAGGTGCCGCTACCGTCACCCGGCCCGCGTCGCAGTCCCGCGACGAGGCCCGCGCGGAGGACGACGACGTGGACGAACGCATGACGGCCCTCACGATGAACGCTCTCGAGCTCGTGACCACCTACGGACTCCAGGTCGTCGGTGCGATCGCCGTGCTCGTCGTGGGGCGCATCGCGGCCGGCGCGGTGCGGCGCGGCGTCCACCGCTCGCTCGAGCGCGCCGGCACCGACGCGACGCTCGTCCCGTTCCTCTCGAACGGCGTCTACTACCTGCTGCTCGCCGCGGTGATCATCGCGGTGCTGAACCTGTTCGGCGTGCAGACGACGTCGCTCGTGGCCGTCATGGGCGCCGCGGGCCTCGCCGTCGGCATGGCGCTGCAGGGGACGCTCGCCAACTTCGCGGCCGGCGTGATGCTGCTCGTCTTCCGCCCGATCCGGACCGGCGACTACGTCGAGGTCGCCGGCGTCGCCGGCACCGTCGGCGAGATCAGCGTCTTCACGACGGCGCTCGACACGCCGGACAACGTCCACATCACCGTTCCGAACGGGTCGATCTTCGGAACGACGATCAAGAACTACTCCCGGAACGCGCAGCGCCGGAACGACATCGTCGTCGGCATCTCGTACGACGACGACATCGGGAAGGCGATCGAGACGATCCAGGGCGTGCTGCGCGAGGACGCGCGCGTGCTCGCCGATCCGGCGCCGGTGGTGGCCGTGATCGAGATGGCCGACTCGTCCGTGAACATCACGGTGCGGCCGTGGTGCGCGAAGGAGGACTACTGGGCGCTGCGCTTCGACCTGATGCGCGCGCTGAAGGAGCGCCTCGAGGCGGCGGGCTGCTCGATCCCGTACCCGCAGCGCGACCTGCACGTCATCCCGCCCGCGGCGCGCTAGCGCCGCCGCGGGCGGGAGCCCGGAGCCGTGCGGGCGCGGCCTAGCGAGAGCGCAGCGCGTCGCGGATCTCCGTCAGGAGCACCTCTTCCTTCGACGGGGCGGGCGGTGCGGGCGGCGCCGCCTCCTCCTTGCGCTTGGCGGAGTTCATGGCCTTGACGACCATGAAGATCGCGAACGCGATGATCAGGAAGTCGATGACCGTGTTGACGAACGTGCCGTAGTTGAGGGTCACGGCGGCCGTCTCGCCCACCGCTTCCTTGAGCACGAGCGCCTTGTCGGAGAAGTCGATGCCGCCCGTCAACATGCCGATCGGCGGCATCAGCACGTCGTTCGTGAACGAGCTGACGATCTTCCCGAACGCGCCGCCCATCACGACGCCGACGGCCATGTCGACGACGTTGCCGCGCATCGCGAAGTCCCGGAACTCGCTGATGAGGCTCAAAACGGATCTCCTCGTTCGCGCGACGGCGCAGAGCGCGCCTCGCATCGGGCGAAACCCTGACACGCTCCGCGCGGCTCCGTCAACGGCACGAAGGGTCGAACGGCCGCGAAGTCGCCTCGGGAGGTGGGATTCCCCCCGCACGCGGGCACTCGCGAGGACGCGCACGGGAGGCCGGCCGCGATGAGGTTAGGCGAGGCCGTGCTCGCGATCGCCGGCGGCGCCGGCGGCTGGCTGGTGACGATCGCGCTCGCGCTGACGCTCGCGGTGGTGCCGAGCGCCGACTGTGCGCCGGGCGACGACGCGCTGTGGAGCGGCACCGCGGTGTTCGGCGTGGTCGGCGCGCTCGGCGCCTGGCTCGCGGGGGTCGGCGTGCGGCAACGCGCTTCGCTGCGCTGGCTCGCGCTCGCGGCGCTGCCGCTCGTCGCGTTCGACCTCGCGTGGATCGCCCCGGCGATCGCGTCGACGAGCCTCGGCGACGCGTCGCTCTGCGCGCGCTCCGAGCTCGCTCCGAGCGCGTGGGAGCGCGCGTGGCCGCCCATCCAGACGCTCGCACTCCTCGCCGCGCTCGCGCAGGCGTGGCGCTACTGGCGCCCGCGCGAGGCCGGGTCGACGAGCGCGACGTCCGCCGAGTAGAACGCGCCGAGCACCGCGATCATCGGCGCGACGTCCGCCGCGCCCGCCATCTCGCGACACGAGTGCATCGACAGCATGGGATTGCCGACGTCGACCGTGCGCACGCCGAGCCGCGCCGCCGTGATCGGGCCGATCGTCGAGCCGCAGCCGAGATCGCTGCGCACGACGAAGTGCTGCGGGCGCACGCCGACTTCGTCGCACAGCGCCGCGAACATCCCGGCCGTCGCGGCATCGGTCGCGTACGCCTGGTTGGCGTTCGCCTTGATCACCGGCCCGCCGCCGATCACGGGCCGGTGGCCGGGCTCGTGGCGATCCGCGTAGTTCGGGTGGACGGCGTGCGCCATGTCGGCCGACACGAGCACGGAGCGCGCGAGCGCGCGCGGCAGGCCCTGCGGCTCGCCGCCCTTGAAGCCCGCCACGATGCGATCGAGCGCGTACTCGAGCACGGGGCCCGCGGCGCCCTGCGCGCTGCGGCTCCCGACCTCCTCGTGGTCGTAGAGCGCGAGCACGCGCGTGAACGCGGGCGGGCCCGACGCGCGGGCGCCGAGCAGCGCCGACAGCCCGGCATGACAGGACGCGAGATTGTCGAGCCGCGAGGCGTGCACGAACTCGCCGCGCGGCCCCGACACACCCGACGACTGCGTGTCGTACGCCATCAGGTCGAAGCCGAGGATGCGGGGCGCACTCGCGATCCCCTGCGCGCGGAGCTCGTTCGCGACCAGCTCGACGAGGCTCTGCCCCTGCCCGACGCCGATCACCGGGAGCAGGTGCTGCTGCGCGTTGAGCTCGAGCCCCTTCGTCGCGAGGTCGCGGTTCAGGTGGATGGCGAGGCTCGGGACGCGCATGAGCGGCCGCGCGAAGTCGAGCAGCACCGTTTCGACGCCCGCCTCGCCGCGCAGCGTGACGCGCCCCGCGATCGAGAGATCGCGGTCGAGCCACGTGTGCAGCAGGACGCCGCCGTACGGCTCGACGGCGACCTGCTGGTAGCCGTGCGCGGACACGTCGGGCAGCGGCTTGAGGCGCAGGTTCGGCGAATCGGTGTGTGCACCGACGATGCGGAAGCCGGCGCGCGAGGGTGCCTGCACGCCGACCTCGAACGCGACGAGCGTCCCCTCGTTGCGCTCGAGGTACCGCCGATCGCCGGGGCCGAGGTCCCAGACTTCGTTCTCCGACAGCCGCTCGTAGCCCTCGGCACGGAGGCGCGCGGCCGTCTCGGCGACGGCGTGGTAGGGGGTCGGGGAGCGGTCGATGAACGCAATGAGATCGGCGATCGGATCCGGCATCGGCGCGAGGATAGCGATACCGTGCGGCGCCATGAAGCGGCTGCTCGTGAGCAACGACGACGGCATCGACTCGCCCGCGCTGCCGCCGCTGCTCCGCGCGCTCGCGGCGCTAGGCGAGGTGCGCTGCGTCGTCCCGGACGGACAGCGCAGCTGGATCGGCGCCAGCGTCTCGCGGTTCGCGACGGTGCGCGTGTCTCCCGTGGAGCTCGACGGCCGGCTCGTGCACGCGTGCAGCGGCACGCCGGCCGACTGCGTCAACCTCGGCATCCACTCCCTCTACGACGACGCGCCCGACCTCGTCGTCTCGGGCATCAACCTCGGCCTGAACCACGGCGACGCGTTCATCACCTCGAGCGGGACGATCGGCGCGGCGGCCGAGGCCGTCGCTTCGGGCCTCCCCGCCGTCGCCGCCTCGCTCGGGCTCGCGCGGCCGGTCGAGAGCGCGACCGGGCCGCTCGGCGAGGTCGTGCGCGGCGCGCGCTGGGACGACGCGGCGGCGATCGTCGCGGACGTCGTGCGCGCGGTGCTCGACCACGGACTGCCGGACGACGTCGACCTCGTGAGCGTGAACGTGCCCGAGGGCGCGACGTGCGACACGCCGCGGTGCCTCACGACGGTCGCGCGCACCGCCTACGACCGGCTGTTCCACCCCGTGCCGGGCGCGCCCTCGAGCTTCCGGGCGGAGTTCGGGGGGCTGCGCGAGCGCGCGCCCTCGGACGCGCAGCCGCACCCGAGCGACCACGCGGTGCTGAAGGAGGGGATCGTGTCGATCACGCCGCTGCGGCTCGCGCAGGGCGTCGCGCTCGCGCCGGCGTGGGAAGCCTTCGGCGCGGCGCTCGAGCAGCGGCGGCGTTAGGCGGGCCGCCGGGCGACGCGGCGACGCCGCGTCGCGAGGACGACGAGACCGATCGAGACGAGCACGCCCGTGCCCGGCTCCGGCGCCTGGATCCACAGCACGTTGTCGAGCAGGAGGCGCGTGTCGATCTGCGTGTCGAGCACGTCGACGACACCGAACCCGATCGTATAGGTGCCGCCGGCCGTGAAGGTGTAGGAGGCCGTCTGCCAGTCCGTCTGGCTCCAGCCGCCGTTCGACGTCGGCTGGCGTGTCATCGAGAAGACGTCCGCCAGGACGACCTCGCCCTGCGCGCCCGACCGGATCGAGGAGAAGGCGAAGTCGCGGTAGTTCGGCGCGAACCCCGTCGTTTCGTTCGTCAGGAAGTTGAAGTCGAACTGGATCTGGTCGCCGGCGGCGACCGTCAGCACGAGTCGCGCGCCCGACCCCTCGGTGACGTTCTGGCCGTTCGGCGAGAGCGCGTCGATCGTGCCGGCCGAGAACCCGAAGAACGCCTCGAGCGCGGTATCGGAGGAGACGCCGCCGTTCGTCCGCAGCTCGAGGAAGCGGTTGTTGAGCGTGGGATCGACGCCGAACGTCTGGGTTCGCGTCGACGTGCTGCCACTCGTCGTCCAGCCCGCGTCGAGCGAGCCCTCGAAGTCGCCGATCGTCACGGTCGCCGCGCGCGACGCGGATGCGTCCATCCCGAGTGCGGCGAGCGCGAGCGCTCCGGCCGCCATCCACGTCGTCGTGCGTCGCGCCATGGCCGTGCATTCCTCCGACCGGGGTCGGGCCCCGTGCCGGGCGGCACATCGGACGATCTCCGGAGCGGCTTGACGAACGGATCGGTTCGATCGCGGCGCTGCGCGCGTTCCGCGCGCGCGTTGCCAGGAGTGCGGTGCGCGAGCCCGCGCGACGACCGACCGCGCATCCGCGCGGCGCGATCAGAAGCGGATCTCGACGTGGAGGAACTTCTTCTGCTTCGCCTGGAGACGGATCACGAGGTCGCTGCGCTCGCCGAGCTTCGCGTCGAGCTGGAGGATCGTGCTGTCCTTGTAACGCCGGCCCTTGTACTCGCCCGGCCCGAAGAGCTGCGGCAGCACGACCGTGTGGACTTCCGTCTTCGAATCGCGCTTGAGGGAGCGCCCGTGGAGCACGTTGTCGGGCTCCGGATCGGCGTGGGCCGTCGCGGCGAGGAGACACGAGGTCGCGGTCGCAGCGACGATCGCACGCAGGCAGCGGGTGCTCTGCGGCATGCGCATGGTCGCGTTCCTTCGCACGCCGCAGTGCAAGGCACGTGCCCTTGCCTACGCCCTTCACACTCGTGCAAGACACTGCAATCATTGAGGTTTCCAGACGTCTCGCCGGAGCCGCGCGCGCTCGCGCGGGCGCGGTGCCGGCCCGGCCGCGCCGCGGCGTTCCGCGCGCGGAACGCGCGTTCCCTCAGCTGCGCATCGCCTGCGTCGCGCGCGGCGACGCGGTGCGGGTCGTCGCCGCGCGCCGGCGCGGCGCGCGCACGAGTTGACCCGCATCGCCTCGCACCCGACCATCGCGCGCAGCTCGAACGCAGGAGGCCGGCATGTCGACGTCCCGCTCGCCGCGACCGCAGTGCTCCTCGCATGCGCGCATCGCCGCGCGTCGCGCGCTCGCCGCGTGCGCCGCGTGCGCATGGCTCGCGGCCGCTTCGCCGGCGCGCGCCGAGCGGGATCCGACGACGGTCGGCGACGTCTCGCTCGGCTTCGCCTCCGGCCTCTGCACGCTCGTCTACACCCCGCTCAAGATCGTCTACGCGACCGGCGGCGTCGTGGTCGCCGGGCTCGTCTTCGTCTTCAGCGCGGGCAACACGGACACGACGGCCCAGGTGCTGCGCGTGACCGCGGGCGGAGACTACGTCGTGGCTCCCGAGCACCTGCGCGGGACGCGCGTCCTGCGCGTCACCGGAGTCTGAGGCCGGGTTCGACCGACGCGGCGCCCGCCCGACCGGCGGCGGCGAGCCGCACGCGCGCCTTGCGCGCGAGCCGGAGCAGGCTCTCGTCGCCGCGCGCGAGCCCGGCGAGCTCGTTCCACCCGAACCAGCGCACGTCGATCGACTCCGCGCTCGCGCGCGGCGCGCGGCCGTCGCGCGCGACGAGCACGACGCGCACGTCGTGGTGCTCGTGCGCGGGCTCGCCGCCGAACGCCGGGATGTCGTGCACGTCGACGTCGACGAGCGCATCGCCCCCCGCGCCCGCCACGAGCTCGAACTCCTCCATGCCCGACTCCTCGCGCGCCTCGCGCAGCGCGCTCGCGACGACGTCGGGATCGCCGTCGGTGTGGCCGCCGAGCTGGAGCCAGCGGTCGAGCTTGCGGTGGTGCGTCAGGAGGAAGCGCGCGCCGTCCTCGCTCGCGATCCACGCGGACGACGTGACGTGGCCGGGCAGGCAGCTCCGCTCGAAGCAGGTCGCCGTGCGCTCGACGAGCGCGAGCGCGCGGCGCACTCCTTCCTCGTCGGGATGGAGCGTGGCGTAGCGGCGCAGCATCGCGAGCAGCGGTCGGCGGTGCACGTCGGCGCACCGTAGCAGCGCGCGGTCGGACGCGACGTCCGCGCTGCTAGGCTGCGCGCGTGACGTCGCCCGACGCGCCCGACGCCTCCCTCCTCGCTCTCGATCCGGATGCGCCGCCGTGGCGCCGCGCGCTCGCCGCGCGCCTGCGCGCGGGCGCCGACGCCGCGGGCGCGGCGACCCGCGCGGCGAACCTGCTCGAGCGCGTCGGCGAATCCGAGTGGCGCCCCGTCGCCGACGAACGACCCGACGCGTTCGCTCGCGTGGTCGCGACGGTGTGCGCGACGGCGCCCTTCCTCGCCACCCACGTCGCGCGCCACGCGGGCTGGCTGGCCGCGCTCGCGCGCGAGGACGCGAGCCGCGCGCTCACGGCCGTCGAGGTGCGCGCGCGCGTCGACGCGCGCATCGACGCGGACTCCGAGCTCCCCGTGTCCGCGCGCCTCCGCCGCGCGAAGTACTACGAGCTCGCGCGCATCACGGCGCGCGACGCGTTCGACGACGTGCTCCCGCTCGCCCGGAGCGGCGAGACGCTCGACGAGATCTCGGCGCTCGCGGACGCGCTGCTCGCGCGCGCGGAGCGCGCCGCGAGCGAGGAGGTCGCGACGCGCCTCGGTCCGCCCGTGTGGCGCGACGGGCGCGGCGACGCGCACGGGCTCGGCTTCTGCGTGCTCGGGCTCGGCAAGCTCGGCTCCGCCGAGCTCAACTACTCGAGCGATGTCGATCTCGTGTACGTGCACGCGGCGACACCCGACGACGTCGCGGAGGACGGCCCGTCCGGCCGCAGCCCGCTCGAGTACTTCACGCGCGTCGCGCAGGCGTTCGGGCGCCTCGTCACCGAAGCCACGGTCGACGGCTTCCTCTACCGCGTCGACCTCGACCTGCGTCCCGAGGGTGCGCAGGGCGTGCTCGTCGTCTCGAGCACCGCGCTCGCGAGCTACTACGAGGCCTGGGCGGACACCTGGGAGAAGGCCGCGTTCATGAAGGCGCGTCCCGTCGCGGGCGACCTCGCGCTCGGGTGGCGCGCCATCCGGACGGTGGCGCCGTCGATCTACCGCTCGACGATGGACTACGAAGGCGTGCGCGCGATCCGTTCGCTCAAGGACCGCGTCGAGGCCGCGCACGCGAACGAGCGCGACGGCTTCGACGTGAAGCTCGGCGCGGGCGGCATCCGCGACGTCGAGTTCGTCGCACAGTCGATGCAGCTCCTGCACGGCGGTCGCATGCCGCAGCTGCGCGAGCGCTCGACGCGCCGCACGCTCGAGCAGCTCGCGAGCCTCGGCCTGCTCGACGCCGCGTCGCAGGCCGCGCTCGCGCGCGCGTACCTCTTCCTGCGGCGCGTCGAGAACCGGCTGCAGATGGTGGCCGAGCAGCAGACGCATCGCGTGCCGATGCGCGACGAGGCGCGGCTGCGCATCGCGCGCGCGCTCCGCGCGCGCGACGAGAGCGACGCCGATGCGCTCGCCGCCTTCGACGCCGACCTCGCGGCCGAGCGCGAGCGCACGCGCGCGATCTTCCGCGACGTGCTGCCCGAGGGCTCGCGCGAGCGCGTGCTCGAGCTGTTCGAGCGCGCCGCTCCCGGCCTGCTGGCCTTCCCCACGACGCGCCGCATGCTCGAGGAGCTCGCCGCGCACCTCGGCGGCGAGCTCGACGCGAGCGCGAGCCCCGAGCGCGCGCTCGGCAACTGCGACCGTTTCTTCCGCAGCGTCGGGGCGAACCGGTTCTACTACGACCTGCTCCTCGACCGGCCCGAGCTCGTCGACCGCCTCGTCGCGCTCTTCGCGGCCTCCAACTACCTGTCGGGTCTGTTCGCCGCGCATCCCAGGCTCGTCGAGCCCGTGTTCGACGACCCGAACGTGCTGCTGCTCGACCGCGAGCGGCTCGAGGCGGACCACGCGGCCCTGCACGCCGAGTTCACGCGCGGCGACGACGACGTCGAGGGAGCACTCGACGCGCTGCGGCGCTTCCAGGCGCGACAGGTCATCAACGTCGGGCTGCTCGACGTGTCCGGCGCGATCGACGGCGCGGCGGTGGAGCACGCGCTCACCGACGTCGCCGAGGTCTGCGCGCAGCGCGCGCTCGAGATCGCGAACGCGCAGCTGGCGGCGCGACGCGCGCGGCTCGCGGCCGGCGCGTCGCTGCGCTTCCTCGTCGTCGGGATGGGCAAGCTCGGCACGCGCGAGCTCTCGTACGGCAGCGACCTCGACGTGATCTTCCTCTACGACGCCGAGGGCGCGAGCGAAGCCGATCGGCTCGAGGCCGGCGACCACTGCGCGCGGCTCGCGCAGAAGTGGATGGGCACGCTGCAGACGCGCACGGCCGAGGGCAGCTGCTACGAGATCGACGCGCGGCTGCGGCCGTCGGGCAACCAGGGCGTGCTCGTCACGTCGATGGACGGGTTCGCGGCCTATCACGAGGGCGGCGAGCGAGGCGCCGCCGGCTGGGAGCGGCAGGCGCTGCTTCGCGCGCGCCCGATCGCGGGCGACGCGGGCCTCGCCGAGCGCTTCGAGCGCGTGCGCACGAGCGTGCTCACGCGGCCGCTTCCCGCGACGCCGCCCGGCGACCTCGCCGAGCTGCGCGGCGAGATCCACCGCATCCGCATGCGCATGGAGCAGGAGCTCGCGCGCGAGACGACGCGTCGACGCGATTTCAAGACGGGGCGCGGGGGCGTGCTCGACGTGGAGTCCGTCGTGCAGTACCGGCAGCTCGCGGCGGCGGCGCGCCACCCCGCGCTGTGCGAGCCCGTGCCGCTCGCCCTGCAGCTCGAGCGCCTCGAAGCGCTGGGCGAGATCTCCGCCTCGGATGCGGAGACGCTCCGCGAGGGATGGCGCTTCCTGAAGGATCTGTCGCGCGCGCTGCGCATCGTCGAGAACCGGTCGATCTCCGATCTCGACGAGGAGCAGGGCGACCTCGAAGGGCTCGCGCTGCGGCTCGGCTACGCGTCCGTGCAGCGCGAGGGCGGCGCGCGGCGCGCGCTGCTCGCCGACTACCGCCGCCACACCGACGCGATCCGCCGCGTCTACACGGCGACGTTCGGCGACGGCTGAGCGAGCGCCGCGGCCGCGCGGCGGAGACGGCTCAGAACGGCAGGCCGAAGCGCGCGATCACGATCGTGTCCTCGTCCGAGAACCCGACGTCGACGCGGAACGGCGCCTGGCGCTCGAGCGTGATGCGCAGGCCGATGCCGTAGCTGTGGTGGACGCGGTTGTTCGCGAGATCGCGGAGCCCGCCGCCGACCGAGCCCACCTCGTAGAACGGAGCGAGCCCGACGCGCTCGACGCGCAGCGCGCGCGTGAACGGGATGGCGAAGCCGCGCGGCAGCACCCAGAAGCGGTACTCCGCGCCCGCCCACCACGCCGCGTCGTCGCGGAAGCGGCCGTCGATGAAGCCGCGCAGGCGGTTGCGGCCGCCGAGCGCCGGCCGCTCGAAGAACGGCAGGTCGCCGCTCGAGAGGCGCAGGTCGGCGCCGAACGCGACCGTGTCGGTCGGCGGGTGCTCCTCGTCGCCGACGGCTCCGTGGTGGAAGAGGCCGGGCATCGGGAACACGATCGAACCGCCGAGCGAATAGCGAGCGCCGACGTCGCCGCCGCTCTGCAGCGGCGCGAAGTCGATCGAAGCACCGAGCGTCCAGCCGCGATACGGGTTCGCCTGGCTGTCGCGCGTGTCGTAGCGGATCTCGGAGTAGAGCCAGCCGAGGTTCGCGTGCTCGGCTTCCGCGAAGACCGACGGGAAGCAGTTGCCGCCCGGGTTCGTCGGCGTCGTCGGATCCGCGCGCACCGGGCCGCAGTTGGTCTGCGGCACGTCGCTGATCGCGCCGCCCGCGAGCTCGTGGAACGACGCGCGCACGCCCCCGCCGAGGATCAGGTCGTCGCCCGGCTCGGGCCACGCGATCTGGAGGCCGACGTCGACCTCGAACTCCTCGTCCTCGTAGCTCGTCTCCTGCCGCTCCCTCGTGGCGGGGCCGAACCCGAAGAAGCGCTTCGTCAGCGTCTTCTCGTAGCCCGCCGACACGCGCACGCGGCTGCGCTCCTCCTGGAACACGCCGCCGCCCGCGCGCTCGACGTGGTGCAGCCAGCGCTGCCAGACGATCGAGTAGTCCTGCTCGCCCTCGGTCGAGTAGGAGAGGAAGATGCCCGCGAACTCCCGCCTTCGGCGCTGGCGGAAGTCGATGTCGGTGATCGCCACGCCGAAGCCGGTGCCGACGTCCTCGTCCTGCGTGAAGAACGGCGCGAAGAACGAGCTCACGAGGAAGCGCTCGAGCATGTTCCCGGGCTTGATGCGGCCTTCCGGGATGTAGCGCCAGCGCTCGGGGTTCGGGAGGTCGGAGGGCCGCGCGACGCCCGGGATGCGCCCGTCCTGGTCGATGCCGGCGAACGGGTCGTAGGCCTCGACCGCGGCGTCGGCCTCGCGGCCGTCGACGTCGCCCGTCTCGCCGACGCGCGCGGCGGGCGCGCTGCCGGCGAGTGCGACGGGAGCGAGGGCGATCGCGCACGCGAAGGCGACGACGCCCCCCAGTCCCCTCGCTGCGCGCATCCACCGGCCTCCTCGTCGCGGAGTGCGCAGCATAGCTCCGGCTTCGGCCGCGTCGCGCTCAGCTCCGCGTCGGCTCGCGCATCGTGACGAGCTCCTCGGCCGCGGTCGGATGGATGCCGATCGTCGCGTCGAACTGCGCCTTCGTCGCGTTGCACTTGAGCGCCACGCCGAAGCCCTGGACGATCTCGCCCGCGTCGGGGCCGACGACGTGCACGCCGAGCACGCGGTCGCTCTCGCGATCGACGACGAGCTTCATGTGCGTGCGCTCGCTGCGCCCGGTGAGCGTGTCCTTGAGCGCCCGGAAGCTCGACGTGTAGACGTGGATCGGCCGCCCGAGCGCGCGCGCCTCCTCCTCCGTGAGCCCGACCGTCCCGATCGGCGGCTGGCTGAAGACGGCGGACGGCACGTCGCGGTGGTCGGGCGACGTCGGCGTCCCCCCGAAGACCGTGCGCGCGAAGCACATCGCCTCGTGGATGGCGACGGGCGTGAGCTGGATGCGGTCGGTCACGTCGCCGATCGCGTAGACGCTCGGCACGTTGGTGCGCGAGTGCGCGTCGACGGGGATCTCGCCGTTCGGTCCGGTGGCGACGCCCGCGCGTTCGAGCCCGAGCCCGCGCGTGTTCGGCACGCGCCCGGTCGCGAAGAACACCTCGTCGACGTCGAGCGCCGTGCCGTCGGTGAGGGCGGCGCGCTTGCGTCCGTCGCGCGCCTCGATGCCGGCGACGTTCACCTCGAAGCGCAGGTCGATGCCCTTCGCGCGCAGCTCGTCGGCCAGCCAGCCGCGCACCTCGTCGTCGAAGCCGCGCAGGAAGAGCGGCCCGCGGTAGAGCAGCGTCACGCGCGACCCGAGGCCGTGGAAGATGCCCGCGAACTCGACGGCGATGTAGCCGCCGCCCACGATCGCGACGTGCTCGGGGAGGCGCGGGAGCGCGAACGCCTCGTTCGACGTGATGGCGAGCTCGCGCCCGGGGACATCCGGCACCTGCGGCCAGCCGCCCGTCGCGACGAGGATCGTCCGCGCCGTCACGACGCGGTCGCCGACGCGCACCGCGTGCGGCCCCTCGAGCACGGCGCGCGCCTCGATCAGGTCGACCCCCGCCTTCTCGAGCAGGCCGCGGTAGATGCCGTTCAGCCGCGCGATCTCGCGATCCTTGTTGGCGACGAGCGTCGGCCAGTCGAACGACGTCGGCCCGACGCTCCAGCCGTAGCCGGCCGTCGCCACCTCCATCTCCTCGCGGAAGTGCGAGGCGTAGACGAGCAGCTTCTTCGGGATGCAGCCCACGTTGACGCACGTGCCGCCGAGGAAGCGCTCCTCGGCGCACGCGACGCGCGCGCCCATCGAGGCGCTGATGCGGCTGGCGCGGACGCCGCCCGAGCCCGCGCCGATCACGAACAGGTCGTAGTCGAAGGATTCCGGCATGGCGCGGATTCTAGCGGGCGCTATTCCAGCGCTCCGTGTCGACCGCATCGCCTCGCATCCCCGCGCTCGTCGTGTCGGGCTTCCTCGGCTCCGGCAAGACGACGCTCGTGCGCCACCTGCTCGCGTGCGCGCAGGCGAGCGGGACGCGCGTCGCCATCGTCTCGAACGAGATCGGCGAGCTCGGCGTCGACCGCGCGCTGCTCGGCGGCGGGGGCGAGGCCTTCGTCGAGCTCGAGGGCGGCTGCGTGTGCTGCGAGCTCTCGGACGACCTCGTGACGACGCTGCAGGAGCTCTACGAGCGCGTGCGACCCGACCGGATCGTCGTCGAGACGTCCGGCGCCGCGCTCCCGTTCGACACGCAGCTCAACTTCTGGCGCGAGCCCGTGTCGGCGTGGATGGGCGACGACGCGGCCGTCGTCGTCGTGAACGCCGAGCAGCTCCTCGAGGGCCGCGACCTCGAGGGCGCGTTCGAGGACCAGGTGCACTCGGCGGACCTGCTCGTGCTGAACAAGGTCGACCTCGTGCCCGGCGGCGAGCCCGCGCTCGCCGCGCTCGAGGCGAAGCTCGCCGCGATCGAGCCCGAGGCGCCGATCGTGCGCGCGGTGCAGGGGCGCGTCGATCCCGACGTGCTCTTCCCGCCCGACGCCGGGCGCGTCGACCGCGCGGGCCCGGCGCCCGCGCACGAGGCGCACGCGCACCACCACGACGCGTTCGCGACGCGCGTCTGGCGCGTGCCGGCGGCGCTCGCGCGCGACGCGCTCGAGCGCGAGCTCGCGGCCGTCCCCGGGCTCGTGCGCGCGAAGGGCTTCGTCGCGCTCGACGGCGCGCTCCACGTCGTGCAGGTGGTGGGCCGACGCGTCGAGATCGAGCCTTCGGACGCGGCGCCGCCCGCGGCCTCGATCGGCGCGCTCGTGCTGATCACGCGCGCGGCCTGACCGCGCGCGGCGCACCCGACGAGCGACGGAGCGGCGGCTACGGCCGCGCGCGCACGGCCTCCGGCACGTCGCGGATCGAGTCGACGACGCGCCACGCGAGCCCGAAGTCCTGCGGTGCGGTGAACGCGTTGCGCACGACGAGGCACGCGATGCCCGCCGCGTGCGCCGCCGCGAGCCCGCGCGACGAGTCCTCGACGACGAGCGCCTCCTCGGGCCGCGCGCCGAAGCGCGCGAGCCCGGCGAGGTACGGCTCGGGGTGCGGCTTCGCGCGCGCGACGTCCTCGACCGTGATCACGAACTCGAAGTGGTCGACGAGCCCGCGCCCGCGCTGCACGAGCTCGAAGTCGGTGCGGCGCGAGGTCGTGACGATGCCCATGCGGTGGCGCGCGGCGAGCTCGGCCAGCACCTCGCCGACGCCCTCGATCTCGACCGCCTCGCGCGCGAGCAGGTCGCGGTAGAGGTCGTTGCGCGCCTCGCGCGCGGCGGCGACCTCGGCCTCCGAGGCGCCGCGCTCGAGCGCGAGGCCCCAGCACGGACGTCCGTCGGCCATCCATTCGAGGTAGGTCGCCTCCGACAGCGCGACGCCGAGGCCGGCGAGCGCCGTGCGCGTGGCCTCGAAGTACCAGCGCTCGGTGTCGACGAGCACGCCGTCGTGGTCGAAGAGCAGGTAGCGCGGCGGCACGGCCTAACGTCGACCCGTTCGCCGCTTCGGCGCGCGCGCGGCGGCCTCGTCGGCGATGCGCTTGCGCGTCGCCGCCCAGCCGCAGATCGGGCACGTCGCCAGGTCGTGGCCGCGCGCCGGGCAGTGCGTCCGCCCGAAGTGGATGATCTGCAGGTGCACGCGCCCCCAGCGCTCGGGCGCGAACAGCTTCTTCAGGTCGCGCTCCGTCTGCTCGACCGAGCGACCGCTCGAGAGCCCCCAGCGCGCCGCGAGCCGGTGGATGTGCGTGTCGACGGGGAACGCGGGCTTCCCGAAGGCCTGCGTCATCACGACGCTCGCCGTCTTGTGCCCGACGCCCGGGAGCGCCTCGAGCTCGTCGAACGTCTCGGGGACGCGGCCCTCGTGCCGCTCGACGAGCAGCCGCGACAGCTCGCGGATCGCCTTCGCCTTCTGCGGCGAGAGCCCGCACGGGCGGATGATCCCGCGGATCTCCTCCTCGTCGAGCTTCGCCATCGCGAACGGGTCGCTCGCGCGCGCGAACAGGCGCGGCGTCACCTGGTTCACCCGCTCGTCCGTGCACTGCGCCGACAGCAGCACGGCGACGAGCAGCGTGTAGGCGTCGTCGTGCGCGAGCGGGATCGGCGGCTGCGGGTGGAGCTCGTCGAGGATGCGCGCGATGCGCTGCGCCTTCTCGGCCCGGGTCATGGCGCGCGACGATAGCCCGCCGCCGCGCGCGGTACGCTCGGCCGCATGGCGCCCGACGAAGCCCCGACCCGAACCGAGGACGACGCGACGCGGCCGGCCGCGCGCCCGCGCCGGCCGCTGCGCGACTGGATTCCCGACGGCGCGCTCGTCGACCCCGACGCGATCCTCGACCGCTTCCTGTCCTGGGTCGACGCGAGCGGCCTCGCCCCGTACCCCGCGCAGGAGGAGGCGCTCCTCGCGCTCATGACGGGCGACCACGTCGTGCTCTCGACGCCGACCGGCTCGGGCAAGTCGCTCGTCGCGCTCGGCCTGCACTTCAAGGCGCTCTGCGAGGGGAAGCGCTCGTTCTACACGGCGCCGATCAAGGCGCTCGCGAGCGAGAAGTTCTTCGCGCTCTGCGACGAGCTCGGCGCCGAGAACGTCGGGATGCTCACGGGCGACGCGAGCATCAACTGGGGCGCGCCGGTCGTCTGCTGCACCGCCGAGGTGCTCGCGAACATGGCGCTCCGCCAGGGCGAGCGCGCCGACGCGCCCTACGTCGTGATGGACGAGTTCCACTACTACGGCGACCCCGAGCGCGGCGTCGCGTGGCAGGTCCCGCTGCTCGCACTCCCGCGCACGCGCTTCCTGCTGATGTCGGCCACGCTCGGCAACACGGCGCCGATCGAGGAGGCGATCGAGCGACGCACCGGGCGGCGCGTCGCGCACGTCCACAGCGACGAACGCCCCGTCCCGCTCGACTACGAGTACGCGGAGACGCCGCTCCACGAGACGATCGAGCGCCTGCTCGGCGAGGGGAAGGCGCCGATCTACGCCGTCGCGTTCACGCAGCGCGCGGCGGCCGAGCAGGCGCAGGCGCTGACGTCCGCGAACGTCTCGACGCGCGAGCGCCGCGCCGAGATCGCCGCCGCGATCGGCGGCTTCCGCTTCGACTCGCCCTACGGCAAGGACGTCCGCCGCATCCTCCACCACGGCATCGGGCTGCACCACGCGGGGCTGCTTCCGAAGTACCGGCTGCTCGTCGAGCAGCTCGCACAGAAGGGGCTGCTCCAGGTGATCTGCGGGACGGACACGCTCGGCGTCGGCGTGAACGTCCCGATCCGCACCGTCCTCTTCACGGCGCTCTCGAAGTACGACGGCGAGAAGCAGGCGCTGCTCCGCGTGCGCGACTTCAAGCAGATCGCGGGACGCGCCGGTCGGCGCGGCTTCGACGTGCGCGGCAGCGTCGTCGCGCAGGCGCCCGAGCACGTGATCGAGAACGCGCGCGCGCGCGCGAAGGCCGAGGCCGCGGGCGGCGCGAAGAAGCGCAAGCTCGTCGCGAAGTCGCCGCCGAAGGGCTTCGTGTCGTGGACGCGCGACACTTTCGATCAGCTCGTCGCGAAGCCGACCGAGCCGCTCGTGTCGCGCTTCGCCGTCTCGCACGGGATGCTCGTCGCGTGCCTGCAGCGCGGCATCGACGAAGGCGCGCGCGCGAGCGGCTACGCGCACCTGCTCGCGCTCGTCGACGCCTGCCACGACGACGAGGCGCGCAAGCGCCGCCACCGGCGCGACGCCGCCGCGCGCTTCCGCTCGCTGCGCGCCGCCGAGATCGTGCGCCTCGAGCGCGGCCGGCCCGCGCGCGTGCGCATCGACGCCGACCTGCAGCGCGACTTCTCGCTGCACCACACGCTCTCGCTCTTCGCGGTCGAGGCGATCGGCGCGCTCGACCCCTCGAGCGCCGACTACGCGCTCGACGTGCTGAGCGTCGTCGAGGCGATCCTCGAGGACCCGCGCGCGATCCTCTACCAGCTGGAGCGGCGCGCGAAGGACGAGCTGATGGCGCGCCTTCGCGCGGAGGGCGCCGAGTACGAGGAGCGCATGGCCGCGCTCGAGAAGGTGAGCTGGCCGAAGCCGAACGCCGAGTTCCTGCGCGCGGCCTTCGAGCACTTCGCGCTGCACCATCCGTGGGTGCGCGCCGAGCAGGTGCGCCCGAAGGGCATCGCGCGCGAGATGGTCGAACGCTACGCGAGCTTCGCCGACACCGTGCGCGCGAACCAGCTCGCGCGCATGGAGGGCGTGCTGCTCCGCTACCTGAGCCAGGTGTGGAACGCGCTCGCGCACAACGTCCCGGCGGCGGCCGTCACCGAGGAGCTGCGCGACGTGCGCGAGTACCTGCGCGCGACCGTCACGCAGGTGGACTCGAGCCTGGTGAAGGAATGGGAGAGCCTCGTCGCGCCGGGCGACGCGCCGCAGGGCGACGCCGCGCCGATGCGCGCGCGCGAGCCCGACGTCCTGCGGGACGAGCGCGCGCTGCGCGCGCGCGTGCGCGCCGAGTGCCACCGTCTCGTGCGCGCGCTCGCCCACCGCGACTTCGAGGAGGCCGCGCGCTGCGTCCGAGGCGGCGAGGACGCCGCGAGCGAACCGGGCGGGGCCGGCGGGGCCGACGCCGCCGACGCCGGAGGCTGGACGGCGGAGCGCATCGCGGACGCCCTCGCGCCGTTCTTCGCCGAGTACGCCTCCCTCTCGTTCGAGCCGCGCGCGCGCACGGCGGACAAGACGCTCCTGCGCGAGCGCGCGCCGCGGCTCTGGGACGTGCACCAGACGCTCGTCGACGACCGCGGCGACGAGCACTGGAGCTGCGAGCTCGAGGTCGACCTGCGCGACGGCGTGCCCGCCGAGGGGCCGTTGATCGCGCTGCGCGGAATCGCTGCTTAGGCGGGCCGCCCGCGCCGGGCGCGGCTTGACAGCCCCGGCTCCTCCGGGATACTCCGCCGCCGTCATGTCGACCCCGCGCCTCCTCGACCCCTGCTCCGTCGACGCCGCGCGCGCCCTTCGCGCCGCGCACGGGCACTCCGAGGCGGGCGGTGTCCGGCCGACGATCGCGACGACGACGCCGACGACGGAGACGACGACGTCCGGCTAGGCCGAGGACGCGGACCTGGATCCACGCCCTTCCGGCCTCGCGTCGGAAGGGCGTTTTTCGTTGGGGCGGCCGGCGCCGCCCCCACGCGGAGAGCTCGAGATGAGTCGAAGACCCGAACGCGACCTGAACGTGGGCGTCGTCGGCGCGACCGGCGCCGTCGGCGAGGTGCTGCTGCGCGTGCTCGAGGAGCGCGCCTTCCCCGTCGGCGAGCTGCGCGCGCTCGCGAGCGAGCGCTCGGCGGGCACGACGGTCGCGTTCCGCGGCGAGCGCGTCCCGGTCGCCGAGGCCGCGGCCGACTCGTTCGGCGGCCTCGACGTCGTCTTCTTCGCCGCGACCGGCTCGCTGTCGAAGTCGCTCGCACCCGAGGTCGCGAAGGCCGGCGCCGTCGCGATCGACAAGTCGAGCACCTGGCGCATGGATCCGACCGTGCCGCTCGTCGTTCCCGAGGTGAACCCGCAGGCCGTCGACGCGCACCGGGGCATCATCGCGTGCCCGAACTGCACGACGATCGGCGCGGTGATGGCGCTCGCGCCGATCCACCGCGCGGCCGGTCTCGAGAGCGTCGTCGTCACGACGCTGCAGGCCGTGTCCGGCGCGGGCAAGCCCGGCATCGACGAGCTCGAGGAGCAGCAGCGCGCGCTCGCATCGGGCGTCGCGATCGCGCCGAAGGTCTTCGACGCGCAGATCGCGAACAACGTCGTGCCGAAGTGCGACGCGTTCGGCGAGGGCGCGTTCACCGGCGAGGAGGCGAAGCTGCTGCACGAGACGCGCAAGATCCTGGGGCTCCCGGAGCTCGCGGTGAGCGTGACGTGCGTGCGCGTTCCCGTGCCGGTCGGCCACTCGGCCTCGATGCTGCTCGGCACGCAGCGCCCGATCGGGCCCGACGAGGCGCGGCGCGCGCTCGCGGCGTTCCCGGGCGTCGAGGTCGTCGACGACGTCGCGACGGGCCGCTTCCCGACGCCCAACGACGTCGCCGGCCGCGACGCGGTGCTCGTCGGCCGCGTGCGCACCGACGCCGTGAGCGACCGCCTCTGGCTCTGGCAGACGTCCGACAACCTGCGCAAGGGCGCGGCGACGAACGCCGTGCAGATCGCCGAGCTGCTGATCGAGCGCGGCCTCCTGCCGCGACGCGAGGCCCGAAGCTAGGCGCGACGTCGCTCGCCGCACGGGAGCGCCCGCGCGCGGGCGCCCGCCCGAGGAGACCGCATGGCCACGCTCGCCACCGTGCTCGAGCTGCTCGACCTCGAGCCGCTCGAGGAGAACCTCTTCCGCGGCGAGAGTCCGCAGGAGGAGCAGCAGCGCGTCTTCGGCGGGCAGGTCGCGGGCCAGGCGCTCGTCGCCGCGGGGCGCACGGTCGACCCGCACGAGCGCACGACGCACTCGCTCCACGCCTACTTCCTCCGGACGGGCGACCCGCGCGTGCCCATCCTGTTCCAGGTCGACCGCACGCGCGACGGGCGCAGCTTCTCGACGCGGCGCGTGACGGCCATCCAGCACGGGAAGCCGATCTTCGCGCTGAGCGCGTCCTTCATGCGCCCCGAGAAGGGCATCGAGCGCTCGCACCCGATGCCCGACGTGCCGGGCCCGGACGCGCTGCCCTCGCTCGCCGAGCGCATCGAGCGCTTCGGGAGCTCGCTTCCCGACGAGGAGATCGCCTGGATGCGGCGCGAGCGCGCGATCGAGATGCGCCACGTCGACCTGCGCGAGTACCTCGACTACGAGGACAAGTCGCCGCGCAATCCGATCTGGATCCGCACCTCCGGCCCGATCGGCTCCGACGACCCGCTGCTCCACCAGTGCCTGGTCGCCTACGCCTCCGACATGACGCTGATCGACACGGCGATGCGCCCGCACCTGCGCGCGCTCGCCGCGTCGAAGCACACGCAGGTCGCGAGCCTCGACCACGCGATGTGGTTCCACCGGCCGTTCCGCGCCGACGAGTGGCTGCTCTACGACCAGGAGAGCCCGGCCTTCGGCGGCGCGCGCGGCTTCACGACCGCGCGGCTCTACCGGCAGACGGGCGAGCTCGTCGTCTCGGTCGCGCAGGAGGGGCTCATGCGGCTCGACCCGGGCGACGCCGCGCCCGCCTCCTGACGCGCCGCGCCGCGCCTACCGTCGCGCCGCGCGCCGGGCCCGGACGGCGCGCGCGAGGGCGCGCCGCTTCGCGAGCGCGCGCGGCGCGAGCCGCAGCGCCTGTCCGTAGGCCGGCAGCACGTCCGGGTCGCGCAGGCACGCGTACCCGAGCCGCAGCACCTCCCAGCCGAGGAACACCGGGAGCCCGAGCACGAGCGTCGCGAGCGGCTCGTTCTTGATCCACTGCAGGTAGTGGTTCTTGAACGAGTGCCGGCGGAGCGCGACCGGCACGTCGAAGCGACCGCTCCGCTTCCAGCCGCGCTCGTGGCGCGCGCGCGCGTCCGGCACGTACAGCACGCCGAGGCCGAGGCGGCGCGCGCGCCACGCGAGGTCGGTGTCCTCGTGATACATGAAGAAGTCCTCGTCGAAGACCTCGCCCTCGAGCGCGAGCGCGTCGAGGGCCGACGCGCGCAGCCAGAGCGCGGCGCCGCTCGCGCCGAAGACGCGCTCGCAGCGGTCCCACTGGCCGCGGTCGGGCTCCTCGCTGCCGCGGTCGCGCGGGCGGCGATGGAGCGGTAGCCGGATGCCCGCGCTGTCGATCGTCGCGCCGTCGGCGCGCAGCAGCTTGCCCGTCGCGATCGCGACGTCGGGCCGGGCCTCGACCGCGCGCGCGAGCTCCGCGGCGAACGCGGGCTCGAGCGCGACGTCCGCCGTCAGCAGCAGCACGTGATCGACGCGCGCGCCGCGCGCGGCGACGGCGGCGAGCGCGCGGTTCGCGGCGCCCGCGTAGCCGCGGTTCGGCATCGCGACGACGAACGCGTCGGCGCCCGCAGCGAGCGGCGCGCCGTCGAGCGGCCCGCCCGCTCCCGGGAGCGGATCGATGTCGACGACGCACACGAGCGCGGGCGCCGCGCTCTGCGCCGCGACGCTCGCGAGGCAGCGCGCGAGCGCATCGCGCGCGCGGTAGTGGAGCACGGCGACCGCGTAGCGGGGCGCGACGGGGGTGTCGGAGGTCATGCGCTCGCCGCTCCCGCTCCCGCCGTCGGGCGCGACACCGGCCGCGCGCGCCCCATCTTAAGTAACATCGCCCGCCGCCACGCCGTCGATGCGCACGGGACGCCGACGGCCGCCCCACCCGGCCGAGGAACGCAGGCGATGCGAGCGCGCGCATGACGAGTCCGCCGGCCGGGAGCCGGGACGCGCCGCGTCCGTCGGGCCGGGGCGAGCGCGCGCTGCGCGTCGGCGCCGGCGCGGCGACGGCGCTCCTCGCCGCCTTCGCGTTCCGCGCGCTCGCGGGCTTCGACCCCACCCAGATCTCGCGCTTCGACGCGCCGCCGAGCGAGGCCGCGTTCTTCTCGCCGACCGGCAACGCGCCGTTCTTCGTGTACGCGGTCGCGCTGTGGCTCCTCTACGAGCGTCGGGCGCGCTTCTTCGCGTCGCTCGGCGGGCCGGCGAGCCGCGCGATCTCGCTGTGCGCGCTCGTCGGCGCCGTCGCCGCGGCCGCGCTCGCCGCGCACGCCGACGCGCCCGACCTGCTCCTTCCCGCGGCCTCGCTCGCCGCGATCGCGCTCGCCGCCGCACTCGGCGGACGCCCGGCCGTGCGCGCGGCGTGGATCCCCGCGGCCGCACTGGTCGCGCTCGTACCCGTGCCGGCCGCGCTCGTGAACCACGTCGTGCTGCCGCTGCAGCTCGCGACGGCCGACGCCACCGCGGCGCTCCTGCGGGCGATCGGCATGGAGGCCGTCGCCGTCGCCGACCGCATCGTGGTCGGCGGCGAGCAGGTGTTCCAGGTGATCGAGTCGTGCAGCGGGCTGCGCGCGACGCAGACGATCGCGCTCTCCGCCCTGCTCTACGGCGCGATCTTCGAGCGGCCGCGCGCGCACTGGGCGCTGCTCGTCGCGCTCGCACCGCCGCTCGGTCTCGTCGTGAACGAGCTGCGCGTGCTCTCGCTCGTGTTCAACCCCTACTCGTCGTTCGCCAGCGTGCACGAGGCGCAGGGGCTCGCGATGCTGGTCGTCGGCGTGCTCGCGATCGCGGCGGTCGACGCGCTGCTCGTGCGCGCGCTCCCGACCGGCGCACACGCGAGCCGCGCGGCCCGCGCGACGGCGCGTCGCGCGCGCGCACACTCACCGCGAGCACCGATCGGCGCCGCGCGCGCCTTCGCCTGCGCGGGCGGCGCCGCAGCGCTCGCACTCGCATCGCTGGTTCCGCCGTCCGCGAACGCGGACGCGGCGCTCGCGTGGGATCCCTCCGACGTCCCGATCCGGCTCGCCGGCTTCCGCTCGCAGCCGCGCCGGCTCGACCGCGTCTACATGGGGAGCACGCGCTTCCGGGCCGACACGAACCGCGTGTTCGCACGCGACGGCGACGAGGTGGCGGTGTATCTCGGCGTGCTGCCGCGCAGCGCGCGCACCGCGAGCGTGCTCTCGCCGAAGATCGCGCCACTCGGCACCGCGCGCCGCAGCGAGCCCGACCCGTCCTTCGTCGACCCCGACGCCGCGCGCGGAGCGCGCGCCTTCCTCGTCGCGACCGCCGACGGCGTCGAGCGCGTGCTCGTCTGGACGCGCGGCACGTGCTCGCTCGGCTGCGAGGCCGCGCGCAGCGCCCTCGCGCTCGACCGCAGCGCGCTCGCGCGCGACGACATGCCGTACGTCGCGCGCCTCGCGACGCTCGTCGGGCCCCGCGCGGTCGACGTGGCGCGTGCCGACGCGCGGCTCGTCGCGTTCGCGGACTCGCTCGAGGGCTCGCTGGCGCGCGTCGAGGAACGCGCGGCCGCGCGCGCGGCCGCGCGCGCGCGGCGAGATGCGGCGCGCAGGGCCCGCCGGTAGAGTCCGCCGACCGCGGCCCCTCGCCGTCGCGGAGGCCTTTCATGCCGAGCCTGCCGAGCGCGCGCCGAACCCTCGACATCGCCGCGATGCTGACGCGCCGCGAGATCGCGGGCCGGCACCGCGGCCACGTCCTCGGTGCCGCGTCCGCACTCGTCGTCCCGAGCGCGTTCCTCGTCGTCTACGGCCTCGTGTTCACGCGCGTCGTTCCCGTGCACCTCGCCGCGGGTGCCGCGCCCGCCGACTACGTGTTCTTCCTGTTCGCGGGCCTCGTCGGCTGGAACCTCGTCGCCGAGACGCTCGGCCGCGCACCCGCGCTGTTCGAGGCGAACGCCGCGCTGCTGCGCAAGGCGGGCTTTCCGGGAGCGGCGCTCGCGTTCGCGAGCGCCGCCACCGCGTGGATCTACGCGCTCGTGTGGCTCGGCGTGTTCGCGCTCGCGGCGGCGGCGACCGGGCGCGGCGCGCCCGCGACGCTGTGGCTCGCACCGCTGTGTCTGGCGATCGTCGCGGCGTTCGCGGCGGGCGCCGCACTCGCGCTCGCGACGCTCGGCAGCTTCGCGCGCGACCTCGCCGAGTGGACGCCGCCCGCGCTCGCGCTCTGGCTCTTCCTGTCGCCCGTCCTCTACCCCGCCGATCGCATCGAGCGCCTCGCGCCGTGGCTCGTCGACGCCAACCCGATGACGCCCATGCTGCGCGCGCTGCGCGCGCTGCTGATCGACGGCACCGTGCCCGCGGCCGGCGATGCGACGGCCGCGCTCGCGTGGGCGGCGGCGGCGTGCGCGCTCGGCACCGGACTGCACCGGCGCGCGCGCACGGCGCTCGCCGACGTCGTGGCCTGACGCGACGTGGCGGGAGCCGTTCGCGCCGAGCGCCTGTGCAAGGTCTACGCGGAGACGCACGGGCTGCGCGACGTGGCGCGCGCGCTGCTCGGGCTGCGGCCCGCGCCCGGGCCCGCGCGCGCGGCGGTGGACGGCGTCGACATCGACCTCGGGCGCGGCGAGTCGCTCGGCGTCGTCGGCCGCAACGGCTCGGGCAAGACCACGCTGCTGCGGCTGCTCACGGGCGCGCTCCCGCCGACCTCGGGCCACGTGCACGTCCAGGGCCGCGTCGCCGCGCTGATCGACCTCGCCGCCGGCATCGACCCGCGCTTCTCGGGGCGCGAGAACGCGCTGCTGCTCATGATGCTCGCGGGACGCGGCCGCGCGGAGGCGCGCGCGGCGCTTCCCGAAGTGCGCGCGTTCAGCGGCCTCGGCGACGCGTTCGAGGCGCCGGTGCAACGCTATTCGACGGGCATGACGCTGCGCCTCGCGTTCAGCGCGATCATGGCGAGCGACCCCGACGTGCTGCTCGTCGACGAGGTGCTCGCCGTCGGCGACGCCTTCTTCCAGCAGCGCTGCCTGCTGCGCGTGCGCCAGCTGCAGGATCGCGGAACGACCGTCGTGCTCGTCTCGCACGACCCGTCCGCGATCCTCGGCTTCTGCGACCGCGCGATGTGGCTCGAGCACGGACGCGTCGCGTGCAGCGGCGAGCCCGCGAAGGTGGTGCGCGAGTACACCGCGGCCCACTACCGCGACCCGGGCTCGCTCGAGGCGACGCTCGAGGACGGGCTGCCGACGCTCGTCCCCGGCGCCGACGGCGCGCCCGAACCCGCGTCCCGCCTGCCGAACGTCGACGCGCGCCACGGCGACGCGCGCGCGCGCATCACGGGCATCGCGCTGCGCGACGACCGCGGGCGCGCGCTCGCCGCGCCGACGCCGGGCGCGCCCGTGCGCGTCGCGATCACGCTCCTCGCGCGCGGCCGCGTGGGCTCGCCGGTCGTCGGCTTCAGCCTCCGCAACCGCATCGGCGACATCGTCGCCGCCACGAACACCGCGCACGAGGGACACGCGCTCCCGCCGCTCGAGGCGGGACAGCGCCTGCACGTCGAGTTCCGGCTGCCGTGGCCGGCCTTCGCCTCGGGCGCGTTCTCGCTCTCGCCCGCCGTCGCCGACGGCACGCTCGACGCGCACGTGATGAACGACTGGGTCGACAACGCGCTCGTCACCGAGGTGCACAACCCCGACGCGCGCTACGGATGGATCGCGCTCGCCGGGGCGAGCGTGCGCTGCGCGATCGACGACGCGCCGGACGCCGCGGACGAGGGCCCGGGCGACGACGCGAACGGCGCGCCGACCGCGCGCGCGCCGGGCGGGGAGACGCGGCGATGAGCGGAGACGGCGCGGGCGGCGGCCATCGCGAGCGCTTCGCGCTCGGCGAACGCGGCGCGCTCATCCACTACGAGCACGCGCACCGCTACGTGCTCGCGGTCGAGCTCGCGCGCGCGCTCGCCCCCGACCGGCCGCTGCGCGTGCTCGACCTCGCGTGCGGGTCGGGCTACGGCACGCGGCTCCTGCGCGCGGCGGGCCTCGACGCGACGGCGCTCGACCTCGACGCGGCGTGCGCGCGCGAAGCCGCGCCGGGCGTGCGCGCGCGCGGCGAGCGCCTCCCGTTCCGCGACGCGAGCTTCGACCTCGTGACGTGCTTCGAGGCGATCGAGCACGTCGAGGACCCGGAGGCGATCGTCGCCGAGATCGCGCGCGTCGTGCGCGTCGACGGTGCCGCGCTCGTCTCGACGCCGAACCGCACGCTCTACTCGGAGCGCGCGCGGCGCGCGAACCCGTTCCACCTGCGCGAGCTCGACCGCGACGAGCTCGACGCGATGCTCGCGCGCCACTTCGCGGACGCCGCCGTGCTCGGGCAGAGCGTCTGGGCCGGCTCGTGGATCGCCGCTCCGCACGCGCGCGGCCGCTTCCGCGCCGTCGAGCTGCCCGCGGAGCTCGCGCCGCCCGACGCGAGCCCCGCGCCCTGGAGCGACGACGAGGGCGACGCGCTTCCCGCTCCGCTCTACTTCGTCGCGCTGTGCGCGCGCGACGAGGCGCGCGCCGCCGATCTGCACCGCTTCGCGCAGGACGCGCACCTGCTCCACGACCGCGCGCAGCGCCTCTTCGGCGAGCTGCTGGGTGCGCAGCGCGCCGCGACCGACCGCCACGCCGAGGTCGAGAGCCAGGGGCGACACGCGCGCCAGATCGAGCGCGACCTCGCGCTCGCGCGCGAACGCGTCGCGAGCCTCGAGGCGAACGACGCGAACCTGCGCGACGACCTCGGGCACGAGCGCACCGAGCACGCGAGCCTGCGCGCGCACGTCGCGAACCTCGAGCGCGACGTCGCCGTGGCGCACGAGCGCGCGGCCGAGCTCGAGCGCCACGCGGCGAACCTCGAGGCCGCGGCGGCGGAGGCGGACGCGCGCCGCGCCGAGCTCGAGGCGCACGTGGCGAACGTCGAGGAGGCGCTCGCGCGCGAGCGCGAGCGCGCGAGCGGCGTCGATGCGCACGCCGCGAACCTCGGCGGCCTGCTCGACGAAGCGCGTGCGCGCGTGCAGGCGCTCGACGTCCACGCCGCGAACCTCGAGTCGCAGCGCGACGAGGCGCGCGCACGCACGCAGGAGCTCGAGGCCCACGCCGAGGGGCTCGAGCAGCTGCGCCGCTCCGCGGCGGCGCGCAGCCGCGAGCTCGCCGCGCACGCGAGCGCACTCGAGAGCGAGCACGACGACCGCGCGCAGCGCGTGCGCGAGCTCGAGGCGCACGCCGACAACCTCGAGATCGAGAGCGAGCGCCTGCGCCAGCGCATCGACGCGCTCGAGGCGCACGCGGCCAACCTCGAGAGCGAGCTCGGCGAGCGCCGCGCGCGCATCGCGTCGCTCGACGCGCACGTCGAGAACCTCGCCCGCATCGACGAGGAGCGGCTGGCGCGCATCGCCGGGCTCGAGCGCCACGCCGGGAACCTCGAGCAGCTGCGCGCCGAGCGCGACGAGCGCGTGCAAGGCCTCGAGGCCCACGCCGCGAACCTGGAGGCGGCGCTCGGGGGCGCCACGACGCGCGCCGAGGAGGCGGAGGTGCTCGCCTCCGAGCTCGCCGCTGCGCGCGAGAGCGCGCTCCAGCGGCTGCGGCTCGCCGAGACCGAGCGCAATCGCATGCAGGAGGCGCGCGACGCCGCCGGGCGTCAGCGCGACGCCGCGCACGCCGAGCTCGAGCGCCTGCGCGCCGCGTTCTTCGTGCGCGTGCTGCGGCGCCTCGGGCTCGTCCGCGACCGCGGTTAGGCGCCGGCGCGCGCGAGCGCCCGGGGGCGCACCTACGGCGAGCGCCCGGGCGCGCCCACAGGATGGGGCCTAGACTCGCCCGCCGTCGTCATGCGCGTCCTCCACATCGTCCACGACTTCCTGCCGCGCCACGTCGCGGGCGTCGAGGTGTACACCGAGAACCTCACGCAGCGCCTCGCGGCCGAGCACGAGGTCGCGATCGCGTACAGCGAGGTGGTGCCCGACGCGCCGAACTACGCGCTGCGCCGCGGCCGGCGCGGCAAGGTGTTCACGTACGAGATCGTCAACAACCACCGGCTGCGCGGGTTCGAGGAGACGTACCGCAACCCCGCGGTCGACCGGCGCATGACCGAGGTGCTCGACGAGTTCCGGCCCGACGTCGTGCACGTGCAGCACCTGATCAACCTGTCGATCGACGTGGTGCGCGACGCGAAGCGCCGCGGCATCCCGGTCGTGATGACGCTGCACGACCACTGGCTCGAGTGCGCGAACGGCGGCCAGCGCTTCCACCCGCGGCTCGGCCTGTGCACGACGCTCGACGCGCAGCGCTGCGCGGGCTGCACGGCGCACATGACGGGCACGGGGCTCGGCGCGCGCGGCTGGCTGCGCCGGCGGCACGCGCGCGCGGGCGCGAGCGAGGAGGGCCTCGACCTCACGACGCTCGCGCCGCACGTCGAGACGCCCGACGCGGCGTTCGTGTACCGCGACGCCTACGCGCTCGACGGCGCCGCGCATCCGACCTTCGTCGCGCACCCGCCGGCGCGCCTGCGCTTCGACGTCGAGACCGGGCGCGGCGGGCGCTTCCTCGCGGCGGCCGCGATGCACCCCGACACCTTCGAGCGGCCGGGCGGCGCGGTGCGCTTCCGCGTGCGCGTCGACGGCGACGTGCGCGCCGAGGAGACGCTCGACCCGAAGCGCCGCGCGGAGGACCGCCGTCCGCTGCGCATCGACGTCACGCTTCCGGCGGGCCGCTGCGCGATCGAGCTCGAGACGGAGGCCGTGCCGGCCGGTCGCGCCGACTACTGCACGGCCGGCTGGATCGCTCCGCGCATCGTCGCCGAGCAGGGCGACGCGCGCGCGGCGGCGAGCCCGTGGCTGCGCCCGATGCGCGCGGCGGCGCGGCTCGCGGCGCGCGTGCCGCGCTCGCAGCAGCGCCTGCGCATCCAGCGGCGCTGGGCGTCGATGCGCGAGCTCGGCGAGCTCGTCGACGCGTTCGTGAGCCCGTCGCGCTACCTGCGCGACGAGCTCGCGCGCTTCGGGCTCGACGCGGGGAAGATCGTCCACTGCGACTACGGCTTCGCGACCGAGGGCTTCCGCAGGCGCACCGACCTTCCCGAGCGCGCGCGACGCTATGCGTTCATCGGGTCGCTCGTGCCGCACAAGGGCGTCCACGTGCTGATCGACGCATTCGACGCGATGCCCCGCGACGCCGAGCTCGAGATCTGCGGCTCGCACGACTACGACCCGCCGTACACGGACGCGCTGCTGCGACGCGCCGCGCACCCGGGCATCCGCTTCGTCGGCGGGATCCCGCCCGAGCGCGTCGCCGAGCACCAGCAGCGCATCGACTGCCAGGTCGTGCCGTCGATCTGGCGCGAGAACTCGCCGCTCACGATCCACGAGGCGTTCCTGTCGGGCGTGCCGGTCGTCGCGTCGCGCATGGGCGGCAGCGCCGAGCTGCTCGAGCACGGCGGCGGGCTGCTCTACGACGCCGGCGACGCCGATGCGCTCGCCGCGCAGCTGCGGCGTCTGTACGACGAGCCCGGGCTCGCGCGCCGGCTCGCGGCGAGCGCGCCGCGCGTGAAGCCGATGGGCGAGCACGCGCGCGAGCTCGTCGGCCTCTACGAGGAGCTCCGCAGCGCGCGAGCCCGTGCCCATGACGCGCGCTGAGGGCGCCGGGCCCGTCCGCTGCATCTCGGTGGTCGTGCCCGTGAAGGACGGCGCCGACACGCTCCCGCTCGTCGCCGACGCGCTCTCGAAGCAGCGCGGCGACTTCGACCTCGAGCTGCGCGCCGTCGACTCGGGCTCGCGCGACGGGAGCGTCGCGCTGCTGCGCCGCGCGGGCTTCGACGTCGACGAGATCGCCCCGCGCGAGTTCGACCACGGCGCGACCCGCAACCGCGGCATCGCCGCGACGCGCGGCGAGGTCGTCGTGCTGCTCACGCAGGACGCGGTTCCGCAGGGCGAGGACTTCCTGCGCGCGATCGCCGCGCCGTTCGCCGACCCCGAGGTGGCGGGCGTGTACGGCCGACAGATCCCGCGCGCCGACTGCGACGTCGTCACGCGTCGGCAGCTCGAGGGCTGGCTCACGGGCCGCGCCGCGCCCGCGCGCGCGAAGCTCGACGCGCCTTCGCTCGAGGCGCTCGCGCCCGGCGAGCGCCACGCGCTCTGCGTCTTCGACAACGTGTGCTCGGCGGTGCGCCGCACGGCCTGGGAGCGGCTGCCGTTCCCGGCCACGCCCTTCGGCGAGGACATCGCGTGGGGGAAGGCCGCGATCGAGGCCGGGCACGCGATCGCGTACGCGCCCGACGCGGCGGTCGAGCACTCGCACCGCCGCTCCGTCCTGTACGAGTACGCGCGCACGCGCATCTGCCACAGGACGCTCCACGAGCTGTTCGGGCTGGCGACGCTGCCGCGGCGCCGCGACGTCGCGCGCGCGGTGCTCGCGAACTGGCGCCACGACCTCCCCTACGTCTGGCGCCATGCGCCGGGCGGGCTCGAGCGCGCGCGCCAGCTCGCGCGCATCGCGGCGCTCGCCGTCGCGAGCCCGCTCGCACAGCACCGCGGCATCCGCGACGCGAGGCGCGCGCGGTGAAGATCGCGCACGCGCTGCACGCCTTCCCGCCCGACTCGCGCGCGGGCTCCGAGAACTACGTCGAGGCGCTCGCGCGCGCGCAGGCGGAGCGCCACGACGTCGTCGTCTTCCACCGCACGGCGGACTCCGCGCGCCCCGAGTACGCCGTCGACGACGGCGTGCACGAGGGGCTCCGCGTCGCGCGCCTGAACCGCACCTTCCGCGACCTCGCGTCGTTCGCCGAGACGTACGAGAGCGCGCCGGCCGCGCGCGCGTTCGGCGCCTTCCTCGACCGCGAGCGGCCCGACGTCGTGCACTTCCACCACGTCACGTGCCTGTCGACGACGTGCGTCGACGAGGCGAAGCGGCGCGGCATCCGCGTCGTGTTCACGCTGCACGACTTCTGGCTCGCGTGTCCGCGCGGCCAGCGCCTGCGCGACGACCTCGCGCCCTGCCCTTCGCACGCGCGCGCGGACTGCGTGCGCTGCGTGGCGATGCAGCTGCGCGTGCGCGGCGGCCACGCGCGCGCGCGCGCCCTCCTCGAGCGCGCGCGCTGGCTGGCCGACCTGCGGCTGCCGCGCGCGCTCTACCGCCGCATCGCCGCCCGTCCCTTCGCGCGCGAAGACGACGCCGTCGCGCAGATCGCGGCGCGCGAGCGCGCCGTGCGCGCGATGTGCGAGCAGGTCGACCTCTTCGTCTCGCCGTCGCACTTCCTCCGCGGAGTCTTCGTCGGCGAGGGCCTCGTCGACCCGGCGCGCATCGTCGTCTCCGACAACGGCTTCGACCTCGCACCGTGGAAGGGGTTCGCGCGCGCGCCGCGCACGGCCGGCGCCCCGCTGCGCGCCGCCTATCTCGGCACGTGGATCCCGTCGAAGGGCGTCCACCTGCTGCTCGAGGCGTTCCGCGGCATCGACCCCGCGCGCGCCACGCTCGACGTGCACGGCCACGCCGTCCCCTTCGACGGCTTCGACGACTACGAGGGCGCGCTGCGCCGCCTCGCCGCGGGCGCGCCGCACATCCGCCTCGGCGCGCGCTATGCGCCGGCCGACGTGCCGCGCCTGCTCGCCGCGGCCGACGTCCTCGTCGTCCCCTCGCTCTGGTACGAGAACTCGCCGCTCACGATCCACGAGGCCTTCCTCGCCGGCCTCCCCGTCGTCGCCGCCGACCACGGCGGCCAGCGCGAGTTCGTCGGCGACACCGGCGCCGGCCTCGTCTTCGCACCGGCCGACGCGCGCGCCCTGCGCGCCGCGATCGAGCGCCTCGCCGCCGACCCCGCCCTGCTCGACCGCCTCCGCGCCCGCGTCCCCGCGGTCAAGGACGTGCGCGACCACGCGCGCGAGCTCGAGGCGATGTATGCGGCGTGAGTGGTGCGCGCGGGAGGTGCGCGCGCTGCTCGTGGCGGGCCTCGGTCTCGCGGTGGCGTGTGCGCGCACCGAAGAGCGCGCCGCCGACTATCAGGCGATCGGCGCGAGCAGCGCGGAGCTCGCCGTCCTCACTGGCCACGCCCCCTCCGACGTCGTGTGGACGATGGGCGAGGACCGGCGACTCGCGCTGTTCCAGCACCCGCCGAGCCGCCTGGCGGTGCGGCTGCGACACGCCCCCGCCGGCTGCGAGCTGCGCTTCGCGCTCGGACTCAAGGAGGAGGCGTGGGCGCGCAGCGACGGGGCGACCTTCCGCGTCGCCCTCCGGCGCGGCGACGACGAGCGCACGGTCTTCGAAGAAGATCTCGCGCCGGCGGCACTCGGAGCGCCGGCGTGGCTCGACCGCGTCGTCGCGCTCCCCGACGACGCGCGCTTCGCAGGAGGAGACGGCGTCGAGCTCGTTCTCGAGACGACGACCGGCCGCAACGGCTCGGCGGACTCGGACTGGGTCGCGTGGGCCGCGCCGCACGTCGTGTGCTCCACACCCGCGGCTCGACCCCGACGCGACGGACCGCCCGACGTCGTCCTCGTCTCGCTCGACACGCTGCGCGCGGATCGCCTCGGCGTCTACGGCGCCGACCCGTCGCCGAGCCCGACCCTCGACGCCCTCGCGCGAGAGAGCCTCGTGTTCGACGAGGCCTTCGCGGTCGCGCCGTACACGCTCGCGACGCATGCGTCGATGTTCACGGGCCTCTATCCGAGCGAGCACCGCGCCGGCCACGACGCCCCGCTGTTCCCGATGTCCGACGCGCCGCCGACGCTCGCATCGCGCCTTCGCGACGCCGGCTACCGGACGCTCGCCTTCACCGCGGGTGGAATCGTGCACCGCGGACACGGGATCGCGCGCGGCTTCGAGACGTGGGTCGAGCACACCCGCGTCGGACTCCCGAGCATGCTCCCGACGATCTTCGACGCGCTCGGCGCCGCGCCGAGGCGGCCGACGTTCCTGTTCGTCCACACGTACGACATCCACGGCCCGTATCCGGGCGTTCGTCGCGCGGATGCGGGCGACGACGCCGCCGGGTCCAGTGGCGCGTGGCGCGCGCTGCGCGCGATTCCCGCGCTGCGCTACCTGGCGCTCGACCGGTACCCGTCGCGCGAGGCGATGGTCCGCGGCTACGACGAGGGGGTCCGATCGACGGATCGCACGCTCGGCGCGCTCTTCGACCGGCTGCGCGAGATCGGAGTCTGGGACGGCGCGCTCGTCATCGTGACCTCCGACCACGGCGAAACGCTGTTCGAGCGCGGCGACTTCGTCGGCCACACGTTCTCGCTCCACGACGAGGTGATCCGCGTGCCGCTCGTCGTGAAGCTCCCACACGCGGTCGCCACGGGACGCTCCGACGAGCTCGTCGAGCAGGTCGATCTGCTTCCGACCGTCCTGGCGGCGGTCGGTCTGCCCGCCGAGCCCGGCGTGTCGGGGTCGGACGTGCTCGCGCGCGTGCGCGGCGAGCAGCCCGCCAAGGAGAGGGTCCGCGGCGAGGCCGTGCACACGGGTGCGCGCTACGTGCGCGACCGGCGGTGGAAGGTGATCGCCGCGGGCTATCCCGCCGGCGATGCCCGGTCGCGCGTTCCGGCCGAGCTCCGGGACCGCGTGTCGACGGCGCCCCAGGCGTACGACCTGCGCGCGGACGCAGGCGAGCTCCACGACCTCGCGACCGGCGATCCCCTCCGAGCGCGCCCCTCCGCCGCATGGTCGGCCCCGCTGTCCCGCGCCGAATCCCTGCCGCTCCCCGGGACGCTTCCTGGCGAGTACGGCCGCGCCGAGGCGGAGCCGCCGAGCGGCGGGGTGCCGATCGAGCAGCTCCGGGCGCTCGGCTACGGAGAGTGATCGCGCGCGTCGTCCGCTTCGCCGACGCGCGTCGACGACTCCACCGACATCGATTCGACGCGCCGCGGCACGGGGTTCGGGGTGTATTCTGCGACGGGAACCGGGTATTCTGGCGCGCGTTGCGATGCTCGTGATGTCCGACCTTCGCGCGGACGCGTGCCCAGTGCCGGCGTCCGGACGTTGAACAGGAGTCGTTCGATGAAGCTTCGACAGTTCTGCACGGCTTCGGCTGTGGCCGCGCTCTGCTCCATCCTCTCGTTCGATGCATCGCTCGCGGGGCCCGGCGGCGGGCCGAGCGGCGACTCGGTCGGCGTCGTGAACACGACGCTCAGCCGCTTCTTCCTCCGCAACACGCTGAGCGGCGGCGCGCCCGAGATCACGGCGTTCAACTACACCGTCGGCCAGGCCGGAGAGATCACGCTGATGGGCGACTGGGACGGCGACGGAACGGACACGCCCGGCGTCTACGTCCCGTCGAACCAGCGCTTCTTCCTCCGGAACAGCAACAGCGCGGGCGCGCCCGACGTTCCGGCGTTCAAGTTCAGCGTCGGCCAGGCGGGTGAGATCCCGGTCGTCGGCGACTGGGACGGCGACGGCGACGACACGATCGGCGTCTACGTCCCCAGCCTCGGCCGGTTCTTCCTGCGCAACACGAACGCGAGCGGCGCGCCGGATGCGCTCTTCACGTACACCGTCGGTCAGGCGAACGAAGTGCCGGTGACGGGCGACTGGGACGGCGACGGCGACGACACCGTCGGGCTCCACGTCGCGGCGATCAACAAGTTCTTCCTGCGCAACTCGAACTCGACGGGCTCGCCGGACGCGGGCAACTTCGTCTACTCCGTCGGGCAGCCCGTGCAGGCGCCGCTGATCGGCGACTGGGACGGCGACGGCGACGACACCGTCGGGCTCTACGTCGCGGCGCTCAAGAAGTTCTTCCTGCGCAACGCGAACACGAGCGGCGCGCCCGACGCCGGCAACTTCCCGTACACGGTCGGCGCCGCCAGCGAGGCGCCGGTCACGGGCAACTTCGACGGGATCTAGGACCGTCGCAGCCCGGCTCTCCTGCCGACACCCCCGCTTCCGCTCGACGGAGGCGGGGGTGTCGTGCGTTCGGACGACCGCACCGCGAGCGCTCGCGACGGCGATCCACGACTGACGCGAATGGCGCCGCAGCTGCTCCGCAACTCGATCTGGCTCGCATCGACCCTCGGCCTCGCGTTCGTCGCGAGCGAGGTCGCCGTGCGAGTGCTCGATCTCGGTGCGGACGTCCGCCGCCCCCCGCACGCCGGCGCGAGCGCGGGGCTCGCCGACGACGAGGAAGCGCGACGCAACGATCTCGGGCGCCAGATCCATCCCTACCTCGGGTGGAGTCGGCGACCGCGCCCGAGCGACGGAGGCGAGGCGGACGGCGCGAGCGCGCCTGCTGCGCTTGCTCGACGTCACACGCGTGTGAACGCGCTCGGGTTCGAATCGAGGATCGAGGACTACCGAGCCCTCTCCGAGCGCGACTACGTCGTCGGCGTGTTCGGCGGCTCGGTCGCATCGCAGCTCGCGACGATCGCGGGCGACGAGCTCGCAGCGGCACTCGAAGGGCGCTTTCCGTCCCTCGCCGGACGCGTCGCGATCGCGAACCTCGCGAGCGCCGGCTACAAGCAGCCGCAGCAAGCCATTGCCCTCGTCGAAGCGATCGAGCTCGGCATCCCCCTCGACCTCGTCCTCAACGTGGACGGGTTCAACGAGGTGCACCTCGGTGCGCGCGACGCACGAGCGGGGCACCACCCCTTCTTCCCGTCGCGAAGCCACTACTCGGCAGCGGTCGCACTCGGCGGCGTCGCGCCGTCCCAGGACGAGCTCCTGCACGCCGGCCGCGCGATCGACGCGCGGCGTCGCGCAGATGCGGTGCGCCACTTCGTCGCGACGAGCGCGTGGGCGCGCAGCGCACTCGTCCGCTGGATCGCGGGCCTGCGGCAGCGCGCGCTCCTCGAGCGCGCGGTCGCCGAAGAGATGCGGGTCGAGGCGCTCGCCGCGAAGGGAGCGGGCGGCGCGCGCGTCGCGCAGCTTCCGATCGACTGCGGAGCCGACGATCCGCGCTGCGGCGACGTCCTCGTGGACCTGTGGGTCCGGGGGTCGCGCATGATGGCGGCCCTGAGCCGGGCGGCGGGCGCGGACTACGTCCACGTACTCCAGCCCAACCAGTACGTCCCCGGCTCGAAGCCCCTCGACGCCCAGGAGCGCGCGAACGCGTACCGCGAGGGCGGACTGCAGCAGAACGTCGCGTGGGGATACCCGCTGCTCTTCGACGCGATTCCGCGCATCGAGGCGGGCGGGATCGAGTTCCACGACCTGACGCGCATCTTCGTCGACCGGCAGGAGCCGATCTACGTCGACGTGTGCTGCCACTACAACCGCGCGGGCAACGTCGTGCTGGCGCGCTCGATCGTCGAGCAGCTGCGCATCGACCCGGGTGGGCGGTGAACCGGCGGGACGCCCGCGCGGTGCTCGCGGCGGTGCTCGGCACGCTCGTCGCGTGCGATCGCGCGCCGGCCTCCGACGCGAACACACGGGAGAGCATCCTCCTCGTCTCGATCGACACGCTCCGCGCCGACTCCGTCGGCACGTACGGGAGCGCGCGGCCGACGCCCGTGCTCGACGCGCTCGCGCGCGAGTCGATCGTGTTCCGCAACGCCTACGCACCGGCGCCGTGGACCATCCCGTCGCACGCGAGCCTGTTCACGGGCCTCGCGCCGCGCGCGCTCGGCGTGAACGGGCGAACGGCGATTCCCGACGCGGCCCCGATGCTCGCCGAGGCGCTCGCCGGCGCGGGCTACGCGACGGGCGCGCGCGTCAACACGACGTACGTGGGCTCGAAGTACGGATTCGATCGCGGCATGGACGAGTTCTCCCTCCACCCCGACCGCAAGGACGTCGCGCAGGGCGTCGACGCCGCACTCGAGTTCGCGCGACGCATGCGCGGTCGCCCCTCGTTCTTCTTCCTCCACGTGTTCGACGTGCACGGTCCGTACACGGCGCCGGCGCCGTGGACCGACCGCTACGTGAGCGACGCGCTCCCGCCCGACGACGCGCTCCCCTTCCTGCGTCGGCTCGCCTATCAACGGCACCTGCGCGAGCTGCCGCAGGCGACCGGCGTGGCGTGGGTGCGCGCGCGCTACGACGCGGGCGTCGCGCGCGTCGACGCCGAGCTCGAGCGGCTCTTCGAGGGGCTGCGCGCCGCGGGAGCGTGGGACGACACGTGGGTCTTCGTCACGTCCGACCACGGAGAAGCCTTCTACGAGCACCGCGTCTGGATCGGGCACGGGCTCTTCCTCTACGAGCCCGAGCTCCGCGTTCCCCTGATCGTGAAGCCGCCCGCGCGCGTCGCGGGCGGGCGGGCGATCGACGTTCCCGTCTCGCTGATCGATCTCGGGCCGACGATGCGCGCGATCGCCGGCCTCGAGCCGGATCCCGCCGCACAGGGTCGGTCGCTGCGGCCCGTTCTCGAGGGGGAGGCGTCGCTGCCCGCGGACCACGCCGTGTTCGGCGACTCGCCGCACCTCGGCGACGCGGGCTTCGTCCGCGTCGGCCGCTGGAAGTACGTCGAGGACGCGCGGGCCAGCGTCGAGCCGGTGCTCCGCAACCACCTGAAGCCGGAGCCCGACGTCCGCGACGAGCTCCGCGCGCGTCTCGACCTCGGGCCGAAGCTGTTCGACCTCGAGACGGATCCAGCGGAGACGTCGAATCGGATCGACGACCACCCCGACGTCGCCGCGCGCCTCGCCGCGCGTCTCGCGGCGCGCCAGGCCGAATCCGACGCGATTCGCGCACGCCTGCGCGCCCGCACCGCGCGGCCGCCGCCCGTCGACCTCACCCCCGACGAGAAGCGGCAGCTGCGCGAGCTCGGCTACGGGGAGTGAGCGTCGGGCTCGCCGTCGCGCGGGGCGCGGCAGGCGGGGTAGCCGTCCGTGCCCGCGACGTCGCCTTCGATGCGGGCCGCCGTGCGCGCGTCGACGGCCTTGAAGTCGGTGGCGCGGAGGTCGGCGTCGCGCGCGAGTCCGTCGCGCGGGGCGTCGAGGTAGGCGATGCGCGCGCGCGCGACCTCGCTCGCGGGGCGCGCGTAGACGGCGTAGCCGACGGACCGCGGGCCGCAGCGGAAGAAGGCGACGAGCTCGGCGCCGAGGGCCTCGCGCGAGGGCGCGCCGCTCGGGAACTCGCCGAGGTAGTACATCGCGGCGTGGAAGCGCGCCTCGTCGGGGCGCGAGTTGAGGAAGGTGCCGTCGTAGACGGGCCCGCCGTACTCGTAGGCGGGGAGGCCCCACGGCGAGGCGAGGAGCTCGGTCGCGCTCGTGTGCTTGCGCAGCCAGGCGCCGGCGGCCTGGCGCGCGAGGTCGCTCTCGGCGTAGGGCGCGAGATGGGTGCGCGGCGTCGACGGCGCGAGCTGGTACTCGGCGAGCGGTCGCACCCAGACGACGGCGGCGAGCACCACGAGCGTCGCGCGCGCGAGCTCCGCGGCGCGCGCGCCGAGCGACGCGGCCGCCGCGGCGAGCGCGACGCCGTCGAGCAGTGCGATCGCGGCGAGCGGCGCGAGCAGCGCGGTCGGCGCGAGCAGGTACCACGGGTACGGCGCCCCGAGGTCGACGAGCGAGAAGACGGCGACGTGGAGCACGAGCCAGACCGAGGCGAAGACGCCGGCGCGCGAGCGCGCGCGCGGGTGGAGCTGCAGGAGCACGGCGAGCGCCGCGGGCACGACCTGCCACGCGCCGTGGTCGAGCAGGCCGTCGACGACCCAGCCGCGGTCGAAGGCGGCGTTCGCGTGCTCGGCGAGCTTCGTCGCGGCCGAGTTCGGGAGCACGGAGCCGAACGCGGCGAGCTGGAGCGCCGCGACCGGGAGGTAGGCCGCGAGCGCCCACGCGGCTTCGCGCAGCGCGAGCCGGCGCTCGCAGACCGCCACGCTCGCGGCGAGCGCGAGCGCCGCGGCCGCGCCGTCGAGCTTGTTCGCGACGAGGGCGCCGACGGCGAGCCCGCGGAAGGCCGCGCTCGACGTGCCGCACGCGGCGACGGCGAGGCACGCGAGCGCGAGCGTGAGCGGCGACTCGAGGCCGCTGAAGAGGAGCCCGGTGCGGAACGGGCTCACGACCAGCGCGAGCCACGCGAGCGCGGCGGCGGCGAGCGAGCCGCGCCGCGCGAAGGCGAAGACGAGCGCGCCCGCCGCGACCGCGACCGACGCGACGCCGATCGCGACGACGGCGCTCGCGGGCGCGACGCCCGCGCGCAGCGCGGCCGCGAGGAGGAGCGTGTAGAGCGGGTTGCTCGAGCCGTTGACGCGCTCGCCGTCGTTGTATCCGAAGCCGCGGCCCTCGGCGATGCGCTCGGCGTAGCGGAGGGTGATGCCGCCGTCGTCGCCGACGAACGACGGAACGTCGGCCGCGGCCGCGAAGGCGGCCGCGAGCAGCGCGCCGAGGAGCGCGCTCGCGAGGGCGTTGCGCGGGGAGATCGGAGGCGTTCGCATGCGACGGCGACCGGGGCTCGGCTCCTGCGGGCGCGGCGCGCGCCCGGGCCCTCGACCGGGCACCCCGCCGCGACGGGGCTGTGTAGGCCATCGCTCCGAACGGCGCCGCACCGCGCGCTAGACTGCCGCGCTCCCCGCCGCTGCCCCTGCGCGAGTGCCCCGATGAGCGACGACCGCGACGACAAGCCCTGGCGCGCCCGGATCGAGCCGCTCGAGAGCGAGCCGCGCGACCTCGCCGCCGCGCTCGCCGAGATCGACGTGCTGCTCGAGATCCGCGCGCACCGCGAGTGGGTCGTCGAGGGGCTGCGCGCGCACGTCGCGAACGTCGAGGGGCTGCTCGGCGAGGCGCGCGAGCGCGTCGACGGGCTCGAGGGGCACACCGCGAACCTCGAGGACCGGCTCGCGCAGCTCGAGCGCCACGCCGCGAACCTCGAGGGCGACCGCGCGGGGCTCGAGGCCGACCGCACCGAGCTGCGCGCCGCGCTCGCCGAATCCGAGCGGCACGTCGAGAGCCTGCGCCTCGCGCTCGAGGAGACGCGGCGGCACGCGGCCGTCGTGGCGAAGCGGCTCGCACAGGCCGAGGCGCAGCGGGCACAGGGCGCGGCGGGCGCGGCCGGCGAGCCGGCCCGCCTCGTGCCCGACGAGGACGTGATCCGGCGGCAGATCGACGAGTGCCGCGAGGCGCACGACGAGGTCGGCTACTACGGCGCGGCCGAGCCGGGCATCGACGGCCAGTGGCGCGACCTGATCTGGCCGGCGATCGAGCGCGCGGATTTCCGGAGCGTGCTCGAGCTCGCGCCCGGCCACGGGCGCAACACGGCGAAGCTCCTCGAGCACGCGCGCGAGATCCACCTCGTCGACGTCAACAAGTCGTGCATCAAGGCGTGCCGCAAGCGCTTCGGCGACGGGACGCCGAGCTGCCGGCTCCACTATCACGTGAACGACGGCCGCTCGCTCGCCGGCATCGCCGACGCGAGCATCACGTTCGTCTACAGCTGGGACGCGATGGTGCACTTCGACAAGCGCGTCGTGCGCGAGTACGTGCGCGAGTTCGCGCGCGTGCTGGCGCCGGGCGGCACGGGCTTCGTGCACCACTCGAACTTCGGCACGGTGTCGAGCAGCGAGCGCTGGCTCGAGAACCCCTCGTGGCGCAGCAACATGACGCGCGAGCTCTTCGCGGACTACTGCGAAGAGGCCGGCCTCGAGGTCGTCGAGCAGCGCCTGCTCGACTGGTTCCTCGAGGACCTCGACTGCATCTCGACCTTCCGCAAGCCCGCGCGCTGAGCGCGCGCCCCCTGCCCGCACTGCCCGTTCGCGCGTCAGCGCTGCCCGCCTGGTGAGCAGCCGTCGGCCCGCTTTCGGCGTCGATCGGGCACGAACGCGCCCAGTCGAGCTTCTCGCGTAGCGCTCCGGCGCCGACCGGCCCGGCCGAGCGCGTTGGCACGCGCGTTGCTCCTGCGAAGGCCCGAACGAGCCCCCTGGCTCGACGAGCGCGTGCAGCGTGAAGGGTGCGTCACGCGCGCGACGACCCCACCGACCCTGGAGAACCCACACCGATGCTTCGAAGAACCGCTCTTGGAGCAGCCGCGCTGCTGGCGGGCCTCGCCCTGCCGGCGGTGGCGCTCGCAGAAGACACCGTCTCGCCCGGAACGTTCGTCGCCAACAACGTCTGGATGATGCTCTCGGCCGGCCTGGTGTTCATCATGCACCTCGGCTTCGCGACGCTCGAGTCCGGCCTCACGCGCTCGAAGAACACGGTCAACGTGCTCTTCAAGAACGTGTTCATCGTCTGCATCGGCATCCTCACGTACTACGTGATCGGCTTCAACCTGATGTATCCGGGCGACTTCAACGGGTACCTCGGGTTCGCCGGGTTCGGTCTCACTCCGCCCGAGAACGGCATGACGCCCGACTACGCGAGCGGCGGCTACACCTACTGGACCGACTTCCTGTTCCAGGCGATGTTCGCCGCGACCTGCGCGACGATCGTCTCGGGCGCCGTCGCCGAGCGCATCAAGCTGACGTCGTTCATGGTCTTCTCCACGATCTTCGTCGCGCTCGTCTACACGATCGCGGGCTCGTGGAAGTGGGGCGGCGGCTGGCTCGACGCGATGGGCTTCTACGACTTCGCCGGCTCGACGCTCGTGCACTCGGTCGGTGGCTGGGGCGCGCTCGTCGGCGCCGCCGTGCTCGGGCCGCGCCTCGGCAAGTACGCGAAGGACGGCCGCATGACGCCGATCCCGGGCAGCAACATGCCCTCGGCGGTGATCGGCGTGATGCTGCTCTGGCTCGGCTGGTTCGGGTTCAACGGCGGCTCGGTGCTGTCGGCCGACCCGGAGCTCACCTCGCTCGTGCTCGTGACGACGTCGCTCGCGGCGGCCGCGGGCGGGATCGGCGCGATGATCGCCTACTCCTTCGTGAGCTCGAAGCCCGACCTCTCGATGGCGCTGAACGGCATCCTCGCCGGGCTCGTGGGCATCACCGCGGGCGCGGACGTGATGACGCCGCTCTCCGCGGTCGTGATCGGCCTCGTCGCGGGCGGCATCGTCGTGGGCTCGGTGATCGCGATCGACAAGATCAAGATCGACGACCCGGTCGGCGCGGTCTCGGTGCACCTCGTGTGCGGCATCTGGGGCACGCTCGCGGTCGGCATCTTCTCGACCAACCCCGACCACTCGTTCGTGACGCAGCTGATCGGCGTCGGCGCCTACGGTGCCTTCACGCTGGTCTGCGCCTCGGCGCTCTTCCTGGGCATCAAGGCGACGATGGGCCTGCGCGTGAGCCCCGAGGAGGAGCTCGACGGTCTCGATCACGGCGAGCACGGCATGCACGCCTACGACGTCGCTCCCGTCGGCGCCGGCCTCCCCGGCGCGGCGCCCGGGTCGGCGGCCGCGGGTCACAGCTTCGCGCGCACCGCGATCGCCGCGGAGGGTCGCTAGCCCTCGCGGGCCGGCGACGGAGGTACGCAAGCCATGAAGAAGATCGAAGCCATCATCAAGCCCTTCAAGCTCGACGACGCGAAGGAAGCTCTCGCCAACGTGGGCATCCAGGGGCTCACGGTGAGCGAGGTGAAGGGGTTCGGCAGGCAGAAGGGACACAGCGAGCTCTACCGCGGAGCCGAGTACGTGGTCGACTTCCTGCCGAAGCTCAAGCTCGAGGTGGTCGTGTCGGACGACATGGTGGAGAAGGTCACGGACGCGCTGTGCGAGGCGTGCCACACGGGACGCATCGGCGACGGCAAGATCTTCGTCCTCGATGTCGCGGACGCGATCCGCATCCGCACCGGCGAGCGCGACGAGGCGGCCCTGACGGCAGCCTAGGCGGACGTCGCGATCGCACCGGGCGGGCCGGTGGAGCACACGCTCCACCGGCCCGTTCCATTTCGGGGAGGCGCGGGGGAGGCGGGCGCCCGCGCGAGCGCAGCCGGTGCGCGTCGGCGCGCGGATCGAGGCGCGCGCATCAGCGCGCCGACACCTCGCCCGCCGTGTGGCGCGCGACCTCGACGACGAGCTTCCCCTGCGTGCGCCGCTCGGCGAGAGCGGCGAGCGCCTCGGGGATCGCCTCGAGGCCGCGGTGGAGCGCGACCGCGGGCCGCAGCGCGCCCCGCGCCGCGAGCGCGAACAGGTCGTCGAGCAGTGCGCGCGCGCGCTCGGGCGCGCGCGCCTCGAAGCCCGGCCAGTTCACGCCGACGACGTCGACGCCGGCCCGCTGCACGCAGTCGAGCGCCAGCGCCGGGATGTCGCCGCTCGCGAAGCCGACGACGAGCAGCCTCCCCTTCCACGCGAGGCAGTCGAGCGAGCGGAGCGCCGTGTCGCCGCCGACCGGGTCGAAGACGACATCGACGCCGCGCCCGTCGGTCCACGCGCGCACGCGCTCGACGAAGTCGCCCTCGGCCGTGTCGACGGCGCGTTCGGCGCCGTGCGCGAGCGCGAGCGCGCACTTCTCCGCGCCCCCCGCGGTCGCGAAGACGCGCGCGCCGCGCGCCGCCGCGATCTGCACGGCGGCGAGGCCCGTCCCGCCCGCGGCCGCGTGCACGAGCACCGTCTCGCCGCGTCGCAGCGCGGCGCGGTCGACGAGCGCGGCGTGGCTCGTTCCATAGGTGATGGGAAGCGCCGCGGCGCGCGCGAAGTCGAGCGCGTCGGGCACGCGGATGCAGCGCGCGGCAGCGACGGCCGCGCGCTCGGCGAAGGCACCGACCGTGCCGGACGCCGCGACGCGGTCGCCGGGCGCGAGGCCCGCGACGCCCTCGCCGACGGCCGCGACCTCGCCCGCGAGCTCGCGCCCGAGCACGAAGGGCAGCGGCGGACGCTCCTGGTAGCGGCCGCGCGCGAGCAGCACGTCGGAGAAGTTGAGCGCGGCGGCGCGCACGGCGACCACCACCTCGCCGGGCGCGGCCGCGGGCTCGTCGACGTCGTCGCGCACGCGCAGCGCGCGCGGCTCGCAGGGCTCCTCGACGACGACGGCGCGCACGCGGCCTCCGTGGCGCGCGTCGCACTCGCCGCACGCGCGGGCCGCAGTCTATCCCACGCGCGCGATACACTGCGGCCATGCCGCACCCCGACGTCGACGCCCTCAAGCGCGCGGTCTCGCATAGCATCGATCGGCTCGAGCCCGAGCTCCTGCGCGTCTCGCACGCGATCCACGCGCGGCCCGAGCTCGCGTTCGAGGAGCGCGAGGCGCAGGCCCTGCTCGTCGGTGCGCTTCGCGCCGCGGGCCTCGCCGTCGACCCGGGCGCCTACGGCCTGCCGACCGCGTTCGCCGCCGACTTCGGCGCGGCCGACGGGCCGCGCGTCGCCGTGCTCGCCGAGTACGACGCGCTGCCCGACATCGGGCACGCCTGCGGCCACAACCTGATCGCGACGTCCGCGCTCGGCGCCGCGCTCGCGCTCGCCGAGCTCGGCGACGCCCTTCCCGGCCGCGTGCGCCTGCTCGGGACGCCGGCCGAGGAGCGCGGCGGCGGCAAGGAGCGGATGGCGCGCGAGGGCGCGCTCGAGGGCGTCGACGCGGCGCTCATGATGCACCCGTCGAGCGTCGACCTCGTGACGATGCCGTGCACGGCGCTCGCCGAGGTCGACGTGATCTACCGGGGGACGGCGGCGCACGCCGCCGCCATGCCGGAGCGCGGTGTCAACGCGCTCGATGCGCTCGTCACCGCCTACCAGTCGATCGCACAGCTGCGCCAGCACATCCGCCCGCGCGAGCGCATCCACGGCGTGATCACGGAAGGCGGCGGCGCGCCCAACATCGTCCCCGACCGCGCCGTCGGCCGCTTCTACGTGCGCGCCGCGAACCAGCGCGAGCTCGACGCGTTGAAGAAGCGGGTGGCCGCGTGCTTCGAGGCCGGTGCCCTCGCCACGGGCGCGACCGTCGAGGTGCAGTGGAGCGACGTCGACTACCTCGACATCCGGCGCAACGAGCCGCTCGAGGAGGCGTTCCGCTCGAACGCCGAGCGCCTCGGCCGCAGCTTCTTCCCGATCGACAAGCTGCCCGCGAGCCTGGCCGGCAGCACGGACATGGGCAACGTCAGCCACCGCGTGCCCTCCATCCACCCGATGCTCGCCGCGGCGCCCGTCCACTGCACGATCCACAACGCCGAGTTCGCCCTGCACGCGCGCGCGGAGATCGGCGACCGCGCGGCGATCGACGGCGCGAAGGCGCTCGCGATGACGGCGCTCGACGTGCTCGCCGACGCCGACCTGCGCGCGCGCGCGCGCGCGATCTTCGAGAGCCGCGCCGATGGCTGAGCCCACGCGGCGCGCGCGCGCGTGACCCCCGTCGGCGGCCCGGCGCTCCCGAAGCTCGCGCTCGTCGGCGCGGGTGCCGTCGGGCTCGCGCTCGGCGCGCGCCTCGCGGCCGCCGGTGTCGACGTCGCGGTGCTCGCGCGCACGGCGGCGGCCGCGCGCCGCAGCGCGCGCGACGGCATTGCGGGGCGCGACCCGGCGACCGACGAGGAGATCGAGGCGCGCGTCTCCACGGCCGCAACCTCGCCGGCGGAGATCGAGGACCTCGCCTCGCGCACCGCGCTGCTCTGCGTGCGCGCTCCCGACACGGCGACCGTCGTCGCGGAGCTCGCGCGCACGGCGCCCGCGATCGCCGTCGCGTGCGCGCAGAACGACGTGGACAACGAGGACGTGGCGGCGGCGGTCTTCGACCGCGTCGTGGGCGTCGTCGTGCGGCAGACGTGCACGCGCACGTCGCCCCGCTCGGCACTCGCGCTCGGACGCGGGCGCATCGTCGTCGGCCCCGCCAGCGCGGCGGCCTCGGGAGACGCGCGCGCGCTCGCGGCCGCGTTCCGCGCGGCCGGCTTCGACGTCGGCGAGTCGCCGGACGTCCGCGCCGACAAGTGGCTCAAGCTCTGCATCAACCTGATGAGCGTCCCGAACGCACTCGTGCGCCGCGGCGAGCACGCGAGCGAGGCGTTCGTCGAGATCAAGGCGCGGCTGCTCGAGGAGGCGCGCGACGCGCTCGCGGCCGCGGGTGTCGCCGCGCGCTCGTGCGACGGGCGCGACCGATCGCTCGACGAGGAGATCGTCTTCCAGCGCGCGTCCGCCGCTGCGGGGACGAGCGCCCGCGACCTCCCGCTCTACAACGCGGTGTGGGCGGCGCTCCGCTACGGCGCGCCGCTCGAGGCCGACCTGTACCACGAGCGGATCGTCGCCCTCGCGCGGGCGCACGGCGTCGCCGCGCCGATGAACGCGCGCGCACTCGACCTCGCGCTGCGCGCGCGGCGCGAGGGGCGCGGCCCCGAGAGCGCGCGCTGCGCGGACTTCCTCGACGGAATCCACGCGGCCTGACCGGGCGAACGCCCGAGCGCGCCTTCGCGCCTCAAGCGCGATTCCGGCCTCGTCGAAGGAGTGCAGCGGTGCTGCAACGCGTGCCGGAGGCCGGCGCGTGACAGGCCTTTGCGACCCGGCCGGCGGCGCCGGCGAGGAACGGTGGGAGCGGCGTGACCGGCGACGAAGCACGAGCCCCGCGTCCGCCCGTCGGCCGCCCGCGCATCCTCGTCGTCGACGACGACAAGGTCGCGCGCGAGATGACGCGCGACGCGCTCTCCTCCCGGTACGAAGTCCTCACCGCCGTCGACGGCTTCGACGCGACGGCGAGCATCTTCAGCGACCACCCCGACCTGATCGTCCTCGACCTCGAGATGCCGCGCGTGAACGGCCTCGACGTGCTGCGCGCGATGCGCCGCGCGGGCTCGACCCTTCCCGTGCTCGTCGTCTCGGGCCGCCTCGCCCGCGCGACCGACCGGCTGCGCGTGCTCGCGCTCGGTGCGACGGACGTGCTCGCGAAGCCCGTCCACCGCTTCGAGCTGCTGCAGAAGATCGACATGCTGCTGCGCCTGCCGACGTCGGTGCTCGCGAACCCCGTCTCCGGCGACGTCGAGCGCATGCTCGCCGACACGGCGGGAATGGACGTGCTCGACGACGCCGCGTTCGAGCGCCGCATCGAGCTCGCCTCGCGCTTCCAGGTCGAGTTCGGGCTCGACTCGACGATCGTCGCGGTCGAGAGCGACGACGTCGCGATGCTCGACGCACTCCTCGAGCTCGCGTGCAGCCGGCTGCGCGCCGAGGACTCGGCGCTGCGGCTCTCCGACCGGCGCGCGCTCCTCCTGCTGTGCGCGAGCGCGCCGCCGATCGCGCCGGTCGTGCTGCGACGGCTCGCGCGGCAGCTCGCCGAGGAGGGCGGGAGCGCGGCGTGCATGCGCTGCGCGCGTCACGAGGTGGAGCCGTTCTTCGACGGCGTGAAGTGGGACGACCTGTTCGTCGAGCTCGCGCCCTGGCCGCCGCCCGAGCCCGCGCCGGAGCCGCGCCCGCGAAGCTAGGCCTGCGCCGGGCGCTGCGCGCCGATGCCGCGCACGAGCAGCTCGACGTCGCGGCGGATCGCGTCGAGGCAGGCGTCGTCGTCGACGAGCCCGTTGACCCACGGGATCCGCGCCCCCTGCGTGATGTGGAAGAGCGTCCGGGCCGCCTCGAGCACGTCGAGGTCGCGCGCGAGGTCGCCGCGCATGCGCCCGATCTGGAGGATCTCCGCGAGCAGGCCGATCGTGCGATCGTGCAGCGCGAGCACCTGGCGCGCGACGCGCGCCTGCGGTCGCGTCGTCGCGCGCAGCGCGATCAGCGTGAAGTCGCGATCGGCGGCGAGCAGCTCGTGCTGGAGGCGGAGGAAGCGCTCGACGCGCGCGGCCGTCGGCGCGCGCCGGTCGTCGCTCGCGCGGAAGCGCTTCCACGCCTCCTCCTGCAGCACGGCGAGCTCGCTCACGAGCAGCTCCTCCTTCGAGCGCACGTGCCGGTAGATCGAGCTCGCCCCCATGCCCGCGCGCTCGGCGATGGCGCGCAGGGTCGCGCCGTCGAAGCCCCGCTCGCGGAAGAGCTCGCGCGCCGCGCGCAGGATGCGCGCGCGGCTGCGGCGGCCGCGCACGAGCCGCCCGTCGTCGGAGCGCAGCCTCCGCGGCGCGCCTCCCTGCGCATCGGAGACGCTCGACGTCACACGAGCCGCTCCGGGTTCTCGAGCGCGGTCTTGATCATCTCCATCGAGATGCCGCCGTAGAGCCCGTCCGCCATGCGCTCGTCGTACGAGAACTTGATCTCGAAGAAGCGCGAGCCGTCGATGCGCGTCTTCACGCGGCCCATCATCGCGAAGATCGAGCACGTGCCGTACTCCCACAGGTGGTGGTAGCCGGCCTCCATGTCGACCGAGCCGAGGTTCGCGGCGAAGAGCGTCGCGAAGAGCGGGTCGTCGTCGACCATCTTCTTGGGCAGCAGGCCCAGGGCGTTCGCCTTGCCGAGCGCCCAGACGGCGAAGCGCGTGACGAATGGCGGGAAGCGCAGCCCGAGGCCCATCTCGCGATCGCTCTGCGTCTTCTCGCCGCCGCGTCGCCGCACGAGGCGGGACGCGATGCCCTCGACCATCTCCTCGACGCTCTTGTCGAGGTCGAAGCGGCGCTTCACGGTGACGAGCGGCGCACCGTCCTCGAGCGTCATCTTCGCGCTGAACGTGATCCACACCTCGTCGCGCTGCCAGAGCCGCCCGCCCGCGACGAAGCGATTCACGTGAGGGCGCTGGCGGATCGTCTCGGCGATGGCCCGCAGCATCAGCAGGAAGAGCGAGAGCTTGCGATCCGGCGGCGCGGTCGCGTTGTACGTCTCGACGAAGCGCAGCGCGGGATCGGGATCGACCTCGAGCGTGTACAGCACGAGCGAGTCGTTGCGGCGCGGCGAGATGAAGGGCATGAACGCGCGCATCGGGGACAGCCCCCGCACGAGCGTCGCGTCGGAACGTCGGCCGAACATCGAATTCCTCCTGCCGTGCGGCGGCGGATGCGAGGGGGCGGCGGCGCACGCCCACGCTCGCTAGGCCCCGCCCGGCCTCCGCCACAGGCGGAACACCGGGACCCCGAGCACGCGTTCCTCGCCGACGACGCGATACGCCGCGCGCGCGTAGAGAGCGAGATTCTCGCGTCGGTCCGTCTCGAGGTAGCTCGGCGCCCCGTCCGCGTCGACACGCGCGAGGAACGCGTCGAGCAGGGCCCGTCCGACGCCGCGGCGCTGCGCGTCCGGCTCGACGCCGACCATGTCGAGGTACCAGTGCGGCTCGCGCGGGTGCGCGCGCTCGAGCTCGAAGTGGACGCGCGCCCAGCGGCGCGCGGTGCGGAGCCCCTGCGCGGCGAGCACGCGCAGCTGGGTCGCGACGCCCGGGAGCGGGAGCGGGTGGACGCCGGGCGGCTGCGCGACCAGCACGCCGACGAGCGCGCCCGCGCGCCGGGCGCCGAGCACGAGCGCGAGACCGCGCGCGCTCTCGAGCGCGGCGCGCGTCCCGGCCCGGTTGGCGCGCAGCCGGCGGCGCGCACGGCCGCCGACGACCGCGGTGTTGAGCGGGTTGTCGCGGAACGCGCGAGCGAGCAGCTGCACCGCCGCGTCGCGCTCTGGTTCGTCGAGCGGCCCGACGTCGAGCGGCCCGACGTCGAGCAGCCGCGCGTGCCCACCGCCGTGCCCGCCGGCGGGCGCGCGCCCCGCCGCGACCGCGACCGCACCGGAACGCCCTGCGCCGAAGCCGTCGTCGACGTGCGCCATCGGGCGGCGAGCCTAGCCGCTCCGGGGCCGGCGCTCGCGCGTCAAGCGCCCCGACGGCACCCCCGAAGAGGGGAGCCATGGCGGGCGAAGACCTCCAGGGATGGCTGGCGAGCGCGGACGCGGCCGAGCGCCGCGGCGACGGCGCGGCGCTCGTCGACGCGCTCGAACGCGCGGCCGCCCTGGCTCCCGGCGAGCCCAAGCTCTGGAAGCGCCTCGCGCGCAGCTACCAGGACGTCGGCCGCTACCAGGAGACGCTCGCCGCCCTCGTCCGGGCGGCCGAGCTCTACACGAGGGCCGGCGCGGGGATCCAGGCGATCGCCGTCTGCAACTGGATCCTCGACGTCGACCCCATGCACACCGCGACGCTCGACCGGCTGGCCGCGCTGCGCGACGGCGTCGGGCCGGCCGCCGCGCGACCCGCGCGCGCGCGGCCCGCGGCGCGCCCTGCCGCGCGCGGCGCCGCGCCGATCGAGGAGCTCCTGCTGGTCGAGGAGGCGGCGGACGGGTCGCTCGACGGCGGCGCCGACGAGGTCGACGTGACGGAGGTGCTCGAGCTCGACGACGAGGTCGTCGGCGAGGACGTCGTCGCGCCCGCGCTCGGGGACGAGGGAGGGGAGAAGGCGCCGCGCGCGGGCGCGCCGCCGGCACCCGCGCTGGAGCGCGCGCCCGCCGCGGAACGCGCGCCCGCCGCCGAGCTCCCGTGCGAGCCCGACCCGCCGGCGGCCGACCCCGAGGCGCGCGCGGCCGCGCGCTCGCTCGTCGCGACGCCGATCTTCGGCCGCCTCGGCGTGCGCGCGCTCCGCAAGCTCGTCGCGGCGGCGCGCCGCGTCGCGGTGGCCGAGGGAGACGTGGTGTTCCGCGAGGGCGACGCGCCGGACGCGCTCTACGTCGTGGTCGAGGGCGCGGTCGTACCGATCGCCGAGGCGACCGACGCGAGCCCGCGCCGCCGGCTCGGCGTGATCGAGGCGGGCGGCTACTTCGGCGAGATCGCGCTCGTCACGAACGAGCCGCGCAACGCGACGATCGAGGCGCTCGTCGACACCGAGCTGCTCGCCATCGACCGCGCCGTCGTCGCCGAGCTGCTCGACGAGGAGCCCGAGATGCTGGCGGTGCTGCTGCGGCTGCTGCGCGAGCGGCTCGTCGCGCGCCTCGTCCGGACGAGCGCGGTGTTCGCCGGCCTCGCGGCCGCGGAGCGGCGCGCACTCGCGCGCCGGTTCCGGCTGCTCGAGGTGCGCGCGGGTGCGACGCTGATCGAGCAGGGCCAGGCCGCGAGCGCGCTCTACCTGGTGCTCGCCGGCGCACTCCGCGCGTCGGCCCGCGAGGACGCGTGCGGCGAGAAGGAGATCGCCACGTTAGGCCCGGGCGCGCCGTGCGGGGAGATGTCGCTGCTGCGAGGCGTGCCGGCGAGCGCCACGGTGCGCGCCGCCCGCAAGTCGTGGGTGCTGATGCTGCCGCGGGCCGAGTTCGAGCGCGCGGCGGAGGAGGCGCGCGGCCTGCGCGAGCGGCTCGCCGCGATCGCCGATGCGCGCCGCGCCGAAGGGCTCGCCGCCTTCGACCCCGAGGACTCCTTCGACGACGCCGACGTGGTGGAGCTCGTGTGAGCCGCGCCGGTACACTGCCCGACATGGAACCCGCCGCGCCGTCGACCACGCTCGAGCTCCGCTTCGAGCACGACGGCGAGGAGCGCTCGGTCGTCGCAGGCGAGGGCGACTTCCTGATCGGGCGCGCGCCGAGCTGCTCGCTCGTGCTCGTCGACGACAGCGTCTCGCGCCGGCATGCGCGCATCACCTGCGACGGGTCGACCTGGACGATCACCGACCTCGGCTCGAAGAACGGCGTCAAGGTCAACACCTACCGCACGACGCAGCAGCGGCTCCACGACGGCGACCGCATCGATCTCGGCGCCGTGCGGCTCTACGTGCGGATCGCGCGCGCGCGCCCCGCCGCGCCCGCCAACGTGGTCTTCGAGGCGAAGTCCGAGAAGGGGCGCCGCACGGAGATCCTCGACGTCGCCCGCCTCGACACGCTGCTCGCGTCGCGCGAGGGCAGCACGCAGAGCAGCGTGTCGCCGCTCGCGGCGCCCGACGAGAGCGAACGCGCGCCCGAGATGGCGCGGCTCGCGCCCGGCGTGCGCCTGTTCGGCGACGCGGTCGAGGCGCTGATCTCCTGCGAGTCGCTCGACGAGACGCTCGAGCGCATCCTCGAGCTCGTGTTCCGCAGCATCCCGGCCGAGCGCGGCGTCATCTGCCTGCACGACGAAGCGACCGGGACGACGACGCCCAAGGTGATGCGCACGCTCGAGGGCGCGGCGGACGAGCCGATCCGCATCAGCACGCACATCGCGAACGACGTGCTCGAGCGGCGCCAGTCGCTGATCGTGAACGACCCGCTGCACGACGAGCGTTTCGGTGGCGCGGAGAGCGTGATCCTCATGCACATCCGCTCGGCGATGTGCGCGCCGCTCTACCGCGACGGCCACGTCGTCGGCTTCGTCTACGTCGACCGCCAGAGCGTCGACGACCCGTTCACGAGCGAGCACCTCCAGGCGCTCTCCGCGCTGGGCATCCTGTCGGCGGTCGCCGTCGAGCGCACGGGGCTGCGCGAGCGGCTCCGCCACGAGCAGGAGATCCGCGGGCGGCTCGCGCGCTACAGCTCGCCCGCGGTCGTCGACCGCATCGTCGGCACACCGCACGAGCCCGGGCGGATGGTCGCCGAGGAGGCGGACGTCAGCGTCGTCTTCGCCGACCTGTGCGGCTTCACGGCGATGGCCGAGACGCTCGAGCCCGCCGAGACGGTGCGGATGCTGAACCAGGTGTTCGAGCGGCTCACCGAGGCGATCTTCGAGCTCGAGGGGACGCTCGACAAGTTCCGCGGCGACGGGCTGATGGCGTTCTTCGGTGCGCCGCTCCCGATGCCCGACCACGCGGAACGCGCCGTGCGCGCGGCGCTGCGCATGCAGGAGCTGCTCGCCGAGCTCAACTCGTACTCGAAGCGGCGCAGCCTCGAGATGCGCATCGGGATCAACTCGGGCGCGGTGGTCGTCGGCGACATCGGCTCGCCCGAGCGCAAGGACTACACGGTGATCGGCGACGTCGTGAACATCGCGAGCCGGCTCGAGGCCTCCGTCGCGCTGCCGGGCGAGGTCGTCGTCGGCGAGGAGACGTGGCGGCGCGTGTCGTCGCTCTTCGAGGGCGAGCCGCTCGAGCCGGCGCGCCTCAAGGGCAAGCGCCAGGTCGTCCGCCCCGTCCGCGTGCTCGGCCCGCGCGCCGACTGAGCGCGCACACCCGCCCGCGAGCCGGCGCGCGCGCGGCCTCGCCCTGTTATGCTCGGCGCCCGCGTCCGAGGAGCGCGCCGATGACCGATCCCAACCAGGACATCGCCCAGCGCGGCAGCAACGTGCTCGTCGCGAACTACGCCCGCCAGCCGATCGCCATCGTGCGCGGCGAGGGCTGCCACCTGTGGGACGCGGACGGGCGTCGCTACCTCGACCTGATGGGCGGCATCGCGACCGTCGCGCTCGGCCACGCGCACCCGCGCGTCGTCGGCGCGCTCGAGTCGCAGGCCCACAAGCTCTGGCACGCCTCGAACCTGTTCACCACCGAGCCGCAGGTGCGCGCGGCCGAGCGCATCGTCGCGCACTCGTTCGCCGAGCGCGTCTACTTCTGCAACTCGGGCGCCGAGGCGAACGAGGCCGCGCTCAAGCTCGCGCGGCGCTGGCACCGCGACCGCGGCGACGACCGCTTCGAGATCGTCGCCTTCCACGGGAGCTTCCACGGCCGCACGCTGTTCACGGTGAGCACGACCGGGACGCCCGCCTACTGGAAGGGCTTCGAGCCGCTCGTGCCCGGCGTCGGCTTCGCCACGTTCGGCGACATCGCGAGCGTCGAGGCGCTCGTCGGCGAGCGCACGGCCGCGATCATCGTCGAGCCCGTGCAGGGCGAGAGCGGCGTGCGCCCCGCCCCGCCCGGCTTCCTGCGCGACCTGCGCGCGCTCGCGGACGAGTGCGGCGCGATCCTGATCTTCGACGAGGTGCAGGCGGGCATGGGCCGCACGGGGACGCTGTTCGCGTACGAGCAGCACGACGCCGTGCCCGACGTGATGACGCTCGCCAAGGCGCTCGGCAACGGCATGCCGATCGGCGCGATGTGCACGACGGAGCGCTACGCGAAGGCGCTCGTACCGGGCTCGCACGCGTCGACGTTCGGCGGCAACCCGCTCGCGACGGCCTGCGCCGACGCCGTCCTCGCCGAGCTCACCGAGGGCGGCGTGCTCGAGCACGCGCGCCACGTCGCGAAGTGGCTCGACGAGCGCCTCGCGCGCATGGCGCGCGAGCTCGGCGACCGCGTCGTCGAGGTGCGCGGCGTCGGGCACCTGCGCGGCATCGAGCTCCCGGCTCCCGTCGGCGACGTCGTCGCGCGCTGCCGCGACGAAGGCGTGCTCGTCATCCAGGCGGGCCCGAACACGGTGCGGCTGGCACCGGCGCTCGTGATCACGCAGGCCGAGCTCGAGCACGGTCTCGCCGTCCTCGAAGCCGCGATCCGCGCCTAGCGACGCCTCCGCACGCCCTGCCCGCGTCTCGTTCGCGCTCGGCCGCGGGGACGGCCTCGCCGCGTCCGGCCCGGGTGGACGCGCCAGGGAGCGGGAGCGCCTAACGACCCTTCCAGACCGGGTCGCGCTTCTCGGCGAAGGCGCGCGGGCCTTCGCGGAAGTCGTCGCTGCGCAGGAGCGTCGCGACGGCGTCGTAGCGCGCGTTGCACGCCTCCTCGAGCGAGGCGTGGTCGAGGCTCCGCATCGCCACCTGCTTGGACGCGCGCACCGAGAGCGGCGCGCAGGCGAGGATCTGGTCGGCCCAGCGCCGCGCCGGGGGCAAGAGCTCCTCGTGCGGCACCACCTCGTTCACGAAGCCGAGCTCGCGCCCCTCCTGCGCCGACACGTGGCGGCCCGTGAGCAGCATGCCCATCGCGTGCTTGAGGCCGATCTGGCGCGGGAGCCGCTGCATGCCGCCCGCGAGCGCGGCGAGCCCGACGCGCGGCTCGGGCAGCGCGAAGCGCGCGTTCTCCGACGCGACGATCAGGTCGCACGCGAGGGCGATCTCGAAGCCCCCGCCCATCGCGACGCCGTTCACGGCCGCGATCACCGGCTTCACGAGGTCGTAGCGGCCCGTGAGCCCGCCGAAGCCCATCGGCCCGACCGCGAGCTCGCCGGTTCCCTCGGCCGTGTACTTGAGGTCGTTGCCGGCGCAGAAGGCGCGGTCGCCCTCGCCGGTGAGGATCGCGACCCAGGCCTCGTCGTCGGCCGCGAACGCGTCGAAGACCTCGCCGAGCTCGACGTTCGCGGGCGGGTGCAGCGCGTTCATGCGCTCGGGGCGCGACATCGTGACGGTCCACAGCCGTCCGTCGCGCTCGACCCTGCAGAACTCGGGCATGCCTCGGCCTCCCCTGTGCGCGGACGCGCTAGCCGCGGCGCTTGCGCACGGAATCGGCGAGGTCGCGCAGCAGCGCCTCGGTGCGCTCCCAGTCGAGGCACTTGTCCGTGATGCTCTTGCCGTAGACGAGCTCGGCCGTCTTCGTGTGATCCTGGTTGCCGTCGACGAGGAAGCTCTCGACCATCACACCGACGATCGCGCGCTCGCCGCCCGCGACCTGGCGCCCGACCTCGGCCGCGACGCGCGGCTGGTTCTCGTGGTTCTTCTCGCTGTTCGCGTGGCTGCAGTCGACCATGATGCGCGGCGGGAGCCCGGCCTTCTCGAGCTTCGCGGCGACGGCGGCGATCGACGCCGCGTCGTAGTTCGGCCCGTTGGCGCCGCCGCGCAGGATGACGTGGCACTCGGGATTGCCGCGCGTCGACACGATGGCCGCGACGCCCTGCTTGGTGACCGACAGGAAATGGTGCGGGTGCGCGGCCGACAGGATGCCGTCGATCGCGAGCTGCACGCCGCCGTCCGTCCCGTTCTTGAAGCCGACGGGCATCGACAGGCCGCTCGCGAGCTCGCGGTGCACCTGGCTCTCGGACGTGCGCGCGCCGATCGCGCCCCACGCGACGAGGTCGGCGTAGAACTGCGGCGAGATCGGGTCGAGGAACTCGCTCGCCGACGGGAGCCCGAGCGCGATCACGTCGAGCAGGAAGCGCCGCGCGAGCCGCAGCCCCTCGTTGATCGCGAAGCTCCCGTCGAGGTGCGGGTCGTTGATGAGCCCCTTCCACCCGATGATGGTGCGCGGCTTCTCGAAGTAGACGCGCATCACGACGAGCAGGTCGTCGCGCAGCGCTTCGGCGAGCCCGGCGAGACGCTCCGCGTACTCGAGGGCGGCCTTCGTGTCGTGGATCGAGCACGGGCCGACGACGGCGATCAGCCGGTCGTCGTCCCCGGCGAGGATGCGCGCCACCTGCTCGCGGTGCCCCGCGACGCGCGAGCACACGTCCTCGGTGGCGGGGAGCTCCTCCATCAGGATCGCCGGCGGGATCAGCGGCCGGAGCTCGTCGATGCGGACGTCGTCGGTCTGGTACGTGGGGGGCATTGCCGCGGGCCTCTCGCCCGCGCTCGGGGCGACGGCGCGGGGCCGCCCATGATGCGGCGTCGCGCCGCGCGTCGCCAACCGGCCGAGCCCGGACGCGCGCGCCGCCGTCGGCCGCGGCGCGCGCCCCGCGCGCCGGCTAGTAGCCGCGCCACTCCTTCGCGCTCTGGTAGGCCGACCAGATGCAGACGGCGTGGACGAAGAAGCCCGGCACGAGCACCGCCCAGTAGGCGAGCCCGGTGCCCAGGAACCAGAGCGCGCCCGCGAGCAGGCGGCCGCAGTAGAGCTGTCCGAGCCCGGGCACGAAGAAGCTCAGCACGGCGGCGATGCCGGGGCTCGGTGCGCGCGCCGGCAGCGCTCCGCGGTCGTCGAGGTCGGTCATCGGCTCCTCCCTGTGTGTCGCGTCGGCGCGGCGCGCCCGCGACGACCCGGCGAAAGAGCAAGCCCCGTGCCGGGGCGGCGCGCGCCCGCGAACGGAGTCCAGGGGCGCGAGACGCCGCGTCGGGTGCCGCGACGAGCCGACACTGCAGCGCGCGGCACGCGGCGCTTGCGCGCCCCGCGCGCGTTCGCGACACAGGGTGCCGCATGCTGCCGGATGAGCCGCCGAGCGCACGCCCCTACGACCCGCGCGGCGAGGCGCGGCGCCAGTTCGCCGCCGCCGTCGCGCTGCCCGAGCCCGAGATCGACGTCGCGCGCGCCGCGCTCTGGCTCGCGGCCGAGGCCGACCCGCGCGCCGAGGTCGACCGCCACCTCGAGCGGCTCGACGCGCTCGGCGAAGCCGCGCGCGCGGGCGTCGAGGCGGCCGCCGACGCCGCGGAGGCGGTCGCCCACCTGAACCACGTGCTCTTCGAGCGCGAGCGCTTCCGCGGCAACGAGCACGACTACTACGACCCGCGCAACAGCTTCCTCGGCGACGTGCTCGACCGCCGCCGCGGCATCCCGATCACGCTCTCGATCGTGTACGTCGAGGTCGCGCGGCGCGCGGGGCTCGAGGCGCACGGCGTCGGCTTCCCCGGCCACTTCCTCGCGAAGGTCGTCGACCGCGACGGCGGCGCGATCGTCGTCGACGCCTTCCACGGCCGTGTGCTGACGCGCGATGCCTGCGCCGAGCGGCTGCGCGGCGCGCTCGGTCCGCAGGCCGTGCTCGCCGACGAGCACCTCGCCGCGGCGAGCGCACACCAGACGCTGCGCCGCATGCTCACGAACCTGAAGCAGATCCACCTGCAGCGACGCCAGCTCGACGCGGCGCTCGCGTGCGTCGACCGCATCCTGCTGCTCGCGCCGGACGACGCGCTCGAGCTGCGCGACCGCGGCCTGCTCTACCAGGCGCTCGAGTGCTTCGCGCCGGCGATCGACGACCTCGAGCGCTTCCTCGCGCTCGCGCCCGGCGACGCGAGCGCGCCGCGCGTCGAGCGCGTGCTCGCACAGCTTCGCGAGCGCGCCCCGAAGCTGCACTGAGCGCGCGCGCCGCTCCGGCGCCGCCACCCGGCCGCCGCGCGTGACCGCCAAAGGAAAGAGCCCGGCGCCACCGTGGCGCCGGGCTCTGACCGGGGAAGGAGGGCGGCCCGGTGTGCCGGTACCGGGCCGCCGTGTCGTGCAAGGTGCCTTCGTCGCGGGCGATGCCCTCCCTCGACGCGCTTCCCTTGCCAACCAGGCGGTGGATGAGGCCGCCACGAGAGAAGCTGAGGAGTATCTGGGCCTATCGTCCCCGCCCGCCCTGCGGCGGTTCCATCGGCTCCCGAGAAAGCAGCGCCCGGCCGAGGGCTGCGGCGCGTTCGGCCGACGGGGCGTCGCCCGAGCGTCGGGCCGCCGCCTCGGCGCGCGCCGCGAGCGCGCGGGCGCGGTCGAGCCCGTCGGGGTCGGGAGCCGCACCGGAGGGCCCGGACGAGCGCGCGGCCTCGAGCGCGAGGACGCGCGCCAGCTCGAGCAGGCTCACCGGGTCGCGGGGGTCGAGCTCGACGGCGCGCTCCCAGTGGGCGCGCGCGCGCGCGAGGTCGCCCTCGAGCTGCGCGATGCCCGCGAGCGCGCGGTGGGCGCGCTGCCGCTCGATCGGGCGCGGCGGCGGCTCGCCGTCGAGCGAGCGCTCGAGGTGACGGCGCGCGCGGGCCCAGAGCGCGGGCGGCCCGCCCTGCTCGGCCGCCGTCTGTGCGAGCGCAAGCCCGAGGTCGAGGTTCGCGCCCGCGTGGAGCGGCGCGCGCGCAGCCGCTTCCTCGAGCAGCGCCATTCCTTCGGAGCGGTCGCCGCGCAGCACGAGCAGGAGCCCGAGGTTCACGGCGGCCGACGTGCCCTTCGGGTCGACCGCGAGTGCCGCACGGTAGTGGCGCTCGGCGCGCGCACCCGCGTCCGGCACGTGCGCGCCGTACTGCTGCAGCCAGTTCGCGTAGTTGTAGTGGGCGAGCGCGTTGCGCGGGCTCGCCGCCAGCACGTGCTCGAAGAGCGTCGGCGTGTCGCGCCAGAGCGCGACCTGGCGATGGCCCGCGACGCCGAGCGCGACGGTCGCTGCGAGCGCCGCGCCGAGGGCGGGCGCGCGCCACGCGGGCCGTCGCGCGCGCAGCCACTCGCTCGCGCCGAAGACGGCCGCGACGACGAGCCCCGACTGCGACAGGTACGTGTAGCGATCCGCGTGCGAGGCGAGGCCGACCTGCACGATCCCGATCATCGGGACGAGCGTGCCGAGGAAGTAGAGCCAGCCGACCGGCACGCACGCATGGCCGCGGCGCCCCGCGAGCACCGCGATGCCCGAGAGCGCCGCGAGCAGCGCCGCGGCGCCGCCGATCTGCCAGGCCGCGAGCGGCGGTGCCGCGACCGTCCCGGGATACGGGTAGAAGAGCGAGAGATCGGTCGGCCAGAGCGTGCCGACGACGTAGCGCGCGTAGGCGACGAGCGCGTTCGCGAGGCGGTCGACGAGGGCGATGTGCGCGCCGTCCTCCATCGCGCCCGAGCCGCTCTGCGCCCACAGCGTGGCCGCCGACACGGCGATCGCGAGCGCGAGCACGGGGAGCTTCTCGGCGACGAGCCGCGCGGCGCGCACGCGCCGCGCGCGCGCGAGCGGCCAGACGTCGAAGAGCGCGAGCACGAACGGGAGCGTCACGGCCGACGGCTTCGAGAGCAGCGCGAACGCGGCTCCCGCGAGGCATCCCGCGTAGGCGAGCGCCGCGCGTCCGCGCTCGCCGCGCGCGCTTCGGTGCGCGTGGACCGCATAGCATCCGATCGACGCCCACCATCCGCAGCCGGCGAGCACGTCCTTGCGGCTCGCCACCCAGGCCACCGACTCGACGTGCAGCGGGTGCACGGCGAAGACGAGCGCGACGAGCCCGCTCTCGACGTCGCGCCCGGTCAGCGCGACGAGCGCCCAGAAGGCGAGCAGCGTCGCCGCGCCGTGCAGGAGCGCGTTGACGACGTGGTAGCGGCGCGCGTCCGCGCGGCCGACGGCGGCCGCGTCGAGGCGCAGCGTCCACATCGTGACCGGGTGCCAGTTCGAGACGCGGATCTCGGGCGCGAACGCCCAGGCGAGCCCCTCCCAGCCGAGCGGCCCGTCGAGGTCGGGGTTCTCGTAGACGTAGATGTCGTCGTCGAGGGCGACGAAGTCGAAGCGCGCCGTCTGCGCGTAGAGCGCCGCGGTGGCGAGGGCGAGGCCGAGCGCGATCGGGAGCCGGCGGGTCATCGTGACGGGGCCTGCGCGCGGCGGGCGGCGCGAGGCCGCGTCGGGCCCGCGCGGCGCGCGCGGGCCGGGTTGGCGCCCCGAGGAGGAATCGAACCTCCGACCCGTCGCTTAGAAGGCGACTGCTCTATCCGACTGAGCTATCGGGGCGAGCGATCGCGGCGAGCCGTGGAGCCCGGCCGGAACGCCGGCACCGCCGCCGAGCCGGCCGTCGGCGGCCCCGGCGCGTTGACACCGCGAGCCCCCGTTCACTAGCTTGCCGCCCCTTCTGGTGGGTATAGCTCAGTTGGTTAGAGCGCCAGATTGTGATTCTGGAAGTCGGGGGTTCGAATCCCCTTACCCACCCCACCCGGCCTTCCGCGCTCCGCCCCGCCCGCCGCCCGCGACATCCTCGGGCGCGGAGCGCGCCGCGCGGCCCCGACCGCACCGGGCCGGCGCTCCCCGCGCGATCTGCGCTGCTCCCGACCCGTCTCGACGCGCGGAGGGGAATCGCGCGCGGGGCCCGACATCGGCCTCGCCGGGGCCGTTTCGAGCCTTCCATCGAAGGGGCGTCCGGCGGTAGACTCCCGCCCTCGAACCGCCGACCCCAGGACCCCTCATGAACCGGATTCGCGCAGCCCGACAGGCCCTCGGATGGACGCAGACGGAGCTGGCCGACAAGGCCAACGTCTCGCCGCGCACGATCCACGCCGTCGAGAAGGGGCGCACGTGCCGCCAGGCGACGAAGCGCCGCATCCTGCAGGCGCTCGGCGTTCCGTGGGAGCTGCGGTTCGACTACTTCGGCGGCGCGCGCGCCGCGCGGCCGGTGCGCCACGTCGCCGCGCGCGACGCCGCGAAGAGCGCCTAGCCCGCCGCCGTCGCGGCGGCGACGTCCTCGCCGCTCTCGATCGCATCCACGAGCTCCGCCGCGCGCGCGATCGCGCGCTCGGCACAACGCTGCGCGAACGCCGAGAGCGCGTCGCGCGCGGCGTCGCCGTCGCCCGCGCGCGCGAGCTCGAGCGCGCGCGCCTCGGCCTCGACGCGCTCGCGCTCGATGTCGCGCTCGAGCGGCGCCCACGCGGCGCGAAGGCGCGGGTTGAGCGCCGCGAAGTCGCGCTGTGCGGCCGCGCGCAGCCGTGCGAACGCCCACCACGCGGAGTCGTCGCTCGGCGTCTCGCCGCCGCGCGCGTAGGCGGCGGGCACGACGCCGTCGACGTAGACGGGCAGGAAGACGCCCGTGCACGGCGTCGCGAACGAGATCCACACGGGCCACGGGCGCCAGCCCGCGTCGTCGCGCTCGTCCCGTGCGGGAAGCTCGGCGACGAGGCTCGCCGTCGTCGTTCCGACGGGCTCCGCGTGCATGCAGAGCGTGAAGTGCGCCTCCTCCTCGGTGCTCGTGTGCGCGGGCGGCGCGAGCCCGCCGTCGCCGTGATCGCGCAGCAGCGCCTCGAGGCCGGCGACGTCGTGCGCGGCGCGCGCGGCGAGCAGCGCGCACGAACGTCGCAGCCGCCCCTCCGAGATGCGACCGGGCACGTGCTCGTTGCGATAGGCGCGCGCGACGTCGACGCGTGCGCGCTCCGTCCACCAGCCCTCCGTGCGCGCGAAGCTCTCGAGGTCGCGCGACGCGATCTCCCAGCCCGTGTCGAGCGTGAAGTGGTTCGTGAGCGCGCCGGCCTCGACGCGGCGCGCCGCCCAGCGCCGGCCGCTCGTCTCCATCAGCCAGACCTCGCGCGCATCGGCGATGGTGAAGCTGTTGTGGTAGCCGCCGCCGCCCGGCTTGAACGCGGGGCCGCCCTGCCCGTGCGTCTCGACGAGCGTCGCCACGACCTCGACCGCCTCGCGCGCCGTGCGCGCGCGCTCGAGACCGAGACGCACGAGATCCATGCCGATCAGGCCCGGCTGCTCCTCGACGGGCTCGCGCGAGAACACGGTGTGGTTGCCGATCGCGACCGCGTGCTCGTTCACGCCGTGCTCGAAGCCGAAGACCCAGAAGGGCGAGTGGCCCATCACCGCGAAGGTCTCCGCGACCTGGGCGATCTCGACGTGCGTGCAGCGCACGCGCGCGCCGCGCGGATGGTGGGCGGCCGGGTACTGCACGAACGGCTGGCACTCGCCCTCCGGACGGTCGCTGTTCTTCGCGAAGAGCGTCCGCCCGGTGGCCGAGCGCGCGGGCGCGACGCCGACCGAGTCGCACATCAGTGCTTCGCTCCGGCGAGCGCCTCGAGGAACTCGATGCGCCGGCCGTCCGGGTCGACGACGAAGAAGAGCTTCACCGTGTCGCCGAACTGCTGGACGGGCTGCTGCGGCGCGATGCCGGCCGCCGTGAGCTTCGCGTGCGCGGCGTCGGCGTCGGCGACGCGCAGCGAGAAGATCAGGCTGTCGAGCGTGCCCGGGTCGTCGTTGACCTTCCGCACGCCCTGAATGAGCTCGATCATCGCGTCGCCGCCCGGCACGCGCAGGCCGACCATCCGCCCCGACGCGCCGCCGCGCTTCATCACCGCGTCGAGGTTCGCGCCGGCGATCGCCTCCTCGAAGATCACCTGCATGCCGAGCGCGTCGCGGTAGAACCGCAGCGACGCCTCCATGTCGCGGACGTGGAGCGAGACGTGATCGAAGCGCGTGATGTCGACGACGGGCACGGTGGCCTCCTGGCGTGCGCGCGCTCCGCGCGCGGCGTCTCCCTGCGCGCGGGCTCAGACCATCTTCGCGACGACGTCGTCCGCGAAGCGGCGCAGGCCGTCGAGCTTGCGCTGCGGGTCGTCGGTGAGGCCGCCGTAGAAGACCCAGGGCATCGTGAGGATGTGCGTCACGCCCTGGTCCTCGAGCTTGCGGAAGCCATCGACGGTGAACGCGTCGCTCGGGCTCGCCATGACGTCGAGCGGCAGGTGCGCGCGGCCCATCTCGGCGCGGTAGGCGCGCACGCGCTCGATGCAGCGCGCGATGTCGGCGCTCGTCTGGAGATCGGAGAGCCAGCCGTCGTTGCGCGCCGCGCGGCGGAGCGCCGGCTCCGAGAAGCCGCCCACCCAGATGGGGATCGGGTGCTCGGGCGCCGGCGGCATCTTCGTGCGCGG